>JAEZEB010000216.1 GCA_023438115.1 Pseudomonadota bacterium | reverse complement strand
TTCCACGGAGCCCGACTCCACGACGACGCGGATGCGCGCGGCGTCCGCGGGCGCCAGGTCGCTGCCGGCCAGGAAGCGCGGCGCCTCGTCCTGTTCCACGGCCAGCGCCGCCTGCTGCGAGGCGCTGTCCGCCACCATGCCCGCGAAGGCGAGCGCGTGCGCGTGGTAGAGGACGATCTCCGCCGTGGGGAAGAGCCGCAGCGCCGCGTGCAGCGCCGCGCGCGAGGCGTCGGAGAAATCGGTCGCCACGAGGATGCGCCCGTAGCGATCGTGCGCCCGGTTGCGCACCATCAGCAGCAGCGGCGTGGGTGAGCGCGCCAGTTCCTCGGCGGTCGAGCCGGCGAGCAGGCGGCCGAAGGGTTCGTCGCGCGCCACGCCCAGCACCACCAGCGGCGCGTCCAGCGCCTCGGCGCGCGAGCGGATGGCACGCGCCACGTCGCCGCGCAGGATCTCGACGCGAGCCCGCGGCCCCAGGGCCTGCAGGTCGCGCGCCAGCAGGCGCCGCACGTACAGCTCGCCGTCGGGATCGCCCTCCTGCTGCAGCCAGTCCAGCGCCTGGTCCGGCATCTGCGGGCGCTCGACGACGGTGAGCGCGACCAGCTCGCAGTTCCACTGCTGCGCCAACTGCAGCGCGCGCTCGGTGGCGCGGTCGCAGCGCGCGCTCAGGTCGGTGGCCAGCAGCAGGCGCGCGGGCGGTCCGTCGGTCCAGGGTTCGGGCGGCATGGCGTCTCCTTGAAAAAAGCCGCCCGAGGGCGGCTTTCCGTGCGCAGCGTAGCTTACTGCCCGTCGCTGGAGATCTCCTCCGGCTCCGGCTTGGCCTTGCCTTCCTTCTTGGGCAGCGGCTGGATGTCGAGCTGGACGTCCGCGGTCTCGGTGCCCTTCTCGTCGGTCTTCAGCTCGATGTCCACCGTCAGGCGGCCGCCTTCGGTGAGCCGGCCGAACAGCAGTTCGTCGGCCAGGGCCCGGCGGATCGTGTCCTGGATCAGGCGCTGCATCGGACGCGCGCCCATCAGCGGATCGAAGCCCTTCTTGGCGAGGTACTTGCGCAGGTTGTCGGTGAAGGTGACCTCCACCTTCTTCTCGGCGAGCTGCTGCTCCAGCTGGAGCAGGAACTTGTCGACCACGCGCAGGATGATCTGCTCGTCCAGCGGCTTGAAGCTGACGATCGCGTCCAGGCGGTTGCGGAACTCCGGCGTGAACAGCCGCTTGATGTCGGCCATCTCGTCGCCCGCTTCGCGCGCGTTCGTGAAGCCGATCGTCGACTTGTTCAGGCTCTCGGCGCCCGCGTTCGTGGTCATGATGATGATCACGTTGCGGAAGTCGGCCTTGCGCCCGTTGTTGTCGGTCAGCGTGCCGTGGTCCATCACCTGCAGCAGCACGTTGAAGATGTCCGGGTGGGCCTTCTCGATCTCGTCGAGCAGCAGCACCGCGTGCGGCTTCTTCGTGATGGCCTCGGTCAGCAGGCCGCCCTGGTCGAAGCCCACGTAGCCCGGAGGCGCGCCGATCAGGCGCGACACCGCGTGGCGCTCCATGTACTCCGACATGTCGAAGCGGATCAGGTCGATGCCCATGATGTAGGCCAGCTGCTTCGCCGCCTCCGTCTTGCCGACGCCCGTGGGGCCGGAGAACAGGAAGGCGCCGATCGGCTTGTCGGCCTTGCCCAGGCCCGAGCGCGCCATCTTCACGGAGGAAGCCAGCACCTCCAGGGCCTTGTCCTGGCCGAACACCACGCTCTTGAGGTCGCGCTCGATCGTCTGCAGCTTGCTGCGGTCGTCGTTGCTGACGGACGCGGGCGGGATGCGCGCGATCTTCGCCACGATCTCCTCGACTTCGGCCTTGGAAATGGTCTTCTTGCGCTTGTTCACCGGCAGGATGCGCTGGGCGGCGCCGGCCTCGTCGATCACGTCGATGGCCTTGTCCGGCAGGTGGCGGTCGTTGATGTACTTGGCGCTCAGTTCGGCGGCGGCCTGCAGGGCGTTGGCCGCGTACTTCACGCTGTGGTGCTCCTCGAAGCGGCTCTTGAGGCCCTTGAGGATCTCCACCGTCTGCTCCACGCTGGGCTCGACCACGTCGACCTTCTGGAAGCGCCGCGACAGGGCCGCATCCTTCTCGAAGATGCCGCGGTACTCGGTGAACGTGGTCGCGCCGATGCACTTCAGCCCGCCGCTGGAAAGCGCCGGCTTGAGCAGGTTGGACGCGTCCAGCGTGCCGCCCGACGCCGCGCCGGCGCCGATGAGGGTGTGGATCTCGTCGATGAACAGGATCGCGTTGGGCTTGTCCTTGAGCGAACGCAGCACGCCCTTGAGGCGCTGCTCGAAGTCGCCGCGGTACTTGGTGCCCGCCAGCAGCGCGCCCATGTCCAGCGAATAGACGTTGGACTCCGCCAGGATCTCCGGCACGTCCTTCTGCACGATGCGCCAGGCCAGGCCTTCGGCGATCGCGGTCTTGCCCACGCCGGCCTCACCCACCAGCAGCGGGTTGTTCTTGCGGCGGCGGCAGAGGATCTGGATGACGCGCTCGACCTCGTACTCGCGGCCGATCAGCGGATCGATCTTGCCGTCCTTGGCCTGCTGGTTCAGGTTGACGGTGAACTGCTCCAGCGGCGAGGCCTTCTCGTTCTTTTCGCCGCCCTCGCCCTCCTCGGAGGACGCGTTCTCGCCCGACTTCGCCGGCTCCGGCGGGTCGCTCTTCTTGATGCCGTGGGCGATGTAGTTCACCACGTCCAGCCGCGTGACGCCCTGCTGGTGCAGGTAGTACACGGCGTGCGAGTCCTTCTCGCCGAAGATGGCGACCAGCACGTTGGCGCCGGTGACTTCCTTCTTGCCGTTGCCGGTGGACTGCACGTGCATGATCGCGCGCTGGATGACGCGCTGGAACCCCAGCGTGGGCTGGGTGTCGACGTCGTCCGTGCCCGCGACCTGCGGGGTGTTGTCCTTGATGAAGTTCGCCAGCGACTTGCGCAGGTCGTCGATGTTCGCGCTGCAGGCACGCAGCACTTCGGCCGCGCTGGGATTGTCCAGCAGGGCCAGCAACAGATGCTCCACCGTGATGAATTCGTGGCGCTGCTGACGCGCTTCCACGAAGGCCATGTGGAGGCTGACTTCCAATTCCTGGGCAATCATGAGAATTCCTTCTGCCTGTCGTTCAAAACGTTCTGTACCTCTGAGTCCCGCTCATTCGACCGGTTCACTCAAACACTGCAGCGGATGCCCCGCCTGGCGGGCCGCCTCCTGGACCTGCTGGACCTTGGTCGCCGCGACGTCCCTCGAATAGACGCCGCAGATCCCTTTTCCGTCCAGGTGGATCTTCAGCATGATCTGCGTGGCCGTCTCCCTGTCCTTGTTGAAAAACTCCTGGATCACCACGACCACGAATTCCATGGGCGTGTAGTCGTCGTTCAGCATGACGACCTGGTACATCTGCGGGGGTTTGGTCTTCTGGGTCTTCCGCTCCGCGACCACCGATCCGCCGTCTTCGTCCGACGGCCGGATGGCGGGTCCGGCCGGGGGCGGGAGAGGTGTCTGACTGGCCATGAAAATCATTCTATCGAGCGAAAAACCTGCTCGCCGACCCAAGGTGAAATGGAGACGGTCCCGTCACATTCAAGCGACAAGGCCGAGATGGGCGAACGAGGCCGTTTGCGGCGCGAGCCCGATGAGCAGAAATCGTTTGGCGACGCGCACTTGCATGTCCATAAGTGAAAATATTGACAGCTGAGCGGTCTTCAAGGACACTCGCGCGCCATTGAGGGAACAGGAAACGGGGGCGCGCATCATGGCGACCGGAACAGTCAAGTGGTTCAACGATGCCAAGGGTTTCGGCTTCATCGAGCCGGACGGGGGAGGCTCGGACGTGTTCGCGCATTTCTCCGCGATCACCATGGAAGGCTTCAAGACGCTGAAGCAGGGTTCGCGCGTCAGCTTCGAGATCCAGCAGGGCCCCAAGGGCCAGCTCGCCCAGAACATCCAGGCGCAGCCGGGCCCCATCCAGACGCAGCCTTCTCCCGCCGGCGAGCGCCCGCCGCGCCAGCCCAAGGTGCGCGCGCCGCAGTTCCACGCCAGCGGCGCCCACGGCCCCGAGGCCTGATCGGAGCGGCGCCCGCCCCAGCGGAGGGCGCGCCCACGAAAAAGCCGCCCGCAGGCGGCTTTCGCGCGTGGCCCGGGACGGGCCTGCCGGGGCCGGTCAGCCCTGCACCGACGCCAGCACCTTGTTGAAGGTTTCGCTGGGACGCATCACGGCGCTCACCTTCTCGCGGTCCGGGAAGTAGTAGCCGCCGATGTCCACCGGCTTGCCCTGCACGGCGTTGAGCTCGTCGACGATCTTCTTCTCGTTCTCGGCCAGCGCCTTGGCCAGCGGCGCGAAGCGCGCGGCCAGCTCCTTGTCCTGCGTCTGCGCCGCGAGTTCCTGCGCCCAGAACAGGGTCAGGTAGAACTGGCTGCCGCGGTTGTCGAGCTGGCCGGTCTTGGGCGAGGGGCCCTTGTTGTTCTCCAGCAGCTTGCCGGTGGCGGCATCGAGCGCCGTGGCGACGATCTTGGCCTTCGCGTTGCCGGTCTTGATGCCTTCGTCCTCCAGGCTCACCGCCAGGGCCAGGAACTCGCCCAGCGAATCCCAGCGCAGGTGGTTCTCCTCCACCAGCTGCTGCACGTGCTTGGGCGCGGAACCGCCGGCGCCCGTCTCGTACATGCCGCCGCCGGCCATCAGCGGCACGATGGACAGCATCTTGGCGCTGGTACCCAGCTCCATGATCGGGAACAGGTCGGTCAGGTAGTCACGCAGGATGTTGCCGGTGACGCTGATAGTGTCCTTGCCGCGCATCACGCGCTCCAGCGTGTAGCGCATGGCGCGCACCTGGCTCATGACCTTGATGGTCAGGCCGCTGGTGTCGTGCTCCTTGAGGTACTTCTCGACCTTCTTGCGCAGCTCGGATTCGTGCGGGCGGTAGTTGTCCAGCCAGAACACGGCTTCCATGCCGGAGTTGCGCGCGCGCGTGACGGCCAGCTTCACCCAGTCGCGGATGGCGGCGTCCTTCACCTGGCACATGCGCCAGATGTCGCCCTGCTCCACGTTCTGCGACAGCAGCACCTCGCCGGTGGCCAGGTCGGTGATGTTGGCGACGCCGTCCTCCGGCACCTCGAAGGTCTTGTCGTGCGAGCCGTACTCCTCGGCCTGCTGCGCCATCAGGCCGACGTTGGGCACGGTGCCCATGGTCTTCGGGTCGAAGTTGCCGTGCCACTTGCAGAAGTTGATCATCTCCTGGTAGATGCGGGCGAAGGTCGACTCGGGGATCACCGCCTTCACTTCGTGCAGGCGGCCGTCGGCGCCGTACATCTTGCCGCCGGCGCGGATCATGGCCGGCATCGAGGCGTCGACGATCACGTCGTTGGGCGAATGGAAGTTGGTGATGCCCTTGGCCGAATCGACCATGGCGAGCGCCGGGCGGTGTTCCTGGCAGGCGTGCAGGTCGCGCTGGATCTCGTCGCGCTGCGATTGCGGCAGCGTGGAGATCTTGTCGTACAGGTTGGCCATGCCGTTGTTCACGTTCACGCCCAGCTCGTCGAACAGCTTGCCGTGCTTCTCGAAGGCTTCCTTGTAGAAGGCGCGCACGCAGTGGCCGAACACGATGGGGTGCGAGACCTTCATCATCGTGGCCTTCACGTGCAGCGAGAACATCACGCCGGTGTTCTTGGCGTCCTCGATCTGCTTCTCGTAGAAGGCGATCAGCGCCTTCTTGCTCATGAACATCGAGTCGATGATCTCGCCTTCGAGCAGCGAGACCTTGGGCTTGAGCACGACCGTCTTGCCGGACTTCGTGATCAGCTCCATCTTGACGTCGCGCGCCTTGTCCAGCGTCAGGGACTTCTCGCTGGCGTAGAAGTCGCCGCCGACCATGTGCGAGACGTGGGTGCGCGAGGCCGGGCTCCACTCCGCCATGCTGTGCGGGTTCTTGCGGGCGAATTCCTTGACGGCCTTGGGGGCGCGGCGGTCGGAGTTGCCTTCGCGCAGGACCGGGTTCACGGCGGAGCCCAGCACCTTGGCGTAGCGCTGGCGGATCGCCTTTTCCTCCTCGGTCTTGGGCGACTCGGGGTACTCGGGAACCATGTAGCCCCTGGCGCGCAGCTCGCGGATGGCGGCCACCAGCTGGTTCTGGGAAGCGCTGATGTTCGGCAGCTTGATGATGTTGGCGTCGGGCTGCAGCGTCTTCTTGCCCAGTTCCGCCAGCGTGTTCGGGACTTTCTGGTCGTCCTTCAGGAAATCGGGGAATTCGCCCAGGATGCGGTTGGCCACGGAGATGTCGCTCTCCACGACCTCGATGCCGGCCGCCGAGGCGAAGGTGCGGACGATGGGCAGGAACGAATGCGTCGCGAGGTACGGCGCTTCATCGGTCAGCGTGTAGATGATCTTGGAACGGTCGGCAGCCACGGGCATGTCTCTCAGGAAAAGTGGACGGGGTCGGCGCTGGGCACGATGCGAAGCATCATTTTATTCTGTGGAACACCCGGGGTCTCCGGACAAAGAAAAAGCCGCCCGGAAGGGGCGGCTCTGCGACTGCGGCGGGATCCTGACTTTCGCCAGGATGACAGGACATGGGCCGCCCTGCGGGCCGTGCCCTGTCACATCTGGTCGATCATCACCTGCCCGAATCCCGAGCAGCTGACCTGGGTGGCGCCCTCCATCAGCCGGGCGAAGTCGTAGGTGACCTTCTTGGACTGGATGGCCTTCTCCAGCGAGGAGATGATCAGGTCCGCGGCCTCGGTCCAGCCCATGTGGCGCAGCATCATCTCCGCCGAGAGGATCTCCGAGCCCGGGTTCACGTAGTCCTTGCCGGCGTACTTGGGCGCCGTGCCGTGCGTGGCCTCGAACATGGCCACGGAGTCGCTCATGTTGGCGCCCGGGGCGATGCCGATGCCGCCCACCTGCGCGGCCAGGGCATCGGAGATGTAGTCGCCGTTCAGATTCAGCGTGGCCACCACGCTGTATTCCGCCGGACGCAGCAGGATCTGCTGCAGGAAGGCGTCGGCGATCGCGTCCTTGATGACGATGTCGCGCCCCGTCTTCGGGTTGCGGAAGCGGCACCACGGGCCGCCGTCGATCTCCTGCGCGCCGAACTCCTTCTTCGCGAGCGCGTAGCCCCAGTCGCGGAAGCCGCCTTCCGTGAACTTCATGATGTTGCCCTTGTGCACCAGCGTCACCGAGGGCTTGTCGTTGTCGATCGCGTACTGCAGCGCCTTGCGCACCAGGCGCTCCGTGCCCTCGATGGACACGGGCTTGACGCCGACGGCGGACGTGGCCGGGAAGCGGATCTTCTGCACGCCCATCTCGCGCGCGAGGAAGTCGATCAGCTTGCGCGCCTTCTCGCTGCCCGCCTCGTACTCGATGCCGGCGTAGATGTCTTCCGAGTTCTCGCGGAAGATGACCATGTTCGTCTTCTGCGGCTCCTTCAGCGGCGAAGGCACGCCCTTGAAGTACTGGATCGGGCGCAGGCAGACATAGAGGTCCAGCTCCTGGCGCAGCGCCACGTTCAGCGAGCGGATGCCGCCGCCCACCGGCGTCGTCAGCGGGCCCTTGATGGACACCACGTACTCGCGCGCGGCCTGCAGCGTCTCCTCGGGCAGCCAGACGTCGGGGCCGTAGACCTTGATGGCCTTTTCGCCCGCGTACATCTCCATCCAGTGGATCTTCCGCTTGCCGCCGTAGGCCTTGGCGACCGCGGCATCCACCACCTTCAGCATCACCGGCGTGATGTCGACGCCGGTGCCGTCCCCCTCGATATAGGGAATGATCGGCTCGGCCGGCACGTTCAGGGACATGTCGGCATTGACGGTGATCTTCTGGCCCTGGGCGGGCACCTGGATGTGCTGGTACATGCGGGGAATCTTCTCCGTGGGGAGCGGGGAACGGACAGCCCGGCCGGGTCCGGGCCGGACGCCGGGATTCTAGCTTCGCCCCCCGTCGCGACCGCTGCGCGAAGGCGTGTCAACCGCCGCGAGCTCTGCCGCGTTGGCGGGAAGCCTGGCATCCCGCCGGCATCTTCCAACATCAAGGAAAACCATGAGCAAGCTCCTCGCCACCCTGATCGCCGGCCTGTTCTCCGCCGCCGTCTTCGCCCAGGCCACTCCGGCCACTCCCGCGACGCCGGCGACGCCCGCCGCGCCCGCCGCCAAGGCCGAAGCGAAGGCGGAGGCGAAGGCCGAAGCCAAGCCCGCGAAGAAGAAGGTCGCCAAGAAAAAGAAGGAAGGCGCGGCCAAGGAAGAGAAGAAGTCCTGATCGGGGCTTGCGCCGTCCCGGAGGGCCCGCCGCGCGCGGGCCCTTCTTTCCCGCGCTTCGCCACAATAGCGCCATGCACCACCGGATCCTCGCCCTCTTCCTGGCCCTGGCCGCCACCGCGGCCTGCGCCGAGCAACCGCAGATGAACCTGCCGCGCGTGCGCCTGTCCGCCGGCATGCACCAGATCGACGCCCAGGTGGCCGCCACCCACGAACAGCGCATGACCGGGCTGATGCACCGCAAGGAGATGCCGCAGCACGAAGGCATGCTGTTCGTCTTCGAGCAGCCCGCGCAGCAGTGCTTCTGGATGAAGAACACGCTGCTGCCGCTGGCGGTGGCCTTCGTCGAGGACGACGGGACCATCGCCAACATCGCGGAGATGCAGCCGCAGACGCTCGACTCGCACTGCTCCACGAAACCCGTGCGCTACGTGCTGGAGATGAACAAGGGCTGGTTCGCGAAGAAGGGCATCCAGGCGGGCTTCCGCCTGGCGGGGCCGCCGTTCCGGCCCTGAAAGACGAAAGGGCCGCAAATGCGGCCCTTCTCCCGGATGCCCCGCCTGCGCGGGGACGACGGGGGATCAGGCGAAGTTCTTCGCCACGAAGTCCCAGTTCACCAGCTTGTCGAGGAACGTCTCGACGAACTTCGGGCGCAGGTTGCGGTAGTCGATGTAGTACGCGTGCTCCCACACGTCGACGGTCAGCAGCGCCTTGTCGGCGGTGGTCAGCGGCGTGCCGGCGGCGCCGGTGTTCACGATGTCCACGGTGCCGTCCGGCTTCTTCACCAGCCAGGTCCAGCCGGAGCCGAAGTTGCCGACGGCGGACTTGACGAAGGCTTCGCGGAAGGCCTGGTAGCTGCCCCACTTGGCGGTGATCGCCTGGGCCAGCGCGCCGGTGGGCTCGCCGCCGCCGGCGGGCTTCATGCAGTTCCAGAAGAAGGTGTGGTTCCAGATCTGGGCCGCGTTGTTGTAGATGGCGCCGGAGGACTTCCTGATGATGTCCTCGAGGGGCATGTTCTCGAACTCGGTGCCCTTCTGCAGGTTGTTCAGGTTCACCACGTAGGCGTTGTGGTGCTTGCCGTGGTGGTACTCCAGCGTCTCTTGCGAGTAGTGCGGGGCCAGCGCGTCGATGGCGTACGGCAGGGGGGGCAGGACGTGTTCCATGGCTCTTCTTTCCTTGTCGGCTGTGGTTTCGAACGGGCCCGATTCTAGGCGCGAGCGCCGGGCGCGGGCAGGACGCGCAGATCAACCTCGCCATCCGCAAGGGATGCGCGCACCGCCTGCCCCGGATGCGCCTGCGCCGCGCTGGTGATCGCGTGCCCGGAGTCCGCATCGGTCAGCAGCGCATAGCCGCGTTGCAGCACCAGGCGCGGATCCAGCAGTTGCAGGCGCAGCTCGAGGCGCTCGCACTGGCGCGCGGCCTGCTCCAGGCGCGTGGTGAGCGATGCGCGCAGGTCCTGGCGCGCGGTGTCCACGCGATCGTGCGCGCGCTGCACG
>JAEZEB010000166.1 GCA_023438115.1 Pseudomonadota bacterium | reverse complement strand
GCCCTCATCCGCCAGGCCGTGCAGCAGGCGCGCGGCAACGTGATGGAAGCCGCGCGCAGCCTGGGGATCAGCCGCGCGACGGTGTACCGGAAGCTGGCGCAGAAGAAGGCGTAGCGCGCGGGCCCTTGCGCCGCGATGCGCGCGGCCACTGCGTGAAGGTCAGCCGGTTGCCGTCGATGTCGGTCAGGCAGAACTGCCAGGCGCCCCAGGGCATCGCGCGCGGAGTGCGCACGTCGACCAGCGCGGGCGCGGCCCGCATCAGCTCGCCGTGGATGTCGAAGATCGAAGGATCGTCGGGCGCATCCAGCGTCACGTGCGCGCAGGAAGGCTGCGCGTCCTGGCGGCCCCACACCTGCAGCGGCAGCGTGCCGTTGCGCAGGAAGGCGCAGACGCCGGGGATGTGCTGCAGGATCTGGAAGTCCAGCGCGTGCGCGTAGAAGCGCGCCAGCCGCGAGGGATCGACCGAGAACAGCGTCGGGAAGGGCAGCGGCGGTACGGCGGTCCCGGCCAGGGCCATGTCGCACCTCATTGGAATCGCGCCGGCGCCGGGTGCTGCAGGGGCGCGGCGCGGTCGGGCCCGGCCTCCAGCAGCAGCTGCCAATGGCAACGCAGCTTGCCGACGGCGCAGCGGAACGCCATCGAAAGCTGCGGATGCGCCTCGAGCAGCGCCATGTTCTCGGCGATGCGCGCCTGCATGCGGCGGCGCTCGCCGGCGCTGGCAGCCTCGGCGTGGCCCGTCATCAGCGCCAGCGTGCCGGCGAGCACGGCTTCGACGGCGGGCAGGTCGAACTCCTCGGAGGTGTCGTGGAGGGAGAGTCGGTTCATGGCCATCCTTTCTGCGGCGGGGCCGCGGGACCGCTGGCTCTGCCCACGGTGACCGGGCAACGTGGCTGGCGTCGATGCTGCGACTATAGCCGGAAATGAGAATCGTTCGCATTTAAATTGTGTGACGACGTACCCTCTCGCGGGCCCGCGCGCGCCGTTGTCGCTGTGGAAGGCCGTCCGGCCGCTGCGCCATACTCGGCGCTTCCATGGTCCGGCTCCTGATCGCACTGCTCGCCACGGCCTTCCAGGCCGCCCTCGCCGCGCCCGTGCAGGTGGCCGTGGCGGCCAACATGGCGGCGCCCATGCAGAAGATCGCGGCCGGCTTCGAGTCCGCGACCGGCCACCGCGCGGTGGTCGCGCTCGGCTCCACCGGCAAGTTCCACGCGCAGATCCGCAACGGCGCGCCCTTCGAAGTGCTGCTCGCCGCGGACGAGGAGACGCCCGCCAGGCTGGAGCAGGAAGGGCACGCGGTGCGCGGCACGCGCTTCACCTATGCCGTCGGCAAGCTGGTGCTGTGGAGCGCGCAGGATGGGGTGGTGGACGAGGAAGGCGCCGTGCTGCGGCAGCCGCCGCGGGGCAAGCTGGCCATCGCCGATCCGCGCGTCGCGCCCTACGGTGCCGCCGCCGTGCAAGCGCTCACGCGCCTCGGCGTCCTGGCCGCGTGGCAGCCGCAGCTGGTGCAAGGGGAGAACATCGGCCAGGCCTACCAGTTCGTGGGCACGGGCAATGCGCCGCTCGGTTTCGTCGCGCTCTCCCAGGTGATGGCGGACGGCCGCATCGCGCGCGGCTCCGGCTGGATCGTGCCGGACGGACTGCACGCGCCGCTGAAACAGGACGCCGTGCTGCTCGCGCGCGGCGCGACCAATCCCGCGGCCGCAGCGCTGCTCGATTACCTGCGCGGCGACGCCGCGCGCGCGGTGCTGCGCGGCTACGGCTACAGCTTCTGATGGGACTCTTCTCCGCCGAGGACCTGCAGGCGATCCGGCTCACGCTGGAACTCGCCACGGCCACCACGCTGGCGCTGCTGGTGCTGGCGGCGCCGCTCGCCTGGTGGCTGGCCAACACGCGCTCGCACTGGCGCGGGCCCGTCTCCGCCGTCGTCGCGCTGCCGCTGGTGCTGCCGCCGACGGTGCTGGGCTTCTATTTGCTGGTGTCCTTCGGGCCGCAGGGCTGGGGCGGCCAGCTCACGCAGGCGCTGGGGATCGGGCTGCTGCCCTTCACCTTCGGCGGGCTGCTGGTGGGCTCCATCGTCTACTCGCTGCCCTTCGCCGTGCAGCCGCTGCAGCATGCATTCGAGGCCGTGGGACGGCGGCCGCTCGAAGCCGCGGCGACGCTGCGCGCCGGGCCCTGGGATACCTTCTTCCACGTGGTGCTGCCGCTGTCGCGCGGCGGGATCGTGCAGGCCGCGGTGCTCACGTTCGCGCATACCGTCGGCGAATTCGGCGTGGTGCTGATGATCGGCGGCAACATCCCCGCGCAGACGCGCGTGGTCTCCACGCAGATCTACGGCCACGTGGAGGCGCTGCAGTACACGCAGGCCCACGCGCTGTCGGCTGCGATGGTCGCCTTCTCCTTCGCGGTGCTGCTGGGGCTGGCGCTGCTGAACCGGCGCAGCACGCGGGTGCTGGGATGAGCGAGGCGCTGCGCATCCGCACCCGGCTCGCGCGCGGCGCGTTCGCGCTGGACGTCGACCTGCAGCTGCCGGCCAGCGGCATCACCGCGATCTTCGGCGCCTCCGGTTCGGGCAAGACGACGCTGCTGCGCTGCGTCGCGGGGCTCGAGCGCGCGCAGGAAGCACGCATCGTCATCGGCGGAGAGACCTGGCAGGACACGGTCACCGGCGCGTTCGTCCCCACGCATGCAAGGCCGCTGGGCTACGTGTTCCAGGAAGCGAGCCTCTTCGACCACCTGGACGTGCGCGGCAACCTCACCTTCGCGCAGCGCCGCGCGCGGACGGCGGGCAGCCTGCACCCCCTGCTGGAACTCCTCGGCATCGAGGGGCTGCTCGCGCGCCGTCCCTGGCAGCTCTCCGGCGGCGAGCGCCAGCGCGTGGCGATCGCGCGCGCCCTCGCCACCGAGCCCCGCATCCTGCTGCTGGACGAACCGTTGGCCGCGGTGGACGTCTCGCGCCGCCGCGAGATCCTCCCCTGGCTGCAGAAGCTGCGCGACGAGCTGCGCATCCCCATGCTGTACGTCACGCATTCCGGCGATGAAGTGGCGCGCCTCGCTGACCACCTCGTGCTGCTGGACGCGGGAAGCGTGCGTGCCGCGGGTCCCTTGCAAGAAACGCTGGCGCGCATCGACCTGCCCGCCATTCCCGGCGGGGAACCGGGCGCGCTGCTCGAAGGCACGGTAGGCGAGCGCGACGAACGCTGGCATCTCGCCCGCGTGGTGTTCGCGGGCGGCGCGCTCTGGCTGCCGGATGCGGGCCTGGCACCCGGGCAAGCCGTGCGCGTGCGCGTGCTCGCGCGCGACGTGAGCCTCGCGCTCGTACCGCCGGCGGACTGCAGCGTGCAGAACGTGCTGCCCTGCCGCGTGCTCGCGCTGGGGCCGGGCGGCCATGCCGCGCAAAGCCTGCTGCAACTCGATTGCGGCGGCAGCATGCTGCTTGCGCGGGTCACGCGGCGGGCCGTGGATGCATTGGGATTGCGGGCCGGCAGCGAGGTTCTTGCGCTGGTGAAGTCGGCGGCGCTCGTCGCCTAGTCGACTTCCGCGGGCGCGAAGCGCACGCGCACCAGGTGCTCGCGCAACGCGACGATGTGGCGCTCCAGGTGCTCGGGCTCCGCGTGCAAGGCGCCCTGCTCCACTTCGCGGCTCTGGCGCGCGGCCCAGTGCAGGCCCAGCGTGGCCAGGCCACCGGAAGCCCGGTGCGCGAGGAACTGCACCTGCGTGCGGTCACCGGCGGCCAGCGCGCGCGCCATCCCTTCCACGGTTTCTCGCTGCGAACGCAGGAAGCCGGGGAAGAATTCGATCCATTCGGGGTTCACCGTCACGAGTTCTTCCTCGACGGCGCCGGCGATCTCCTGCGGCTCCTCCTCCTCGATCGCGGGCCCGGCTTCCGCGGCGGCCGGAGCCGCGGCATCGTCTTCCAGCGTGCGCAGCGTCGACAGCAGCGCCTCGCGGCTGACCGGCTTGGCGAGGAAGCGGTCGGCACCGGCGGCGAGCGCGCGCTGCGCCGTGGCCGTGTCGTCGTTGCCCGAGAGCATGAGGACGCGGCAGCGCGGCAGGTCCTGCTCCGCTTCCTGCTGCCGCACCCATTGCACCGTCTGCAGGCCGTCCTTGAGCGGCATCTCCATGTCGATCAGCAGGTAGTCGGGCCACAGCCCCTCCATGGCCTCCACCGCCGCTTGCCCGTTGGGCGCCGTCTGCACCTCGAAGGGCGGCGTCGGCAGGAAGCGCCGCATCACCAGGCGCAGGTATTCGTCGTCCTCCACCACCAGCACCGTACGCGTGGGGATGCCCTCCACCCAGTCCGCCGCCGGGCGCTCGACGCGCTGCGGCCGTTCCAGCGACAGCCCGCCCTGCAGGGGACGCAGGCTCAGCGTGACGGTCGTCCCGCGCATGGGCCCGGTGCGCAGGTGCAGGTCGCCCTGCTGCGCGCGCGCCATCAGGCGGGCCGAATAGGTGCCCAGGCCGGTGCCGCCGCTCTTGCCGGCCGTGGAGTACTTCTCGAAGAAGCGGCCGGTCAGTTCGGGCGGCACCTCGCCGGGGTTGTTGACCGACAGCGTCACCGGGTCGCCCGGGCGCACGGACAGCGAGACATGGTCGCCGGGGCGGCTGGCCTCCACGGCGTTCTTCACCAGGTTGGCGACGATGGAATAGCACAGCAGTTCCTCGCCGCGCACGTAGACCGGTCCCCGGTCGGAGCCTTCCAGGTAGACCGTCACGCCGCTGCTCTCGGCGAGCGAGTGCAGGTCGACGAGCACGCGGCCCACCACCTCGCGCAGGTCCACCGCCTGCGGCTGGAACTCGTAGGAGCCGGTCTCCATCTTGAACAGGCCCAGCGAGAGGTTCACCATCTCCAGCATGCGCAGGCCCGCGCGCTGCAGCACGCCCACCAGTTCCCGCTGCTCGGCGGCCAGGTGCGTGTCCTCGCGCAGCAGGCGCGTGATGCCCAGGATGCTGTTCAGGGGCGTCTTCAGGTCGTGCCGCGACATCCGCTCCACGTCCTCGCGCAGGCGGGCGTTCTCCTCCAGCGTGCGCGAGCGCTCCTCGGCGTTCAGCGCCGCGCTGAGCCGGCGCGCGATCACCACCGCCGGCGACAGCAGGAACAGCGCGAAGCCCACCGGCGCGAACTTCGTGTCGGCGCGGCGCGCGGCGTCGATCAGCACCAGGTCCAGCACCAGCGTGGCCACGATCGCGAGGATGCCCGCCAGCAGGATGCCTACGTCGACCGGCGCCCGCCGGCGCGCGCCCACCATCGCGACCGCGGCATACACCGCCGCCGCGACGGCGATCGCCTGCCCCGGGATCACCAGGTGCGAGTAGATCGCCGGCGGCAGGAAGATCACCAGCAGCGCGGCCACGCCCAGCGCAGCCAGCACCAGTTGCACCACGCGGCGGTGGATGTCGGCCGGGAACAGCCCGCGCAGCGTCAGCAGGAACAGCCCCATCGCGGCCACCCACGACAGGTACTCGATGCGCATGTACGGCACCCATCCCAGCTGCGGCGGGAAGGGGCGCAGCAGCAGGCGCTCGCTGATCATGTCCGTGTACACGGCCATGCACAGGCAGAACAGGCCGTAGACGAGCGCGATGCGCTCGCGCGGCCGCACCAGGAAGAAGATCAGCCCGCCCGCCCCCGTGAGCAGGTAGGCCGCCAGCATCGCGGTGTCGAAGGCCACGCGCGACTCGCGGTGGCGCGCCAGCAGGTCCGCCGGCCCCACCGCGATCGGGCGCACGAAGCCGCCGGCCCGGTGCTCGAAGTTGGACACGTGCAGCGTGATGCGCAGCGGGCAGGCGAACTCGCGGCTGATCGGGATGCGCGAGTGCACCGCCGCGGCGCTACGCCCGGCGGTGGTCCCGACCTGGCCCTGCGCGGCGACCAGTTCGCCGTTGACGAACAGCCGCGAGGCCGTGCGCTGGCCGACGGCCTCCACCGCCATGGACGTCCCGCGCGGGCAATCCACCTGCAGCACGTAGCTGCCCCAGCCGTGGGCGCCCGGACGCTTGCCGTCCACGGCGAGGTCGTTCCAGGGCGCGGGCACCGGCACGAACGTGCTGGTGGGCAACTCCTGCCAGTCCGGCGCCAGGAACGCATGCCAGGCGAAGCCCCACTCGCCCTCCAGTCCCGAGGGCCGGTCCAGCGCAGCGGGCAGCACGATGCGCCCCTGCACCGCGCGGGGCTCGGACGCACCCGCCGGCAAGGCGAAGACGGACAGCAGGAGAAGGAGGAGGAAGGCGGGAATGCTCCGCGGGAGCGAGGGCATGCGTGAAGTGTAGGGCCGTCCCGCGGCGGCCGGTCCGCGGGAGAAGCGCGCCGTCAATCCGGCAGGCGCCTGACCTCCACGCGCAGTACGTTGCGCACGTGCCGGGCTCCCAGGCGATGGTCCGCCGTCGACAACAGGGCGATGGCGCCCTCGCGCGGTTCCAGCGGCTGGCCGTCGCGCTCGAACAGCAGCAGCACCCCGTCGCCCACCGGCGTGTTCGTGAGTTCGACCCAGGTGAAATGGGCGCGGTATCCGTCCGTGGCGGTGACGGTGACCAGGAGGTTCTTCCAGTCGGCCCGGGCCCGCGGCGTGAGGCCCAGGCTCTCCAGGAGCGGGGCGAGCCGCACGCCCCGGACGATGCTGCGCACCTCGGCCCCCGGGCTGCCGCGGCTGCGGGCGAAGCTTCCATGCAGGGCCGCCGGCTGCGCGGCAAGCTCATCGCGACCGAAGGTGCGCGGCGCCTGCAGCGCATCGCCGCCGAAATGCACCGCCCCGCCCGGTCCGGCGGGCCAACCGGCGGACGGAGCGCACGCGAAAGCGACGGCCAGCAGGGTGCGCCTGCGCATGGTCAGGGCGCCCCGAAACCCAGGCGCTCGAACACCGCCTGCGCGGGCGGCGACAGCACGAAGGCCGCGAACTCACGGGCCGCCACGGGCGAACCGGTGCGCACCGTGAGGCCGTAGGCGGCGCCCACCTGCAGTTCGGGCGGCACCTGCACGATCTTCAGGCGCGGCACCTCGCGGCGGCTCGCGACCGCGTTGGTGCAGTAGGTGAGGAACACGTCGGCCTGGCCGCTGTCCATCACCCAGGCGTAGGTGCCGCGGCCGGCCGGCGGCTTGGGCGAGTCGGGTCCACCTGTGAGCTGGAGCGCCTTCGCATCCAGCGCCTCGTAGGCGCCGGGGCGCAGGTCGCCGGCCTTGCGGAACAAGGCCCAGGCGTAGTCACCGGAAGGATCCGCGCGCGGCGTGGACGTACCAACGCGGATGTCGGACCGCAGCATCGTCGCCAGCAGGTTCTGCGGCGTCGCGTCGACCTCGGGCTGCGCGAGCGCGCACAGCGCGTTGCGCGTGAAGACGACCGGCGCCTGCCAGCCGCCCGCCGCGGCCAGGCGCCGCGGATGCTCGGTGTCGGCGGAGGCGAACACCTGCGCCGGCTCGCCCTTCTCGATGCGTTCGCGCAGCAGGCCGGACGCGCCGAAGGTCAGCGCCACGGGGGCGCCGCCCTGCGCGTGCCACAGCTGCGCCACCTCGGTCAACGCCTCGCGCAGGCTGCCCGCCGCGTACACCGCAAGCGGCTCCTGCGCGGCGGACGGCCAGGCCGCACCGATGGCCATCAACAGCCCCGCGCCCCAGGCGGCCAGCCGCTTCACTTGTCGGCGTTGGGGAAGAACAGCTGCTCGCCGCTGACCTTGTACGCCGCGATGGCGGCCTGGCCCGCGGGCGAGACGATCCAGTCGACGAACTGCTGCGCCTCCCCGGCCTTCACGTGCGGATGCTTCTGCGGGCTGACGACCATCACGCCGTACTGGTTGAACAGGCGCTTGTCGCCTTCCACCAGCACGCCGAGATCACCGCGGTTCCTGAAGCTGAGCCAGGTGCCGCGGTCGGTCAGCGCGTAGGCGTTGCTCGAAGCCGCGATGTTCAGCGCCGGGCCCATGCCGCAGCCGCATTCCTTGTAGCCGCCGCCCTTGGCGTCGACGCCGGCCTGCTTCCAGTAGCGCAGTTCGGCCGCGTGGGTGCCGCTCTTGTCGCCGCGCGAAATGAAGGGGGCGTTGGCGGCCGCGATCTTCTTCAGGCCGGCGACGATGTCGTTGCCCTTGGCGGCGACCGGATCGGCCTTCGGCCCCACGACGACGAAGTCGTTGTACATCACGGGGTAGCGCCTGGCCGCGAAGCCTTCGGCGACGAACTTCTCCTCCGCCACCTGGTCGTGCACGAACAGCACGTCGGCATCGCCGCGGCGCGCCATGTCGATCGCCTGGCCGGTGCCGACGGCGACCACCTTGACGTCGATGCCGGTGGCTTTCTTGAACTCGGGCAGCAGGTGGCCGAAGAGGCCGGACTGCTCCGTGGACGTGGTGGACGCCATCGTGATGGCGGCCTGGGCCCAGGCGCCGCCGGCGGCCACGGCCAGGGAAGCGACGATGACGGTGCGGCGCGCGATGCGGGCCGCGGACTGCTTGAAGTTCATCCCATTTCTCCTCGAACAAACAGGTGGGCCTCGCGGGAGGTCGCCTCCAGCGGGCCGTCGAAAAACTGCTGCACTGGCAGGTCGGCGAGCAGGCGGCCGTGCTCCAGGTAGATCACGCGCCGCGCCAGGCGCTTGACCTGCCCCAGGTTGTGGCTGGCGAAGACGATGGTCATGCCGGAGGCCGCGAACTCGTCGATCAGGTCCTCGACCTCGCGCTTGGCATGCGGGTCGAGGCTGGCGGTCGGCTCGTCCAGCAGCAGGACCTGCGGCTGCATGGCCCAGGCCCGTGCCAGCGCCATGCGCTGCAGCTGCCCGCCGGACAGGCCGCGGCCGCTGCGGTTGGCGATGTCGGCCAGGCCCACGCGCTCCAGGGCGGCCAGCGCGCGCTCGCGCGATTCGCGCCAGGACACGCCGCGCAGCCACAGCGCGAGGCGCACGTTCGACAGCATCGAGGCGTTGAGCGCATAGGGCCGCTGGAACAGCATGGCCATGCGCAGCGCGCCGTCACGCAGCAGCGAACCCGCGCTGGGCGCCTGCAGGCCGTGCAGCACGCGCAGCAGCGTCGTCTTGCCGCAGCCGTTGGGGCCGATCAGGCCCACGCGCTCGCCCGGGCCTATGCGCAGGTCGATCTCCCGCAGCGCCGCGACATTGCCGTAGCGCACGTCGACGCCCTTGAGTTGCACCCAGGCGCTCATGCAGGGGCTCCCTGCAGGGCGACCGTGGGCTCGGCCTGCCGCACGCCGCGCCAGCGGGCCACGAGCGCGATCAGCGCATTGAGCGCGAGCACCACGCCGAGCAGCACCATGCCCAGCGCCAGCGCGAGCGGCAGGTCGCCCTTGCTCGTCTCCAGCGCGATCGCCGTGGTCATCACGCGCGTGAAGCCCTCGATGTTGCCGCCGACGATCATCACGGCGCCCACTTCCGAGATCGCGCGGCCGAAGCAGGCCAGCAGCACGGTGAGCAGCGCGTAGCGTTCGTCGAAAGCGAGCAGCAGGCTGCGCAGCAGGCGTCCCGCGCCCAGCGAGCGCAGCTGCTCGCCGTGCGCGCGCTCGGCGTCCTCCACCACCTGGCGCGTGAGCGCGGTGCACACCGGCAGCACCAGGAGCACCTGCGCCACCACCATGGCCTTGAAGGAAAACAGCCAGCCCAGGAAGCCGAGCGGCCCGGAGCGCGAGAGCAGGAGATAGACCACGAGTCCCACCACCACGGAGGGCACGGCCAGCGAGGTGTTCAGCACGGTCATCACGGCGCCGCGCCCGGGAAAGCGGCTCACGCCCAGCCAGGCGCCGAGGACGAGCCCCAGCACCACCGCGATCGCGCAGGCCGTCGCGCTCACGGTCAGCGAACGTCCCACGATCGTCAACAGCATCGGATCGGCGCCGGCGATGAGCTCCAGCGCGCGCGCGATGCTGTCCTGGAAGCTGTTCATGCGGGGGATGCTAAGCGTCGTGGTTGCCGCGGTCCCTCGGGGCTTGCGAGTTATGAAGGCGCGTGCATAGGCCGCGCCCTCCCCTGGCGCGGAGCCATCCGGCAGCTGGTCCATACTCGTGGTCCATGCGCCAGGTCCAGCTTTCCTACACCTTCGCCGCCCGCCGCGCGGGAGGCTGGATCCGCAACGCCCTCATGGACCTGTTGCACGCGGTGCAGGAACAGGGCTCGATCTCCGGCGCGGCCAAGTCGCTGTCGCTGTCGTACCGGCACGTGTGGGGCGAGCTGAAGCGTTGGGAGACCGAGCTGGGGCAGCCGCTGATCCAGTGGGAGAAAGGCCAGCGCGCGCGCCTGTCGCCCTTCGGCGAGAAGCTGCTGTGGGCCGAGCGGCAGGCGCAGGCGCGCCTGGCGCCGCAGATCGAGGCGCTGCAGGCCGACCTGGAGCGCGCGTTCGCCGCGGCCTTCGACGCGCAGGCGCAGGTGCTCACGCTCTATGCGAGCCACGACGACGGCCTGACGCTGCTGCGCAGCCACGCGGTGGAAAGCGCCGGCCTGCACCTGGACGTGCGCTTCTGCGGCAGCGTGGACGCGATCGCCGCGCTCAACGAAGGCCGCTGCCTGCTCGCGGGCTTCCACGCCTCGCAGCAACCCGGCTTCGGTTCGCTCACGCAGCAAGCCTACCAGCCGTTGCTGGAGCCGGGACGGCACAAGCTCCTGGGCTTCGCCGAACGCGCGCAGGGCCTGATGCTGGCCGCGGGCAATCCGCTGCGGCTGCAGTCGCTGCGCGAGGCGGCTTTCCGCCGTGCACGCTTCGTCAACCGCGCGCTGGGCAGCGGCACGCGCCTGCTGTGCGACGAGCTGCTGGCGCGCGACGGCCTCAAGCCCGAGCACCTGAACGGCTACGAGCACGCGGAGTCCTCGCACACCGCCGTGGCGCAGGCCATCGCGAGCGGCCACGCGGATTGCGGACTGGGCATCGAAGCGGCCGCGCGGGCGCGCGGGCTCGACTTCATCCCGCTGCTGCGCGAGCACTACTACCTGGTGTGCCTGAAGGACGCACTGGACCTCGCGCCGGTCGCGGCCCTGCGCGATCTGCTGCAGCAGGAGGAATGGCGATCGCTGCTGGCGCGCCTGCCGGGCTATGCGCCCTGGCGCAGCGGCGAGGTGCTGAGCCTCACGGAGCAGCTGCCCTGGTGGGACTTGCCGCCGAAGCGGAGCAAGCGCTCGCGGGGGGCGTGAGGGTCGAAGACCGGATTCGGTTCCTCACAACGCGCACGTGCGGAACCCCGTGAACCCATCGTCGCGGTCCGGCAGCGCCCAGCCGCGCGCCCAAGGATGCTTCATGCGAGCGCGGGTCGCGAACGACGCGCCGCGCAGCACGCGGGCGCGTCCGAAGAAGGGCAGCGGATCCAGTTCCGCCGTCTGCGCCCAGGCGTCGGCGGCGTAGCCGGCCAGCGGCCGCAGCGTGCCCGCCGTCCATTCGCGCACCTCGCCCCAGCGCAGGCCACGCCGCCCGGCCTGCAGCACGGCGGCCAGCCATTCGGCTTCGGTCGGAAGGCGTCGCCCCGCCCAGCGCGCCCAGGCATCGGCTTCCCACCAGTTCACGTGCAGCGCGGGCTGGCTGCCGCCCATGCGCACGGGCTTGCCGAAAAGCGTCTGCAACACGGCGCCGCTGGCCACGCCGATCTGCTCCACGTAGCGGGGGCCGCGCCGGCCTTCGCGTCCGGCTTCCGCCTGCAGCCAGCGCCAGCCTTCGGGATGCCACAGCTCGCCGCGGTCGTAGCCGCCGTCGGCGATGAACTCCACGTACTGCGACCAGGTCACGGGCTGCGCATCGATGTCGAACTCGGGCACCTGCACCACGTCGTCGCCGCGCTCGATGCCCGGCGCGAAGCCGCGCTCCGACCAGCCGAGGGACACCCGCGTGGCGGGCAGCCCGATCTCCGGCCGCGCCGCTCCGCCCTCCGGCAACGGCAGGCCCAGGGGCACGCCCGCGGCCTGGGCCAGCACGACGAGGTCCTCGCCGCGCACGTCCTCGTGGTACAGCGCCATGCGGAAGAAGTGCAGCGCGTCGTCCTCGTCGGGCGTGGCGTCCAGCAGTTCCAGCGTGGTTTCCAGGGTGTCGAGCATGTACGCGCGCAGGCTCTCCACGTCCGGCATGTCCGTGGCCCAGCGCTCCTCGCGCGTCACCAGGCGCGGATCGAACCAGCGGTCCGCCTGCGGATCCACGGAAGCCAGGTGCATGGCATCGGCCGGGCAGCGCGGGCCCAGCCCCCGCCGCGGATTGCGCGCGATCCAGTATTCGGCCAGCCAGGCCACGTGGCCGGCCAGCCAGGCGGGCGGGACGGCGCCGTCCACCGCGGGCATGCGGAGCCCGGGCCCGAGCGCCTGCTCGAAGCGGCCGAGCAATTGCAGTGTATGGTTGCGGGCGTCCATCAGCGCCAGCGAAAGGCGGTCGCGTCCCGCGCCGCGGATCGCGGGCGTGTCGATGGCGGAATCGGGCGTCATGCCCGCGAGCATGCAGCAGCCGGCGGGCAGAGGAAACACCGATGCGCCATAACTCGGCTGTTACGATGCTGTCAGGTTGGCCCGAGGCCTCTTTCTAGAATCTTCCTTCTTACTCCAAAGACCATCCGCCGGCCCTTCCGCGGCCGGATACCGGAGACAAACGACATGGGCGCCCTTCTGAAGTTCTCCAAGGCTGTCGACTGGCTGAATGCACAGGTCGGACGCTGGGTGATCTGGCTGATCCTCGCGTCGACCGTCATCAGCGGCGTCAACGCCGTGGTCCGCAAGGTGTTCAACACCAGTTCCAACGCCTACCTCGAGGTCCAGTGGTACCTCTTCGCCGCGGCCTTCCTGCTGGCCGCCGGCTACACGCTGCTGCACGGCGAGCACGTGAAGATCGACGTGATCGCCGGCCGGCTGTCCAAGCGCAAGCAGATCTGGATCGACGTGATCGGCTTCGCCTTCTTCCTCACGCCGATGTGCCTGGTGATCCTCTACTACGGGGTGCCCTTCTTCCTTCAGGGCTTCCGATCCGGCGAGATGTCCTCCAACGCCGGCGGCCTGGTCCGCTGGCCGGTCTACCTGATGATGCCGCTGGGCTTCATCCTGCTGCTGCTGCAGGGGCTGTCGGAATTCATCAAGCGCATCGCCTTCCTGCGCGGTCTGATCCCGGATCCGACCATCAAGGCGGCCGCGAAGACCGCCGAGGAAGAACTGGCCGAGGAAATCCGCCGCCAGGCCGAGCGCGACGCCAAGGCCTGAGCGCGGAGACGACACCATGACCCAGTTCATCGCACAGAACCTGGCCCCGATCATGTTCGCGGGCCTGATCGTCTTCCTGCTGTTCGGCTTCCCGGTGGCCTTCAGCCTGGGCGCCTGCGGCCTGTTCTTCGCCTTCATCGGCATCGAGCTGGGCGTGCTGCCCACCTCGCTGCTGCAGGCGCTGCCGCTACGGCTGTTCGGCATCATGCAGAACGACACGCTGCTCGCGATCCCGTTCTTCACGCTGATGGGGCTGATCCTGGAACGCAGCGGCATGGCCGAGGACCTGCTGGACACCATCGGCCAGCTGTTCGGGCCGCTGCGCGGCGGCCTGGCGATCGCGGTGATCATCGTGGGCGCGCTGCTGGCCGCCACCACCGGCGTCGTGGCCGCTTCCGTGATCTCGATGGGCCTGATCTCGCTGCCCATCATGCTGCGCTACGGCTACGACCGGCGCATCGCCTCCGGCGCGATCGCGGCCTCCGGCACGCTGGCGCAGATCATCCCGCCTTCGCTGGTGCTGATCGTGCTGGCCGACCAGCTCGGCCGCAGCGTGGGCGACATGTACAAGGGCGCGTTCATCCCCGGCTTCATCCTGACCGGCCTGTACATCCTCTACGTGGTGAGCCTGGCGATCTTCGCGCCCAAGCGCGTGCCCGCCCTGCCCCTGGAGGCGCGCGTGTACCGCGAGGCCAACGGCAGCAGCGGCACGCCCTCCCTGCTGGTGCTGACGATCATCAGCACGATCGCCGCCGTCTTCCTGGCGGAGAACTACGCCGCCGTGGTCTCCTGGGTCACGGGCAAGGAAGTCACCACCGCCGCCACCGACGAAACCATCGTGATGTCGCTGTGCGCGGGCGTGCTGCTGGCCTTCGTGATCGCGGTGATCAACAAGCTGCTGCGCCTGGGCCTGCTGTCACGCATGGCCGAGCGCGTGACCTTCGTGCTGATCCCGCCGCTGTTCCTGATCTTCCTGGTGCTGGGCACCATCTTCCTGGGCATCGCCACGCCCACGGAAGGCGGCGCCATGGGCGCCCTGGGCGCCTTCGCGATGGCGATGGCGCGCCGCCGCCTCACCTTCGACCTGCTGAAGCAGGCGCTGGCCACCACCACCAAGCTGTCGTCCTTCGTGGTGTTCATCCTGATCGGCGCCACCGTCTTCGGCCTGACCTTCCAGGGCGTGGACGGACCGCGCTGGGTGGAGCACCTGCTGACCGGCCTGCCGGGCGGCCAGACGGGCTTCCTGATCGTGGTGAACATCCTGATCTTCGTCCTGGCCTTCTTCCTGGACTTCTTCGAGCTGTCCTTCATCGTGGTGCCGCTGCTGGCGCCCGTGGCGGAGAAGCTGGGGATCGACCTGGTGTGGTTCGGCGTGCTGCTGGCGGTGAACATGCAGACCTCCTTCATGCACCCGCCCTTCGGCTTCGCGCTGTTCTACCTGCGCAGCGTGGCGCCGGACAAGCCCTACCTGGACAAGG
>JAEZEB010000101.1 GCA_023438115.1 Pseudomonadota bacterium | reverse complement strand
GGACCGGATCGGTGTCGGGCGGGCAGACCAGGCTGGTCACGCCACCGGCGACCGCCGCGGCCATCTCCGATTCCAGCATGCCTTCGTGCTCGTGGCCGGGTTCGCGCAGGCGCACGGCCAGGTCGATGAGCCCCGGGGCGACGATGCAGCCGCCCGCGTGGATCGTGCGGTTGGGCGTGAAGCCCGCCGGGGCGGAGCCGACGCCGATCACGCGGCCGGCGGCGATGGCCACGTCGGCGATCGCGTCGAAATCGCGGGCGGGATCGATCACGCGCCCCTGCTTGACCAGGATCTTCATGCCGCACCTCCGGTGTTGCCGGCGACGATGCCCATGACGGCCATGCGCACCGCGATGCCGAAGGTCACCTGCGGCAGGATCACGCTCTGCTTGCCGTCCACCACCGCGGAGTCGATCTCCACGCCGCGGTTGATGGGGCCCGGGTGCATCACGATCGCATCGGGCTTGGCGAGCGTCAGGCGTTCGGGCGTGAGACCGTAGCGCTTGAAGAATTCCTGCGAGGACGGCAGCAGCGCGCCGCTCATGCGCTCGTTCTGCAGCCGCAGCATGATGATCACGTCGCAGCCCTTGATGCCTTCTTCCAGCGAGTGGAAGACGCGCACGCCCATCTCCTTCATGTCGCCGGGCACCAGGGTCTTGGGACCGACCACCCGCACCTCGGCGCAGCCGAGCGTGGTGAGCGCGTGGATGTCCGAGCGCGCCACGCGCGAGTGCAGCACGTCGCCCACGATCGCCACCGTGAGGTTGCTGAAGTCCTTCTTGTAGTGGCGGATGGTGTACATGTCCAGCAGCCCCTGCGTGGGGTGCGCGTGGCGGCCGTCGCCGGCGTTGACCACATGCACGTGGGGCGCGACATGCTGGGCGATCAGGTAGGGCGCGCCCGACTCGCTGTGCCGCACCACGAAGATGTCGGCCGCCATCGCGGACAGGTTGGCGATGGTGTCCAGCAGCGACTCGCCCTTGGCGGTGGACGAGCGGGCGATGTCCAGGTTGATCACGTCGGCCGACAGGCGCGTGGCCGCGATCTCGAAGGTGGTGCGCGTGCGCGTGCTGTTCTCGAAGAACAGGTTGAACACGCTCTTGCCGCGCAGCAGCGGCACCTTCTTCACCTCGCGGTCGCTCACGCTCACGAAGTTGGAGGCGGTGTCCAGGATGTGCGTGAGGATGTCGCGCGGCAGCCCTTCGATGGAGAGCAGGTGGATCAGCTCTCCGTTCTTGTTCAGTTGCGGGTTTCGTTTGTAGAGCATCGTCGTGGCGCGGTCAGGCCGCGGCCTCCACCTTGAAGCTGAAGCGGCCTTGTTCGTCGCGCGCGAGTTCCAGCGACTGCCCCTCGGGCAGGCTCACGCGCGCGGCGGCGAAGTCGGCCTGCACCGGCAGTTCGCGCCCGCCGCGGTCCACCAGCACCGCGAAGGACACCGCCGCCGGCCGGCCGTAGTCGAAGAGTTCGTTGAGCACGGCGCGGATGGTGCGGCCCGTGTACAGCACGTCGTCCAGCAGCAGGATGTGCGCGCCGTTGACGTCGAAGTCGAGCTTGGTCTGCGCCGTGGCCGCCAGCCCGCGGCTGGCGTAGTCGTCGCGGTGCATCGCCGAGGAGATCACGCCGGCCTCGCCTTCGAGGCCCAGGTCCTTCTGCAGGCGCTCGGCCAGCCACGCGCCGCCGGAGGTGATGCCCACCAGCCGCGTGCCCCCGCGCATCAGCGGCCGCACGCCCCGGGCGAGCTCGCGGTACAGGGCTTCGGCGTCGAGCGCCAGCAGGCCGTTGTTGGGGGCGGGGGTCAAGGCAAACTCCTCAGGAACTGTTCCAGGATGACGCAGGCCGCGCCCGCGTCGGCATCGCGCGCGCCGGCCGCCAGCGCCTCGGTGGTGCTGTAGCGCTCGTCCACCTCGTACACCGGCTTGCCGCAGCGCGCGCGCAGCTGGCGCGCGAACTTGCGCGCCCGGGCCGTATTGTCGTGGCTCGCGCCGTCGGGATGGAAGGGGACCCCCACCACCAGGGCGTCGGGCTGCCATTCGCGCACGCGCGCCTCCACCTGCGCCAGGCGCTGCTCGGAGGCTTCGGCGCGGATGGTCGGCTGCGGGGTCGCGCTGCGCAGCATGCGGTTGCCCACCGCCACGCCCGTGCGCTTGAGGCCGAAATCGAAAGCGAGGAAGGTCTGGAACTGCGGGGGGACGTCCGGCGGCGCGACCGCGCTCATGCGTGCCCCGCTCCGGGGGACAGCATCCAGGACTGCAGGCCCAGCAGGCCCAGCGCCTTTTCGTAGCGATCCTCGATGGGGGTGTCGAAGATCACGCTGGGGTCGGCGCCCACGGTCAGCCAGCTGTTCTCGGCCAGCTCGGACTCCAGCTGGCCCTCGCCCCAGGCGGAGTAACCGAGCGTGACCAGCAGCTTGCGCGGTCCGGCGCCGGTGGCAATCGCTTCCAGCACGTCCTTGGAGGTGGTCATCTCCAGGCCGCCGGGAATGGTCATGGTGGAAGCGTAGACCGATTCGTTGGCGTCCGCGCCCTCGGCATGCACCGCCTCGTGCAGCACGAAGCCGCGTTCGGTCTGCACGGGTCCGCCCTGCAGCACCGGCGTGCGCGCGAGTTCGTCGCGGCCCAGCGGCAGGTCGACCTTCTCGAACAGGTTCTGCAGGTTGATGTCGGTGGGCTTGTTGATCACCAGGCCCAGGGCGCCGCGCGGGCTGTGCTCGCACAGGTAGACGACGGAACGCGCGAACGACGCATCCTCCAGCCCCGGCATGGCGATCAGGAAGTGGTGCGTCAGGTTCATGGGCGCAGAATCGGCAGGCATCCCGCAATTTTAACGACGATCATGGAACCCACTTTTTCTTCAGGTCTGGTCTGGTTCCGGCGCGACCTGCGCAGCGACGACCACGCGGCGCTCTACCACGCGCTGCGCCAGTGCAGCGAGGTGCACTGCGTTTTCGTGTTCGACACCGACATCC
>JAEZEB010000061.1 GCA_023438115.1 Pseudomonadota bacterium | reverse complement strand
AGATGTTCTCCTGGCCGGGGCCCTGCAGCTCGGGCAGCTGGTCCAGCGAGGCCAGGCCCAGGTCATCGAGGAACTGGCGCGTCGTGGCGTAGAGGGCGGGCCGGCCGCCGGCCTCGCGGTGGCCGATTACCTCGACCCAGCCGCGGTCTTCCAGCTGCTTGAGGATCTGCGAATTGATGGTGACGCCGCGGATGTCTTCCATGTCGCCGCGGGTGACCGGCTGGCGGTAGGCGATGATCGCGAGCGTCTCGAGGGCGGCGCGGCTGTAGCGCGGCGGCTTCTCGGGATGCAGCCGGTCGAGGTACTCGCGCATCTCGGGCCGGCTCTGGAAACGCCAGCCGCTGGCCACGCACACGAGCTCCACGCCGCGCTGGGCCCACTCGTCCTGCAGCTGGGCCAGCAGCTCCTTGATGGTGTCCGCACCGAGCTCGTCGTTGAACAGCACGCGCATCTCGCGCACCGCGAGCGGCTGCTGGGTGCAGATCAGCGCGGTTTCGAGGACGCGCCGGGCATCCGCCGTATTCATGGTCTCTTCGTGGAAGGGGCGCTCAGGGAGCGCTGCTTTTCAGGGCCAAGGCTGGGTCGTCGTTCTCGCTGCGGGGCCACCCCCTCCGGGAGGCGCCGCGCGGCCCGCCGCTGGTGCGCGCCCCGGTCGTCAGGGCTGCCGCGCGGGCCGGCTCGTGAGCCATTCGGATTCATTGTAACGCAGCCCCCAGGCGGACCACGCCGCCGCGAGGTCGGGTGGCAGGGCCGCGGTGAAGGCCAGCGGTGCGCCCGTCACGGGGTGCGCGAACGCGAGCTGGAAGGCATGCAGCGCCTGGCGCGCGAGACCGGCCCCCGGCGCGCCGCCATACAGGGGATCGGCCACCAGCGGATGCCCCAGGTGCGCGAGGTGCACGCGGATCTGGTGGGTGCGTCCGGTCTCCAGCGTGCACAGGAGCGCGCAGCCCTGCTCCGCCTGCTGCAGCAGCCGGAACCGCGTCGCGGCGGGCTTGCCGGGGTGACGCTGCAAATCGACGACCGCCATGCGCAGGCGATTGCGCGGATCGCGCCCTATGGCCGCTTCCACGCGGCGCTCCTGCGGCCCTTCCCAGGGCCGGTGCGCCAGCGCGAGGTAGCGGCGAGAGACGGTGCGCGCCGCGATGCTCTCGACGAGGCGGTCCATCGCCGTGCGCGTGCGCGCCACGACCATGAGGCCGCTGGTGTCCTTGTCCAGGCGATGCACGATGCCGGCGCGCGGCAGCGCGCGGGCGGCGGCGTCACGCGCGAGCAGTGCGTTGAGCAGCGTGCCGCTCCAGTTGCCGGGCGCGGGATGCACCACCAGGCCGGCGGGCTTGTGGACCACCAGCAGGTGTTCGTCCTCGTACACCACGGACAGCGGAATCGCTTCGGGCTGGAAGGCCTGGCTCTGGGGCGTGGGGCGCAGTTCGATTTCGCCGCCCTCCCCCGCGCGCACGCGCTGCGAGGGCTTGGTGGCGGCGCGGCCCTGCAGGCGCACCGCGCCCGCCTCGATCAGCTGCTGCAGGTAGCTGCGGGAGAATTCGGGCACCAGTTGCGCGAGCGCGCGGTCGAGGCGCTCCCCGTGCGAGGACGCATCGACCACGAAGGCCCGCGTCTCGGCATCGGGGCCGGCTTCGTCGATCAGGTCCTCGGTGGCCGCCTGCGGTGGGTCGGTCGATATAATGCCTCGCCCTTTCAGGTAAAGAGAGTTTCAGCGTGCGCGTTCCGGCCAAATTATCGGTGTTCCCCGTGCTGCTCGCCGCCGCGATGCTGGCAGGCTGCGGCACCACGAAGGAAGAGGACAAGACGGCCGCCTGGAGCCCGAACCGCATCTACGCCGAGGCGAAGGACGAGATGAGCGGCGGCGGCTGGGACAAGGCGGTCCCGCTGCTCGAGAAGCTCGAAGGCCGCGCCGCCGGCACGCCGCTCGCGCAGCAGGCCCAGCTCGATCGCGCTTACGCGCAGTACAAGTCCGGCGAGCAGGCGCAGGCCCTCGCGACGCTGGACCGCTTCATCAAGCTGCACCCCACGAGCCCGGCCCTCGACTACGCGCTCTACCTCAAGGGCATCGTCAACTTCAACGACAACCTCGGGATGTTCTCCTGGCTCACGCGGCAGGACCTCTCCGAGCGCGACCAGAAGGCTGCCAAGGAATCCTTCGAGTCCTTCCGCGAGCTGGTGAACCGCTTCCCCGAGTCGCGCTACACGCCCGACGCCCGCGCGCGCATGACGTACATCGTCAACTCGCTGGCGCAGTACGAGGTGCACGTCGCGCGCTACTACATGAACCGCGGCGCCTACGTGGCCGCGATCAACCGCGCGCAGTCCGCCATCGCCGACTACCGCGAGGTGCCCGCCATCGAGGAAGCCCTGTTCATCCTGGTGCGCTCGTACGACGCGCTGGGCATGACGCAGCTGCGCGACGATGCGCGCCGCGTGCTCGAGACGAACTACCCGCAGAGCACCTACCTCACCACCGGCCGCGGCAAGCCGGAAGACAAACCCTGGTGGAAGCTCTGGTAGGGCGCGCTCAGCGCCCCGCCAGCCGCTGGAGCGCTTCCTCGAAGTCCGCCTCGTCCGCGATCCGCCGCATCGGCGGCAAAGCCGCCAGCAGCCGGCGGCCATAGCCCATCTGCACCAGGCGCGTGTCGCACACCACCAGCAGGCCCTCGTCGCTCTCGCTGCGAATCAGGCGCCCGGCGCCCTGCTTCAGCGCCACTGCCGCTTCGGGCACGGAATAGTCGTTGAAGGGGCTGCGGCCCTGCGCCTCCAGGCGCTGGCCGCGCGCCTCCACCAGCGGATCGCCCGGCGGCGGGAACGGCAGCTTGTCGATCACCACCAGCTGCAGCGCCTCGCCGGGCACGTCCACCCCTTCCCAGAAGGAGGCCGAGGCCACGAGGATGCAACCCGGTCGCCCATCGCTCGCGCCGTCGCGGAAGCGCTCGATCAACCGCCGCTTGGGCCACTGGCCCTGCACCAGCACCTCGAGTTCGCCCGTTGCCTGGAAATGCGCCTGCAGCTGCTCGCCGATCGCGCGCAGCGCGCGCAAGGTGGTGGTGAGCACCATGGTCCGGCCGCCCAGGCGCAGGGCCGCGCGCTGCGCGAGCGCCGCCACCGCGCCGCTGTGCGCCGGATCATTGGGGCGCGGCAACTGGCGTGGCACGTACACCGCGGCCTGCGACGGATAGTCGAAGGGACTCGCCACGCGCAGCACCTCGGCCTCCTGCAGGCCGCAGGGCTCGGTGAACCACGACAGGCGCGCATCGTCCCCCAGCGTCGCCGACGTGAACACCCAGGCGCGTGGCCTGGCCTCGGGGTCGGCCTCGGCCTCGCCGGATTTCAGCAGCCTGTCCTGCACCGCCTGCGCGATGTCCAGCGGCGACTCCACCAGCCGCAGGTGCGTGCCGGCGTCGAGCCAGCGCACGGCGCCGGGTTCGGCCTCGCGCGTGAAGCCTTCCAGGCGCTGCACCAGCAGCAGCGCCCGCTCGTGCAGCCGGACGAAGTCGGGAGCGATTTCGCTGACCGTCGCCAGGCCGCCGGCGGCCTGGGTGAGCGCCGTCTCGAGCGCCTGCACCGCATCGCACCAGCTGCCTTCGTGCACGCCCTCGGGCGCCACGCCGGTCCAGCGCAGGCGGCTGCCCGCCGGCGTGCGGCCGATCACGAGGCGCAGTTCGCGCGCGGCGCGTTCGGTGGCGCCGGCCAGCTGCTGCCAATCGACCAGGCCGCGGGCGAGCTGCAGGCCCGCGCCCAGCATGTCGCGAGCGAAATCGAGCACCTGCGCGGTGCCCACCTGGCGGCCGAGAAACTGCACGCCGGTTTCGTTCAGCTGGTGCGCCTCGTCGAAGATCACCACGCGCACCGAGGGCAGCAGTTCGGCCATGCCCGATTCGCGCACCGCCAGATCGGCGAAGAACAGGTGGTGGTTGATCACGACGACATCGGCCGCGAGCGCCTCGCGGCGTGCGTTGTGCACATGGCAGCCGCGGAACCTGGGGCATTGCGAACCCAGGCAGTTCTCGCGCGTGGAGGTCACCAGCGGCAGCACGGGCGAACGCTCGTCGAGTCCGGGCATCTCGGCGAGGTCGCCGGTGCGCGTGGCCTGCGCCCATTCCTCGATCTTCGCCAGCGTGCGCAGCGCGGTGCGATCGGGCAGGCTCGCGTCGCGCCGCGCGAGCTCGAGGCGGTGGGTGCACAGGTAGCTGGCGCGCCCCTTCAGGAGCGCCATGCGAACGGGCAGGCCCAGCGCCTCGGCCAGCCGCGGCAGGTCGCGGCCGAACAGCTGGTCCTGCAGGGTCTTGGTGGCGGTGGAGAGCAGCACGCGCTCGCCGCTCAGGAGCGCCGGCACGAGGTACGAGAAAGTCTTGCCGACGCCGGTGCCGGCCTCGACCACCAGCGCCCCGCCCTGCGCGATGGTGCGCGCCACGGCCACGGCCAGCTCGGTCTGGCCGGGGCGCGGACGGAAGGCCTCGGCGGCGCGCGCGAGGGCGCCCTCGGGAACGAAGGCTTCGCGGGCGAGTTGCTCGAGGTCGGGCGCGTCGGCGGGCCACGCCGCGCCGGAGTCGTCGTGGTGCGGCGGCGACGCGGCTGCCGATTCCGTCATCACGCGGGTTCTTTGGGATCGAGCACGAGTTCGAGCCGGGCGATCTGGTCGCGCAAGGCGAGGCGCCGCTTCTTCAGGCGCCGCATCATGAGTTCGTCCACCGGGTACCGTTCCGCCGCGCGGTCGATCATGGCGTCGAGGTCGGCATGCTCCATGCGCAGCTCGATCAGGCGCCTTTCGGGGGAGTGCAGGTTCGAGTCCAAGGGTGAAAAGCGGGGCGCCGCTTCGAGGGAATTCGATCATACGTCTTTGGCGGGAGATAATCGAGCGATCCCCGCCTGGGCAACCGAACGCTTCCATGAGCAACAAGGGCTACCGCATCACCGCATCCACCGGCATCCACAAGGGCGACCGGGAATACCAGCAGGACCAGATCGCGCTGGTGGCGCACCCGCGCATCAACGGCTGCGTGCTGGGGGTGGTCGCCGACGGCATGGGCGGGCGCAGCGGCGGCCGCAAGGCCTCGGACCAGGTGATGATGACCTGCAAGCAGCTGTTCGAGCGCTACTCGCCCGCCTCGGACGACACGCCCGCGGTGCTCAAGCAGATGGTGCAGGAGTCGCACCTGGTGATCAAGCTCACCGCGATCTCCTCGGAGCAGGAGCCGCACAGCACCATCGCCGCCTTCATCATCAACCCCGACGGCGAATGCCACTGGGTGCACGCGGGCGACTCGCGCATCTACCACTTCCACAGCAACCGGCTGGTCAAGCGCACCATGGACCACTCCTACGTGCAGACGCTGGTGGACCGCGGCGAGCTCACCGAGGAAGAGGCCAACGTGCATCCGCAGTCCAACATCCTCATGGGCTGCCTGGGCGCCGAGGACGATCCGCCGGCGGAGGTGCACACCATCGCCCAGCTGCGCCCCGGCGACACGCTGCTGGCCTGCAGCGACGGCGTGTGGCACTACTTCAGCGCGGAGGAACTCGGCTCGGTGCTGTCCTCGCTCTCGCCGCGCGAGGCGACGGAATTCCTGATCGACAAGGCACGCCAGCGCGCGCACGGCGGCGGCGACAACCTGTCGCTGGTGATCGTCAAGCTGGAGCCGCTGACCGACTGAGGCCGGCGCCGGTCCGCCTCAGGGCGGGACCGGCAGGCTCGCCGCGGGCGGCTTCTTGCGCTCGGCCAGGCGCTTGCGAACCTCGGCTTCGTGCTCCCGCGCCTCGCGCACGCGCTCCTCGTGGGCGGCGCGGTTGCGCGCGGCCTCTTCCGGCGTGATCTGCGGGCCCGTGGCCGTGCGCGGCGCCCGGGGTTCGCCCTGGGGCGACGGCGCGGCGGGGGTTCGCGGCGTGGCCGCCTGCGCCCCCTTCTCCTCGACTTCGGCCCGGCGAGCGGCCTTCTCGGCGGCGCGCTCCTGGCGCTCCTGGTGGTCTTCCAGGGCCTTCGCGCGGCGCTCTTCTTCCTGCTTCAGCCGCTCGGGCGAATTGCGCTCCTGCTGGGCTTCGAGGCGGGCGGCGGCGCGCCGGCGGCGCTCGGCGTCG
>JAEZEB010000277.1 GCA_023438115.1 Pseudomonadota bacterium | reverse complement strand
GCGTCGAGCAGCGGCGTGGGCAGGCCTGCGGAAGCGGGAGGGATGTTCATGGCGGATTCCGGAGCAGGGCCCCACTCTAGGCAAGGCCCGCGCGGCGCGCTGCCGGAATAAAGGCCGGAAAGCGCCGCATATCGCCGCACCCCGACAGGGGCCGCGCCGGAAGAATCGCCCGGTCGAACACCCAACCGCCATGGACAACCGAGCCTCCCCCGCGCCCGCCGAAGCCGCCCCGCCCGCCACGCCGCTGCAGCGGCTGCTGGCGCTGCCCCAGCGCAGCAAGATCGCGCTGGGCGCCGGTGCGATCGCGCTGGCGGGCGTGCTCTTCTTCGCGCTCAACGCGGCGCGCGAGCCGGAATGGCGCGTGCTCTACACGAGCCTGGCCGACAAGGACGGCGGCGCCGTCATCGCGGCGCTGTCGCAGATGAACGTGCCGCACAAGTTCTCCGAGGGCGGCGCGGCCATCCTGGTGCCCGCGCCCATGGTGCACGACGCGCGCCTGCGCCTGGCCTCGCAAGGCCTGCCCAAGGGCGGCACGGTGGGCTTCGAACTGATGGAGAACCAGAAGTTCGGCGCCACGCAGTTCCAGGAACGCCTGAATTTCCAGCGCGGGCTCGAAGGCGAGCTCGCGCGCTCGATCATGGCGCTGTCGGCCGTGCAGTCCGCGCGCGTGCACCTGGCGCTGCCGAACCAGACCGCCTTCCTGCGCGAGCAGCAGAAGCCGTCCGCCTCGGTGCTGCTCACGCTGTACCACGGCCGCACGCTGGACCGCTCGCAGGTGGCCGGCATCGTGCACCTCGTCGCGGCCAGCGTGCCCGACATGCAAACCCGCGCGGTGAGCGTGGTGGACCAGACCGGCACGCTGCTGTCGGAAGCGCCGGACGCGCGTGCCGGCGGCCTGGACGCTTCGCAACTGCACTACGTGCGCCGGACCGAGCAGGACCTGTCGCACCGCATCGTTGCGATCCTCGAGCCGATCGTGGGTCCGGGCAACGTGAAGGCGCAGGTCACCGCGGACCTGGACTTCAGCCAGAGCGAATCGACGGCGGAACTGTACGGACCCAACCAGGGCAACGCGCCCGCCGCGGTGCGCAGCCAGCAGCTGTCGGAAGCGCCCGGCGCGGGCGCCGGCACCGTGGGCGGCAGCCCCGGCGCGCTGTCGAACCAGCCGCCGGCGACGCCCACTTCCCCCATCAACGGCGCGCCGCAGGCGATCGGCCCCGCCACGGCGCCCACCGCCGCGGCCGCCGGCGTGAAGCGCGACGCCGTCACCAACTACGAAGTGGACAAGACGGTGAAGGTGGTGCGCAACGCCACCGGCACCATCCGCCGCCTGAGCGCCGCGGTGCTCGTGAACCACATGGCCGTGCCCGCCGCCAACGGGAAGCCGGACGCGGCCAGGCCGCTGTCCGAAGCGCAGATGCAGCAGGTCAACGCGCTCGTGCGCGAGGCGCTCGGCTTCAGCACGGAACGCGGCGATTCGGTGCAGGTGGTCAACGCGCCCTTCACCGAACCGGCGCCCATGAAGGTCGAGGAGCTGCCGCTTTGGCGCCAGCCGCAGGTGCAGAGCCTGGCCGTCGACCTGGCGCGCTGGCTCGCGCTGCCGCTGGTGGCGCTGATCATCGTGCTGGGCGTGGTGCGTCCGGCCCTGCGCGGCAACCGCAAGCCGGCCCGCCCGCGCCTGGAAGTGGCGGTGCAGGACGCGATCGACCTGAACGCGCCCGTCGTCACCACCGGCGCCGAACTGCCCGACCCGTCCGTGCCGCTGCTGCCCACGGCGCAGGCCGCCGCGCAGCACAAGCGCAACGCCCAACTCGAAAGCATCCGCCAGCTGGCCCGCACCGACCCGGCCACCGTGGCGAACGTCGTGCGCAACTGGGCCACCCAGTCCTGACGCGAAGAACAACCGGATCCGCAACGCATGGCTCTCCCCGCAACCGAAGACGAAGGACTGCACGCCGGCGCCATCCTGCTGCTGGCGCTGGGCGAGGACTGCGCCGCGCAGGTCTTCAAGCACCTGTCGCCCAAGGAAGTGCAGCGCCTCGGCGAGCGCATGGCGCGCCTGACCACCGTGGCCGACGAGAAGTTCGACGAGGTGCTCACGCGCTTCCAGGGCACGGTGGAGACCCAGCGCTCGCTGGTGAGCGACACCGGCGCCTACGTGAGCAACGTGCTCAAGCTCGCGCTGGGCGAGGACAAGGCCGGCCTGCTGATCGATCGCATCGTGCAGGGCCGCGACGTCAGCGGCATCGAGAGCCTGAAGTGGATGGACCCGGGCGCTATCGCCGAATTGATCCGCAACGAGCATCCGCAGATCATCGCCACCATCCTCGTGCACCTGGACCGCGACCACGCGTCGGGCGTGCTCGCGGCCTTCGAGGAGCGGCTGCGCAACGACGTTGTGCTGCGCATCGCCACCCTGGACGGCATCCAGCCCAATGCACTGAAGGAACTCAACGAAGTGCTGTCCAAGGTGCTGGCCGGCGGCGACCGCGTGCGCAAGGCGCCGCTGGGCGGGCCCAAGACGGCCGCCGAGATCCTCAACTTCCTGGGCGCAAGCGCGGAATCGTCGGTGCTCGGCGCGATCCGCGGCAGCGACATCGAGCTGGCGCAGAAGATCGAGGAACAGATGTTCACCTTCTCCGACCTGCTGAAGCTGGACAACAAGAGCATGCAGCGCGTGCTGCGCGAGGTGCAGTCCGAGCAGCTGATCGTGGCGCTCAAGGGCGCCGAACCGGAAATGCGCGAGCGCGTCTTCTCCAACATGAGCTCGCGCGCGGCCGAGACGCTGCGCGACGACCTGGATTCGCGCGGCCCGGTCAAGCTGTCCGAAGTTGAACTGCAGCAGAAGGAAATCCTGAAGGTCGCCCGGCGCCTGAGCGACGAGGGCGAGATCATGATCGGGGGCGGCGGTGACGAAGCCTTCGTCTGAGGCGCAGGACGCGCCGGCAGCCAGCCGCATCATCGCGGCCGAGGCGCTGCAGCAGGTCGCCGCCTTCGACCTCGACGAGCTGCAGGGCACCAGCGTGCGGCCGATCCGCACGTTGAGCGCGCGCGACCTGTCCAACGAGACTGCACGCGCCGCCTTCGAACTCGGGCGCCAGCGCGGCTACGCACGTGGCGTGCGCGAAGGTTTCCAGCAGGGTTTCGACGAAGGCTCGGAGGCGCTGGCCGCCTTCGAGATGCAGAAGACCGCGGAGATCGCGCGTCGCATGCAGCCGCTGGCCGACGGCTTCCGTGCCGGGCTGGCCGCGCTGGAATCCGACCTCGCCGCCGACCTGGTGACGCTGGCCGTCGACATCGCGCGCCAGGTGCTGCGGCGCGAGATCGCCACCGATCCGCACGCGCTGCTGCCCGCCGCGCGCGAAGCGCTGCGCAGTGTGGCCGAGGGCGCCTCGCAGCTGAAGATGCACGTGCACCCCGACGACGCCGACATGCTGGCCGAGCACCTGGACCTGGTGCGCTCCGGCCAGTGCGAGCTGCGGCCCGATCCCGCGCTGCCGCCCGGCAGCTGCCGCGTCGAGGCCGACACCGGCATCGCCGAAGCGGGCTTCGCGCAGCGCTGGCAGGCGGCGATGGCCGCGCTCGGCCGCGACTGGGAGGAACAGCCGTGAGCATCGCGCTGACCATGACCGAGCGCCTGTCGCACCACCTGCAATCGCACCAGCAACTGCTCGCCCCCGAAGTGCCGCTGGCCGTGGCCGGCCGGCTGGTGCGCGTGTCGGGCCTCGTGATGGAAGCGACCGGCCTGCGCCTGCCCCTGGGCAGCGTGTGCCGCGTGCGCGACGGCGACAACATGACCGAGGCGGAGGTGGTGGGTTTCTCGCACGGCCGCCTGCACCTGATGCCAACCGGCGACATCCAGGGCCTCGCGCCGGGCGCGATCGTCGAGGCGCTGACCGACCCCTTCGGCGGCGTGCACTACGGCAGCGAAGCGCCTTCCGCGTCGGTGCGCAA
>JAEZEB010000020.1 GCA_023438115.1 Pseudomonadota bacterium | reverse complement strand
CCTCGCGGCCCACCTGCGGGCCCGCGGCCTGCGCGCGGCCGCGGTCCCCGAGGCGCTGCGCGCCTGGTGCACGCGCGAGGGCCGCGCTCCACGCCCGGAAGAACAGCTTTCCATCGCGCAGGCGCAGGAACGGCAGGTCGACGAAGCCGCGGCCGCTGGCGCGCAAGTCGTCGTCGCCGACACCACGGCCCTGATGGCGCTGGTCTACGCCGGCATGCTGTTCGAGGACGATCCGCTGTACCGCTATGCGCTCGCACAGCAGCGCCGCTACGACGCCACCCTCGTCACCGGCCTGGACCTGCCCTGGACGCCCGACGGGCTGCACCGCGATGCGACGCAGCCGCGCGAGGACGTGGATGCACTCGTGCGCTCGCTGCTGCAGCGCGCGGGCGTGCCTTTCCAGGTGGTCTACGGCAGCGGCCCCGCGCGCCTGCAGGCGGCGCTGGTCGCGCTCGCTTCCGCCGGCGTGCTGCCGGATTCGCTCGTGGAGCGCCCGGCCCCGGAAGGCGGCCGGCGCGCCTGGAAGTGGATGTGCGAGAAGTGCAGCGACCCGGAGTGCGAGCACCGCCTGTTCACGATGCGCTAGGTGCGCAGCGCGCCGTCGGCCGAGAACACGCCCAGCGTGACCTGCTTCATCCCGACGTAAGGCGCCTTCTCGGGAAAGCTCACCGACAGTTCGTCCATGTGGAAGCCGCGCATCCCCACCAGCGCGGCGCGCAGCTTCTCGCGCGAGAGATCGCGGCCGGCGCGCCGCAGCCCCTGCGCGAGCACCTGCGCGTTCCACCAGCTTTCGATGGCGGAGTTGGCCTGGCTGGTCTGCTTCGCGGCATGCATGGACGCCCAGAAGCGCCGGATGATGGCGTACTTGTCGCTCTTGAACGGCGGGAAGACGAGCGTGGACGCGAGCCCCGAGGTCTTCTTGCCCAGCCGCTGCCCGTCGTTGAAGGTCAGCGAAGTGCCCACCATGGGCACGGTGGATCCGCGCGCACGCACGGCCAGCACGAAATCGGTATTGGCCGCGCCCGTCGTCGCAAGGATCACCGCCCCTGCCTTGCTGCGCAGGACTTCGTCGGCACACGCGGCGGCGTTGCTGCCGTTGCCGGCGAGCGCGACTTCGGCCACCGCCTGCACCTTGGCATCGGCGAAGGCTTCCTTGGCATAGCCGAGGATCTCCTTGCCGAAGGCGTTGTCGATGTAGACGACGGCCAGGTCGCGGTGTCCCATCTGCACGAACTGCGTCACCATGTACGCCACTTCGTCCTTGTAGCTGGGACGCACGTGGAAGGTGAAGCGCTGGTCCGGCCGGCGCAGCGACTCGGCGCCGGTGATGGGCCCGACCAGAGGCACGCCGGCGCGTTCGAGCAGCGGGTTGGTCAGCAGGTTGCTGCCCGTGCCGACGGTGGACACCAGCGCGAAGACGCTGTCGTCGGCGAGCATGGCCTCGACGTTCTGCACGGCACGCTTGGGGTCGTAGCCGTCGTCGCGCGGCTCGAAGCGCAGCATGCGCCCGTGGATGCCGCCCGCGCGGTTGATCTCCTCGAACGCCGAGCGGACGCCGGCCACGTGCCCCTGTCCGCCGACGGCGGTGGCGCCGCTCAGGCCGATGGACGATCCGATGGTGATGCTGTCCGCCGTCAGTCCCTGGCTGGATGCGGCCCGAGCGCCGCCCAGGCCGCCGACGCCGAGCACGGCCGCGGCGGCGCCGCGCAGGAATGGTCTTCTCGCGATCATGGCTCCCCTCCTCGATCTGGCTTCCGCGGCCCCCCGCCGCATGCAGCGCGTCAGAAGATAGCGTTCACCGTGATCGCCAGGAACTGAAGAATCCTGATCGGCTGATCACCTGCCGTGATCGCCGTGCAAGAAGCAAGCGATTCGCCGGCCACGAGCGGGGCCGGCGAAAGCGCGTTCACTGCATCGTGGAAGGGCCCGGCGGGCTGTCGCCCGGCGCGGTGAAGATCTGCGCCGCATCCACCGCGTCGAAGCGGTAATGCTGGCCGCAGAAGTCGCAGCCCACGTCGATCTCGCCGCGCTCGGCGAGGATGGAGTCGGCCTCCTCCTGGCCCAGGCCGCGGATCATCCCGGCCACGCGTTCGCGGCTGCAGGTGCAGGAAAAGCGCGGCGTCTGCGGATCGAAGCGCAGGATCTTCTCCTGCCAGAACAGCCGCCGCAGGATGGTCTCGACGTCCAGCGACAGCAGCTCGTCGCCGGTGAGGCTGGCGGCGAGCGTCGCGATGCGGTTGAAGTGCTCCAGCTGCTCCGCGGGGTCCATGGGCTGGTTGCCGCCGATGTTGGCCTTGCCCTCGGCGGGCAGGCGCTGGATCAGCAGGCCCGCCGCCACGCTCTCGCTGGCGGCCAGCACCAGCTTGGTGTCGAGCTGCTCGGACTGGCGCATGTAGTGCTCCAGCACGTCGGCGAGGTTGGGCTGCCCGGCGCCCTGCGAGGCATTGAGGGGCACCACGCCCTGGTAGGCCTGCTGGCCCGGCAGGCGGTCCTTGGGATCGAGCGTGATCGCACAGCGGCCGCGGCCGTTGACGTTCACCAGCGACTGCAGGTTGGCATCGGAGGCGACCTCGCCCACCACCTTGGCGGTGACGCGCAGGCCCAGGTCGTGCTGCACCTCGGCCACCGCGATCTTCACCGGCCCCTCGCCGAAGATCTGCATCACCAGCGCACCGTTGAACTTGATGTTCGACTGCATCAGCACGCCGGCCGCAGCCATCTCGCCGAGCAGCTCCGCCACCGGCCAGGGCCAGGTGGAGGCCGCGTCGTCGGCGCGGCGTCGGGCCAGGATCTCGGTCCAGGCGTCGGTGAGGCGCACGATCATGCCGCGCACCGGCAGGCCGTCGAAGAGGAACTTGTGGAGCTCGGACATCAGCCGATTCTCTTGCGCTTCGCGTGGCGGCGGGCGTTCTCCACGTAATGCGCCGGAATCTGCTGGAATTTCGCGATCTGCTCCGCGTCGAGGGTGCGCACGGCCTTGGCCGGTGCGCCCACGATGAGGGAATTGTCCGGGAACTCCTTGCCCTCGGTCACCACGCTGCCCGCGCCCACGATGCAGTTGCGGCCGATGCGCGCATGGTTCAGGACCACGGCCTGGATGCCGATGAGGCTGCCGTCGCCGATGGTGCAGCCGTGCAGCATCACCTGGTGGCCGATGGTCACGTTGTCGCCCACGGTGAGCGGCACGCCCTCGTCGGCGTGCAGCACCGAGCCGTCCTGCACGTTGCTGTTGCGGCCGACGCGGATGGCCTCGGTGTCGCCGCGCACCACGCAGCCGTACCAGACGCTGGCGTTCTCGCCCAGCACCACCCGTCCCATCACTTCCGCGTTGTCGGCGACCCAGGCGCCTTCCGCGAGTTGCGGCGCATGGCCGTCGAGTTCATAGATCGCCATCGGTGTTCTTCCGCGAAGCAAAACTAGAATTGTAGGGATGGAGCTTCGCCAGAAGGCTCTGCGGGCCCTGGCCGAGCCGGATCCCCGCGCCAAGGCCGCGCTCGCGCGCGAGCTGTTCGCGCAGGCGCCGCAGCTGCCCCTTTCTCCCACCGCGCCCGCGCCCGACGCGGCCGTCCCCGGCCGCCCGGCGCGGCCCGTGCTCGTGCACCCTGCACGCGTGCCGCACCGCTCGCCGGCCACCGACGATGGCCTCGCGGCGCTGCTGCACGCGATCGCGCACATCGAGTTCAATGCGATCAACCTCGCGCTCGACGCCGCCTGGCGCTTCGACGGCCTGCCCGCGCAATTCCACCACGACTGGGTCCGCGTCGCCGCGGAGGAGGCGCTGCACTTCACGCTGCTGGCCGACCACCTGGAAGCGCTGGGCCACGCCTATGGCGACTTCGAGGCGCACGACGGACTGTGGGCGATGTGCGAACGCACCGCGGGCGACGTGACGGCGCGCATGGCGCTGGTGCCGCGCACGCTGGAGGCCCGCGGCCTGGACGCCACGCCCCGCATCCAGCAGAAGCTGCGCCAGGCCGGCACGCCCGCCGCCGCGCGCGCCGTGGAGATCCTCGACGTGATCCTGCGCGACGAGGTGGGGCACGTGGCCATCGGCAACCATTGGTATCGCTTCCTGTGCGACCGCGAGGGGCTGGAGCCTGTGGCGCACTACCGCACGCTTGCGCGCCGCCATGCCGCGCCCCGCGTGCTGCCGCCCTTCAACGAGGAAGCGCGCCGCCGCGCGGGCTTTTCCGAGGAAGAAATGGCGATGCTGCGGCTGGAAGCCCGCGCGGGCGATGCGCCATCGCCGTCCTGACGCCCCGCCCCCTTCGAATCCTGTACCATGGGTTCGCCCCGTCGCCATCAAGACCTTCCAGACCGAGACCTCTACCCAACCGCTTGCGGGTTGCCGTCGAACACTCCCAACGTTGATCTTCCTGGCGCACGGTGCCGTGCCGCGGGCGCCGCGCGCACGCAACCACCAGCAGCAGGAGGAATGCATGGCCAAGCCGAACTACGGATTCGCCAAGAGGCAACGCGAACTCGAGAAGAAGCGCAAGAAGGAAGAAAAGGCGCAGAGGAAGCAGGCCGGGCCCGAGAACGGACAGGCGCCCCTGGACGCCGAGTCCGAGCCGGAGTCGGCATCGGAGCCGGTGCAGTCCGCCGCGGAACCCCAGGGGAACTGAGTTGCCGAGCTCCTGGGAGAAGGATCCCGTGAAGACCGAGCTGCGCGAAGGCGGCCTGCGCTACGTCTCCAAGGCCGGCGGCAGCGATTTTCCCGGCGCGTTCGGCGCCACCATGAGCTGCATCCGCTGCGGGCGCCACGTCGCGCGCTCCTCGCTGCAGTCCTTCCTGCTGGCCGGCGTGCGCCAGTACCGGTGCCGCGGCGGCTGCGAAGCCAGCCGCCCCTGATCCATCGTCAACCGCGCGGATGGTGCTGCGCGTGCAGCACCTTCAGGCGCTCGCGCGCCACGTGCGTATAGATCGTCGTGGTGGAGATGTCCGCGTGGCCCAGCAGCATCTGCACAGCCCGCAGGTCGGCGCCATGGTTCAGCAGGTGCGTCGCGAAGGCATGCCGCAGCGTGTGCGGCGACAGCGGCGCGGTGATGCCCGCCGTGCGCGCATGCTTCTTCACCAGCAGCCAGAACATCGCCCGCGTCATGCCCTGGCCGCGGCCGGTGACGAACAGGTCCTCGCTTTGCCGGCCGGCCAGGATCAGCGGCCGCGCCTCCGCCAGGTAACGCAGGATCCAGTCGCGCGCCACCTGCCCGAAGGGCACCAGCCGCTCCTTGCTGCCCTTGCCCATCACGCGCAGCACGCCCTCGTTCATGCCGACGTGGAAGGCCTTGAGCGTCACCAGCTCGCTCACGCGCAGGCCGCTCGCGTAGAGCACTTCCAGCATCGTGCGGTCGCGCAGGCCCAGCGGCGTGTCGGTGTCGGGCGCCTCCAGCAGCGCCTCGACCTGCGCCTCGGTGAGCGTCTTGGGCACGCGCAGCGGCTGCCGCGCGGACTGCAGGCGCAGCGTGGGATCGGCGGTGATGAGGCGCTCGCGCAGGGCCCAGCGGAAGAAGCGCTTGAAGACCGTCAGCCGCCGGTTCGACGAGGTCGGCTTGGTCTCGGCATGCCGCGCGGCGAAGTAGGCTTGCAGGTCGGCCTCGCCCGTGGCCGGCAGGCGCATCCCGCGCTGCGCGAGCCAGCGGTCGTACAGCTGCAGGTCGCGGCGGTAGGCGGCCAGCGTGTTGCGCGAGAGGCCTTCCTCGAGCCAGAGGGCGTCGATGAAGGCGTCGATGGCATCGTTCATGGGATCGACCATCGGACCTTGTCATCCCGGGCTTGACCCGGGATCCATGCCGCGCCGTTTCGCGCGCCGTCTGGATTGCGGCTCAAGGCCGCAATGACAAGTGCCATGTCAATCCAGCTTCAGCTTCGCCGAATCCACGACCTTCTTGTAGACCTCGTACTCCGCCTTGATCTGCGCGGCGAACTGCTCGGGCGAATTGCCGATCACGATGGAGCCGGTGTCCTCGATGCGCTTGCGCACGGCGGGGTCCTGCAGGGACTTCACCGTGGCGGCGTTCACCTTGTCCACCACTTCCTTCGGCAGGCCCTTGGGTCCCAGCAGGCCATAGTAGGCCATGCGGTTCACCGGCTCCAGGCCCACTTCCTTGAAGGTCGGCACGTCCGGCAGTTCCTTCAGGCGCTGCGGGGCGGCGACCACGATCGGCACCAGGCGGCCCGACTTGATGAAGGGCAGCGCGGACGGCAGGTTGTCGAAGATCATGGGCACCTGGCCGGCAACCGTGTCGTTCAGGGCCGGGCCGGCGCCACGGTACGGGATGTGCGTGACGAACACGCCCGCCAGGCTCTTGTAAAGCTCCATCTGCAGGTGGCCGATGCCGCCCGTGCCGGAGGAGGAGTACGAGTACTTGCCCGGGTTCTTCTTCAGCTCCTCGACGAAGCCCTTGTAGTCCTTGGCCGGGAAGCCCGGATGCACCGCGATGATGTTGGGGGTCGCCGCGATGTTGATGATGGGCGTGAAGTCGGTGACCGGGTTGTACGGGATCTTGGCGTTGATCGCCGGGTTGGCCGCCGTGGTGGACACGGTCGCCACGCCCAGGTTGTAGCCGTCGGGGGTGGCGCGCACCGTCTCCGTGGCGCCGATCACGCCGCCGCCGCCGCCGCGGTTTTCCACCACCACGCTCTGGCCCAGGTTCTTCGACAAGGGGTCCGAAATCACGCGCGCGATGATGTCCGTGGTGCCGCCGGGCGCGAAGGGCACCAGCAGCTTCACGGGGCGGCTCGGGTAGCCCTGTGCCAGCACGGGCGCGGAAACGGCACCCAGGGTGGTGGCGACGAGGGCGATCCAGGTACGGCGTTGCATTCGGGTCTCCATGGAATTGTGAGACGCGCATGGTAGCCTGATCGCGTGAATTTCCTGCAGTTGCTCCTTCCCGACTTCACGCTGATCCTGCTCGGATACCTGGTCTGCCGCCACACCGCCCTCGGCCGCCCCGTCTGGGAGCAGGTCGAATCCCTGGTCTACTACTTCCTCTTCCCGGTCCTGCTGTTCCACTCCATCGTGCGCAGCCCGCTGGACCCGGCCGCGGCCTCCAGCCTCATTGGCGCGGGCCTGTCCGTCAGCGCCGCGGGCATTGCGCTGGCGGCGCTGGTGCCGCACCTGCCGGGACTGCGGACGCGCATCGTGCCCCGCGAGCACGCGGGCGCGGCGCAGGTCGCCTTCCGCTTCAATTCCTATATCGCCCTGGCGCTGGCCGACCGCCTGGCAGGCCCACCCGGCCTGGTGGCCATCGCCATCCTGATCGGCGTGTGCGTGCCGCTGGTCAACGTGGGCGCGGTCTGGCCCATGGCGCGCCACGCCAACACCGGCATGGCGCGGGCGCTGCTGCGCAATCCGCTGATCGTCGCCACGGCGCTCGGGCTGGCCGCCAACTTCGCCGGCTTCCGCATCCCGGCCTGGCTGGAGCCGACCGTGCTGCGCGTGGGCGGCGCCTCCCTGCCGCTCGGGCTGATGGCCGCGGGGGCGGGCATGCAACTGGGGCATCTCGCGCAGCAGAAGGCGCTGAGCGTCTCGCTGCTCGCGATCCGGCACCTGCTGCTGCCGGTCATCGCGGCCCTGCTCGCGCTCGCCTTCCGCCTCGATGCGGTGCAGGCGACGATCCTGCTGGCGTTCTCCGCGCTGCCGACGGCCTCGAGCTGCTACGTGCTGGCCGCGAGGATGGGCTACAACGGGGCGTACGTGGCGGGCTTGATCACCGTGTCGACCTTGCTCGGGCTGGCGAGCCTGCCCTTGGCGCTGGGGCTGTTGCGGCCCTGGGTGGTTGGGTGATGTCGGGGCGCGGCTTCGCGCGCACCACCGGCCTACGAAGGCCGGCCCTGCGCAAGCGCCCAGGCGACGTGCTCGCGCACCAGGGCGCTGGGATGGTCCAGGCGAGAAGCCAGCGCCGCGCGGATGTCCGAGTCCTCGCCGGCGCGCAAGGCATTGCCCAGCGCCACCGCGATGTTGCGCAACCAGCGCTCGTGGCCGATGCGGCGGATCGGGCTGCCCTCGGTGCGGCGCAGGAACTCCTCCTCGCTCCAGGCGAACAGCGCGGTGAGCGGCGCGCCCACCAGCCCGTCGCGCGGCGCGAAGTCCGGCAAGGTCGCGGGCCGCGCGAACTTGTTCCAGGGGCACGCCAGCTGGCAGTCGTCGCAGCCGTAGATGCGGTTGGCCAGCAGCGGCCGCAGCTCCTCGGGGATGGCGCCGTGGTGCTCGATCGTGAGATACGAGATGCAGCGGCGTGCATCGAGGCGATACGGCGCCACGATGGCACCGGTGGGGCACACGTCCAGGCAGGCGCTGCAGCTGCCGCAATGGTCGCTGACCGGCTCGGTGGGCGGCAGCGCGAAGTCGACGCAGATCTCGCCCAGGAAGAACATCGAGCCGCCGTCGCGGTCGAGCACCAGCGTGTGCCGCCCGCGCCAGCCCTGCCCGCTGCGCGAGGCGAGTTCCACCTCCAGCACCGGCGCCGAATCGGTGAAGACGCGATGGCCGAAGGGCCCCACCTCCTGCGCGATGCGGTCGGCCAGCTTCTGCAGCCGCGCACGCAGCACCTTGTGGTAATCCCGGCCGCGCGCGTAAAGGGACACGATGCCTTCACGCGGTCTTTGCAATCGCGCGAACTCGACGGCCTGCCAGCCCTCGGGCGTGGCGGGAAGGTAATCCATGCGTGCGGTAATCACGGACACGGTGCCCGGCACGAGCTCCGAAGGACGCGCGCGGCGCACGCCGTGGGTTTCCATGTAGGCCATGTCGCCGTGGAATCCGTTGGCCAGCCAGGCGAGCAGACCCGGCTCCGCGCCCGAGAGGTCGACACCGGCCACGCCGATTTGGGAGAATCCGAGCTCACGCGCCCACGTGCGCAGGTCCGCCACCGAGAAAGGAACGCCGCTCTGACCGCCGTCGAACACCACGCCTCCATTGTAGGAAGCGGGCCCTCTCCCCTGCGCTGGGCGGACGAGGACGACACGCGCGCATTCGCCGAGCACCTGGCGGGGCATCCCGCGATCGGCAACGCCTTCATCGCGCTGCACGGCGACCTCGGGGCCGGCAAGACCACGCTGGTGCGCCACCTGCTGCGCGCGCTGGGCGCGCAGGGCCGCATCAAGTCGCCGACCTATGCGGTGGTGGAGCCCTACGAGCTGCCCGCCCTGCCGGCCTGGCACTTCGACTTCTACCGCTTCGACGATCCGCGCGAGTGGGAAGACGCGGGCTTCCGCGACATCTTCGCGGGTCCGGGCCTGAAGATCGCCGAATGGCCGGAGAAGGCCGCGGCCCTGCTGCCGCCGGCCGACCTGGACATCCACATCGCGGTGGCGGACGACGAAAGCCGCCACGCGACGCTGCGCGCGAACACCGCGCGCGGCCGGGAACTGCTGTCATGAGCCTCGATCGCCGCCATCTCCTGCAGGCCGGCACGCTGGTGCTGCTGCTGGGCGCGCACCAGATCGTGCGCGGCGCCACCGTCGTCGCCGTGCGCCTCTGGCCCGCGCCGGAATACACCCGCATCACCATCGAATCCGACGGCGAGCTCACGAGCCGCACCATCCGCGGACCGCAGCGCGTGTGGCTGGACATCGAGGGCCTCACGCTCGAGCCGACGCTGCAGGAACTCGTCGGCAAGGTGCGCCCCGACGATCCCTACATCGCAGCGATCCGGCTGCTGCAGCCCGCCAAGGGCCTCGTGCGGCTGCAGGTGGAGCTCAAGCAGGACGTGCTGCCGCAGATGTTCCACCTCGGTCCCGTGGCCGCGTACAAGAACCGGCTGGTGCTCGACTTCTATCCGCTGCGGCCGGTGGACCCGCTGGAGGCGCTGATCGCCGAGCGGCTGAAGGAAGCGCAATCGCTGCCCTCGCCCGCGCCGTCCGGACCTGTCGCGGACCCGCTGGGCGACCTGATCGCGCAGATGCAGAAGCCTCCGCGGCCGGGCGCTGCGCCCGCTCCCCCTGCAACCGCCACGGCCGCCACGCCCGCCGCCGAAGTCCCCGCGCCCACGTTGTCGACCGCGAAGATGGACCGCCTGATCATCGTCGCGCTCGACCCCGGCCATGGCGGCGAAGACCCCGGCGCCATCGGCCCCCGGGGCACGCGCGAGAAGGACATCGTGCTGCAGATCGCGCACCGGCTGCGCGACCGCATCAACCGGATGTCGGTCAACGGCAGCCCCATGCGCGCCTTCCTCACGCGCGACGCCGACTTCTTCGTGCCGCTGCATGTGCGCGTGGACAAGGCGCGGCGCGTGCAGGCCGACCTGTTCGTGAGCATCCACGCCGACGCCTTCACCACGCCGCGCGCGCGGGGCGCCAGCGTGTTCGCGCTGAGCCAGGGCGGCGCCTCCAGCAGCGCGGCGCGCTGGCTGGCGAACAAGGAGAACCAGGCCGACCTGATCGGCGGGGTGAACATCAAGTCGCAGGACGTGCACGTCTCGCGCGCGATGCTGGACATGAGCACCACCGCGCAGATCAAGGACAGCCTCAAGCTCGGAAGCGCCCTGCTCGGGGAGATCAAGGACGTGGGCCGGCTGCACAAGCCGCGCGTCGAGCAGGCCGGCTTCGCCGTGCTCAAGGCCCCCGACATCCCGAGCGTGCTGGTGGAGACCGCCTTCATCAGCAACCCGGAGGAAGAGCAGAAGCTGCGCAGCGCCGACTACCAGGAGCAGCTGGCCGACGCGCTGGTGCGCGGCATCGAGCGCTACTTCTCGCGCAATCCGCCGCTCGCGCGCAGCCGCCCGATGTGAGTTGCAACGCGCCGTGACGGCGCGGGCGGGCCGCCGCGCGGGCGGCGCCCCCGCAACGGGCACTGCCAGCCGACGACAGTCCCCATCATGGGGCTCCTACAGCCCGGCACTTTCGCGGACCCTACAGTTCCTGGCACAGGTTGCCGCGCCTCCCGCGGCGTGTGTCAAGAATCGAACTGAAAGGGTTTGCCATGAAGTCGAAATTTCTCGCCGCGGTCGTGACGGCCGCCGCCCTGATGGGCCTGGGTGGCTGCGCCACGATGGATCGCACGACCGTGGGTACGGTGGGCGGCGCCGTGGTCGGCGGCCTGGTGGGCAGCGCCGTCGGCGGCACGGGCGCCACCATCCTGGGCGCCGGCGCTGGTGCTTACGTGGGCAACCAGGCCGCGAAGCGCTGATCGCGCGCACGCGCTCGCAAAGGGGCCGGTCTTGCCGGCCCCTTTCCTTTGCCGTGCCTCTTCAGGCGTCAGCAGGCCTGCATGCGCGGATGGGGCCGGACGACAGCGGCCGTCGAGGGGTTCCTACAGCCGCGCAACGGTGCGCTTCCTAAAGTCGATGCACAAGGTGGCCGCGCGGCTTGCGGCTGAACGCAATTCGATTCGAAGGGTGATTCCATGAAGACGAAATTCCTCGCTGCGGTCGTGACGGCCGCTGCCCTGATGGGCCTGGGTGGCTGCGCCACGATGGACCGCACGACCGTCGGCACGGTGGGCGGCGCCGTGGTGGGTGGCCTGGTCGGCGATGCGATCGGCGGCACGGGCGCGACGATCCTCGGCGCCGGCGCGGGTGCGTACCTGGGCAACCAGGCGGCCAAGCGCTACTGACGTCTGTCATCCCGGCCTCGACCCGGAATCCCTGCACTTGTCATCCCGGCCTCGAGCCGGGATCCATGCGGTGCCCGGATCGGGCGCTGCATGGATTGCGGGTCGAGCCCGCAATGACAAAGGACGCGGCTAGATCGGATAGATCAGCGAGTTGAGCACCATCTCGCTGTCGTACACGCACAGGCGGCGGGCCAGCTTCAGGCCTTCCGCCGCGCGTTCGAATTCATCGACATAGCGGCCGACGTTGTAGACCTCGCTCGCGTCGCCGGGCCGCGTGCGGAACACCGCGTAGTTCGCCTCGGCGCGGATGCGGCCGCCTTGCTGACCCAGCACGCGCGCCGGGCCGACCACGTGGCGCGTGTAGTACGGGCCGTGGTAGATCGTCTGCGTGATCCCGTAGACGCGGTCCTTCATCATCCCCTGGCTCTCCAGCGCGATCAGCGCCAGCGGGAGCTTGCGGTCGAAGTTCTCGCGCGCCTGCACCGTGTAGTGCCCATCCGGCAAGAAGAAGCCGGGCCAGTCGTCGAAGCGGCGTTCGTCCAGCGCCGCCGCGTACTCCGCGTTGAAAGCATCGATCTCGCCGCGCAGCATCAGCATCTCGCTCATACACCCATCACCTTGCGCCAGTAGGCGTACATCCCGCGGATCAGCGTCTCGGTCACCATGTGTTCGGTGCCGCCGGTGCCGGTGCCGCCGAGCTCGCACAGCGTCTCGCCCTCCTCGCCCCACTGGCGGAAGCCCTGCTGGCTGAACTCGATCACCTCGCCGTCGTCGGCGCTCACGAAACCGGCGGGCCCGAAGAGGTTGGCCTGGCGCAGGCGCCGGCGCGTCATCGCCTCGTCGTCGTCCTCGAAGCCGAAGTGCGTCCACACGAAATCGAAACTGCCCTCACCGCGCGGCTGGATATGGCGGGTCGAAAGCGAATTCACCTGCTGCTGGATGATGAGGCTGGGGAACAGCGTGATCATCGTGACGCTCGGCATGATCTCCGTGCCGGGGTTCGCGGGATCGGGCACCTTCCACCACGGCTCGGGCACCACGTCCAGCAGGCGGGTGTCGTTCAGCGCCATGTCGGCCTTGAAGCTCGTGACGCCCTGCGTCACCGCCTTGTTCTCGCCGCCGTCGTTGCGGCGCGAGACCATCACGGCATGGCGGCCGTGTTCGTCCGTCACCATGCGGCTCTTCTGGTCGGCGCGCCACAGGCCGAAGGTCACGAACCAGGTGTGGAGCAGGCCCGGGTGGTACGGGTCCTTGATGTTCTCCATCATCAGCTTCCAGTTGCCCGGGATGCGCTGGCGGTTGTAGCCCAGCAGCGTGAGCTTGCGGCCCGCGAAGATGCGGTCCAGCCAGGGCAGGATCTGCGGGCCGAGGTACTCCTCCAGCGGCTCGGCCTCTTCGCTGAAGGTGGCGAACACCAGGCCATGGAGCACCGCCACGCGCAGCCGCGTGAGGCCGTGCTGCTTCATGTCGAAGCCCGCGGGCATGCCGCCCTGCACGCAGGGCTGGCCGTCTTCGCCCGTCGCCGGCACGCCATCCTTGAACGGCAGCCCGGCGAGCTCGCCGTTGAGCTTGTAGGTCCACTGGTGGTAGGGGCAGACGAAGCTGCGCGCATTGCCCTGCGGCTGCTGGCAGAAGCGCACGCCGCGGTGCGCGCAGCGGTTCTCCACCACGCGGATACCGTGGTCGGTGCCGCGGTCCCTGGGCGCGACGCGGTCGCGCACCAGGATCACCTGGCGCTCGCCCACGCAGGTGAGCTTGAAGTCGCCCACGTTGGGCACCTCGATCTCCAGGCCCACGTAGCTCCAGTGCGGGCCGTAGAAGATGCGTTCCAGCTCGCGCTGGAACAGCTGCGGATCGGTGTAGGCCCAGAAGGGCACGCGGCTCGAGCCGGTGCCCGCCCAGCGGGCCAGGGATTCGGGGGCGTTCATGGCGGCGGTCTCCTGCCCCCGATGATATGCATACTTAGCAACCGGGTCCACGCCCGGTCGCGGGACGCGTCAGCGGCTGGCCGGGTCGCCGGAATCGCGCGTGTTGCCGTAGCTGTCGCTGGTCTCGGCGTCCTTGTCCTTCAGCCCCGGCGGGGGCTCGCCCGGTGCGGACTGCTCGCGGGCCTGGCCGCCTTCGCGGCGCTCGCCGGGCGGATTGCTGGTGGTGTCCCTGGACTTGGGATCCTGGTCGGGCATGGCGTTCTCCTTGTGTCGAACGGCCAATCTACGCCGCCGGTCGCGCGCGGCGTGTAGGAATCGCGCTCAGCCGCCCGCCACCTCGGCCTTCGCGCGGCGGCGCGACTGCCACGCGCCGGCGATCACGATCAGGCCCGGGACCAGGATGGTGGCCCAGATGATCTTGTCCAGGTTCTCCTTCACCCACGGGATGCTCCCGAGGAAGAAGCCCGCCGTGACCAGGCCGGCCACCCAGATGAAGCCGCCCACCACGTTGTAGAGCGAGAACTTCACGCGCGTCATCTCGGCGATGCCGGCGATGAAGGGGATGAAGGTGCGCATGAAGGGGAAGAAGCGCGCCAGGATCACCGTGATGCCGCCATACTTTTCGTAGAAGGCGTGCGCGCGGTCGAAGGCATCCTTGTTGAAGAAGCGCGAGTCCTGCCAGGAGAAGACCCGCGGGCCGATCCACCGCCCTATCGTGTAGTTGCACTGGTCCCCCAGCACCGCCGCCGCCCACAGCAGCAGCACCGCGGCGGGGTAGCTCATGAGGCCGACGCCGCACAGCGCGCCCACCACGAACAGCAGCGAGTCGCCGGGCAGGAAGGGCATCACCACGACGCCCGTCTCCACGAAGATGATCAGGAACAACAGCGCATAGACCCAGGCGCCGTAATTCGTCACGAACGCCTCCAGGTAGCGGTCGACGTGCAGGATGAAATCGACGAGGAAGGTCACGAGCTCCATCGCCCGATTATCACCGCCGGGCTTGCACCCCTAGAATGGGCCGCGATGAGTGCCGTGCTGTCCTCCGCCCCGCGCCGCCCGATCCGGGAACTGCCCGACGAGCTGGTGAGCCAGATCGCCGCCGGCGAGGTGGTGGAACGTCCCGCCTCGGTGGTGCGCGAGCTGGTCGACAACGCGCTGGACGCCGGCGCGACGCAGGTCACCGTGCGGCTGCTGGCCGGCGGCGTGCGCCTGATCTCCATCGAGGACGACGGCGCCGGCATCGCGCGCGAGGAGCTGCCGCTGGCGCTGAAGCGCCATGCCACCAGCAAGATCGGCTCGCTGGCCGACCTGGAATCCGTGGCCACCATGGGCTTCCGCGGCGAGGCGCTGGCCGCGATCGCCTCGGTGTCGGAACTGCACCTGCTCTCGCGCCCGGCCGGCCAGGCCAGCGCCTTCCTGCTCGATGCCTCCAGCGGCGAACTGCGGCCGGCCGCGCGCGCCACCGGCACGACCGTCGAAGTGAAGGAGCTGTTCTTCAGCACGCCCGCGCGGCGCAAGTTCCTCAAGACCGACGCCACCGAGCTGGCCCACTGCATCGAGGCCGTGCGCCGCCACGCGCTGGCGCGGCCCGACGTGGGCTTCGCGATCTGGCACGAAGGCAAGCTGTGCGAGCAATGGCGCGCGGGCACGCGCGAGCAGCGCCTGGCCGACGTGCTGGGCGAGGATTTCCTGGCCGACAGCGTGGCCGTGGAACACCGCGTGGGCCCGGTGCGCGTGAGCGGCCGCGCGGGCATCCCCGACGCGGCGCGCTCGCGGGCCGACTGGCAGTTCGCGTACGTCAACGGCCGCTACGTGCGCGACAAGGTGCTGACGCATGCAGCCCGCAGCGCGTACGAGGACGTGCTGCATGGCCAGCGGCAGCCCGTGTACGCCCTCTACGTGCAGATCGATCCTTCGCGCGTGGACGTGAACGTGCACCCCACCAAGATCGAGGTCCGCTTCCGCGACAGCCGCGAGGTGCACCAGGCGGTGCGGCGCGCGGTGGAAGCGGCGCTGTCGGCTCCCCGTGCGGGGCAAGCCGCCGAAGGTGAAGGCCCGGCCCTGCTCCCTTCGCCCGGCCTCGCACGCCCCACCGGCACGCCGGCCTGGTCCCAGCCGCGCATGCAGTTCGAGCCGGAGGTGGGGAATCGGGTGAGCGATTTGAGCGCCCTGTGGGGACCCGCTTCGCCTTCCCCTTCCGCTCGTCATCCCAGCGAAAGTTTCCCTCGTCATCCCAGCGAAAGCTGGGATCCAGCAACAGCGCCGAGCCTGGAT
>JAEZEB010000325.1 GCA_023438115.1 Pseudomonadota bacterium | reverse complement strand
GCGCTCGCCAAGGCCCTGGCCGACCTGGAGCAGGATCCGGCGCTGCGCACCGACGGCTGGACGCCGCCCCGGCGCATCGCCTACGTCAGCTGCAACCCGGCGACGCTGGCGCGCGACGCCGGGTTGCTGGTGCACCAGGCCGGCTACACCTGCACCGCGGCGGGCGTGGTGAACATGTTCCCGCACACGGCGCACGTGGAGTCCATCGCGGTCTTCGAGCGGCCATGAGAAAGGGCCCCGAAGGGCCCTTTCGCTGTGCACGCGAAGTGCTTCAGTCGTCGCCGGAGGTGATCCCCAGGATCATCAGCAGGCTCTGGAACACGTTGAAGGCGTCCAGGTACAGCGCCAGGGTGGCGGTGATGTAATTCGTCTCCCCGCCGTCGATGATGCGCTTGATGTCGTACAGCATGAAGAGGCTGAAGACGCCGATGGCGAGCGTGCTGATCACCAGCGCGCCGGCGGTGGAGCCGACGAAGACGTTGATGATGGCGCCGACGACGATCACCAGCGCGCCGACGAACAGCCACTTGCCCAGACCGGACAGGTCGCGCTTGATGACCGTGGACAGCGAGGCCATCACGAAGAATACCGCGGCGGTGCCGCCGAAGGCGGTCATGACGATGCCGCTGCCGTTCTTCATGCCCAGGATCACGGCCAGCAGGCGCGAGAGCATCAGCCCCATGAAGAAGGTGAAGCCCAGCAGGACGGCCACGCCGGCGGCGGAGTCCTTGGTCTTGTTGATGGCGTACATGAAGCCGAAGGCGCCGCCGAGGAAGACGATCAGCCCCAGGCCGCCGGTCAGGCTCGCGGTGATGCCCGTGGCCAGGCCCAGCCAGGCGCCGGCCACCGTCGGGATCAGGCTCAGGGCCAGCAGCCAGTAGGTGTTGCGCAGGACCTTGTTGCGCTGCTCCAGGCTCGCGGCGGAGCCGTAGCCGTAAGGGACGGTCCGGATGGGTTGGTTCATGCCAGCTCTCTCCTTGGTGTGACAAGCATTGGATGAGTCCATTCTAGGACGGTTCCGCGGCGGGGCGTCAAATCGCTGCCGAGTTGCGCCCGGCGCAGCCGTTATGCTCGTGGGTCCCGCAGTCCATCAAGAACCATCGAGACCCATGAAGACCAAAGCCACCCTCGAACTCGCCGACCTGAAAGCCATCGCCGCCGCCGCCGAAAAGGAGGCGATCGCCAACCAGTGGGCGGTGACCATCGCGATCGTCGACGACGGGGGCCACCTGCTGTGGCTGCAACGCCTGGACGGGGCCGCGCCGGTGTCGGCGCAGATCGCGCCGGCCAAGGCTCGCACCGCCGCGCTGGGGCGCCGCGAGAGCCGCCTCTACGAGGAGATGATCAACGGCGGCCGCGTGTCCTTCCTCAGCGCCCCGGGCCTGGAAGGCCTGCTGGAAGGCGGCATGCCGATCCTGAAGGACGGCCAGTGCATCGGCGCCGTGGGCGTGAGCGGCGTCAAGTCGACCGAGGACGTGCAGATCGCGCGCGCCGGCATCGCCGCGATCGGCCTCTGAGTTGCCATTGCGGCCCTCGCGGCCGCAATGAACGGCTACCCCCTCACTTGGTGAGGATCAGCTTGCCCAGGCGCGTCGCCTGCAGGCGGTAGACCTCGCCGTTGTGCACGATCTCCACCAGCCGGCGGCCGCGCAGCAGCGCCTCGCTGGCCACCGGGGCGGGGCGCTCCGGTTCGCGCGGGGGCGCGCAACGCGGCTCCGTGGCGGCGGCCAGGACGGGATGTTCGATGAGGGATGCACTCATGGTGTCTTCGGCTCCGTGACGAATCCGATCTTGCGCAGGCCCGACTGCTGTGCCGCGGCCAGCGCCTGCGCCACGCGCTCGTAGCGCGCGTCGCGGTCGCCCCGCAGGTGCAGCTCGGGTTGCGGCTCGCGCGCGGCTTCCGCCTGCAGGCGCGGCAGCAGCTCGTCCTCGGGGACGCGCTGCTCGTTCCAGAAGTAGTCGCCGTTCTCGTCCACGGACAGGCGGATCGCGTCCGGCTTCGCGTCCTGCGGCGTGCTGGTGGCGCGCGGCAGGTCCACGTTCACCGAGTGCTTCATCACGGGCACCGTGATGATGAAGACGATGAGGAGCACCAGCATGACGTCGACCAGCGGCGTCATGTTGATCTCGTTCATCACCTCGTCGGTGTCGTCCTGGGTGCCGAAGGCCATGGCCTCACGCTCCCTTCTTCATCGGCACGACGCGCGAGGACTGGCCGTGCGCCAGCCGCGAGCCCGTGACGAAGAAGGCGTGCAGGTCGTGCGCGAAGCGGTTCAGCTTCTGCAGCACGCCCTTGTTGCCGCGCACCAGCGCGTTGTAGCCCAGCACCGCGGGGATGGCGACCGCCAGGCCCAGGGCCGTCATGATCAGCGCCTCCCCGATGGGGCCGGCCACCTTGTCGATGGTCGCCTGGCCGGCGGCGCTGATGGCGATCAGCGCGTGGTAGATGCCCCAGACGGTGCCGAACAGGCCCACGAAGGGCGCCGTGGAGCCCACCGAGGCCAGCACCGCCAGCCCGGACTGCAGGCGCGCCGTGGATTCGTCGATGGAGTTGCGCAGCGTGCGGGTGAGCCACTCGCTCGCGTCGAGCGAATCGTGCAGCTGCGTCTGCGCGTTGTGGTGCGCGGCCGCCTCGCGGCCTTCCAGCGCGAGCGCGCGGAAGGGGTTGGCGGGATCGGTGCCCAGCTTGTTGAGGCCGTCGGCGAAGTCGGCTGCGTGCCAGAAGCTTTCGATCTGGCGCGACTGGCGCGCGTAGCGGCGCAGGTCGAGCGCCTTGACGATGATCACCATCCAGGACGCGAGCGACATCCCGAGCAGCAGCAGGGCCGTTCCCTTGGTCACCAGGTCGCCCTGGCTCCAGAGGTTCATGAGGCCGAAATCGTTGTTCATCTTGTTCTCTCCAGCACGAAATTGATCGGGACGTTGAACCACATCGCCTCGGCGACGCCGTTGCGCTTGCCGGGCACGAAGCGCCAGCGCCGCACGGTGTCCAGCGCGGCGCGGTCCAGGCGCTCGTAGCCGCTCGAGCGGCGCAGCTCCACCTGCTGCGGCAGGCCGTCAACGCCGATCAGCACGCGCAGCATCACCTGGCCTTCCTCGCCCAGGCGGCGGCTGAGGGCGGGGTAGTCGGGCGGCGGGTTGCGCAGGTAGTCGGCGTTGGTCGAAGGCAGCTCGATGCGCGGCGGGGCCGGAGGCGCGGGCGGCGCCACGGGGGGCGGCGGCGCGGGCGTGGGCTCGGCCACGGGAGCGGGTTCCGGCTCCGGCG
>JAEZEB010000214.1 GCA_023438115.1 Pseudomonadota bacterium | reverse complement strand
GCCACGACCACCCACTGGAAGCCGAGGCCCTCGAGGACGCGGCTCGCCAGCAGCCAGGCCGGCGCGGTCGCGAGCGCGCCGGCGGCGGAGGCGAGGGCCTGCACGGCCAGCCCGAGCACCGTCATGCGGCGCGCACCAAGCCGGTCGACGAGCAGGCCGACCGGGGTGCCGGCCACGGCACCCACGATCCCCGATGCCGAGACGAGCCAGGCCGCCGTGGCCGTGGCTACGCCCAGGTCCGCCTGCAACTGCGCCAGCACGGCGGAAGGCTTGCCGACGTGGAACGCCGAGACGACGCCGGCGAGGATGAGCAGCGTGGCGCCCGGCCAGCCGATGCGCGCAGGCGCGATGGGAGCGGCGGCGTTCATGCGCGCTCCCCGTCGACCTCCGGGTCGAGGTAGTGCGCCCCCGCGCCGCGACCGGCCAGCCGGTCGCCCGCGTTGAGCAGCGGGCACAGCTTCATCGACAGGCAGCCGCATCCTATGCACCCGGTCAGGCGTTCGCGCAGCAGCCGGATGCGTTCCATGCGGTCGTCCAGCTCGGCCTGCCAGCGGCGCGCGAGCCGTGCCCAGTCGTCCTCCGTCGGCGCGTGGCCGCGCGGCAGCAGCTGGAAGGCGTCGCGGATCGTCGCGAGCGGAATGCCCAGGTGCTGGGCGGCCTTGATCACGCCGACACGGCGCAGGACGTCGCGGCGGAAGCGGCGCTGGTTGGCGGCGGTGCGCACGCTGTCGATCAGGCCCTCGCGCTCGTAGAAGCGCAGCGCCGACACCGACACGCCGCTGCGCCGCGACACCTCGCCCACGCTCAGGTCGTGCCCCGCGCTCATGCGGAGGCCGCCGCATACGGCTCGCGCAGGCGCGCCGCCTTCAGGGCCGCGGACCACCACAGCAGCCGCGCCAGCATGTGGCGGAACGCGCGCGCCGCCTCCAGGCGCACCGGCCGGCCGTCCGCGAAGGCATCCCAGGCGTTGGGGAAGGCCACCGAGTCGCGCAGGGTGACGGCATGCAGCTCCGCGAACACCTGGCGCAATTGCTCCACCGCGCGCAGTCCGCCCGAGATCCCGCCGTAGGAGACGAAGGCCACGGGCTTCGCATGCCATGCCTCGTCCGCCGAATCGATCAGCGCCTTGAGGCACGCCGGGAACGAGTGGTTGTATTCGGGGGTGACGACCACGAACGCGTCCGCCGCCGCGAGCCTCTCGCGCAGGCGCTGGACCGGCGCCGATCCGGTGCCGAAGCGCCGGGGCAGTTCCAGCCGCAGCGGGTCGACGATGTCGGTTGCCAGCTCCGGCCGCTGCTGCAGCTCGGAGAGGGCCCATCCGGCCACGACGTCGCAGAACCGGCCTTCGCGGTCGCTGCCGTAGACGAGGGCGATCTTGTGCATGGGGGGTCTCCTTCAGGTTGCGTTTCGAATGCGGCGACCGTAAGAGCTCAACCCCGGTTGAGGTCAAGGGCGGCTGGAGAAAGCCCCGAATGCCATGCGGAAAAAAGACGCTCGCCGGCCGGCCGACGGGAACCTGTCCCCGGGGTGGGCCGCTGCCTTCAGGACACCAGCACGTTCGCGATGCCGGCCGCCACGTGACCGGCCGGCACGTGCAGCGCCGCGTGGCTCACGTGCCGCGTCTGGTCGTCGAAGAAGAAGTCGGGCTCGAACTCGCGCAGGAATTCGCCCTTGGGCAGGCCGCCGAGGAACATGGCCTCGTCGACGTCGATCTTCCAGTCCATCAGCGTGCGGATGGCGCGCTCGTGCGCCGGCGCGCTGCGCGCCGTCACCAGCGCCGTGCGGATGCGCATGCGGGTGTCGCCCGCCTGCTGCAGCCGGTGCAGCGCGGCCAGGAGCGGCTTGAAGGGGCCGCCGGGCAGGGGCTGCGTGGCCTTGGTCAGTTCGTGCTGCTGGAAGGCCTCGAGCCCGCTTTTCTGGAAGACCTGCTCCGCCTCGTCGGAGAACAGCACCGCGTCGCCGTCGAAGGCGATGCGCACTTCATCCGGATAGTTGGCGCTGGCCAGCACGGATTCGGTGAGCACGCGCGCCGCGGGGAAGCCCGCCTGCAGCGCGCCGCGCACGTCGTCCGCGTTGGCCGAGAGGAACAGCGTGGCCTTCAGCGGCCGGAGGTAGCCGAAGGGCGAGCGGCCCTGGGTGAACACGCCGCGCTCCAGGCGGATGCCGTTGGCCTTGGCCGAGCGGAACACGCGCATGCCGGAGACGGGGTCGTTGCGCGAGAGCACGACCACTTCCACCCGCTGCACGCCGGCGTCGTTGAAGGCCAGCAGCTTCTTCACCAGCGAGAAGGCGATGCCAGGTGCGGCCGGCACGTCCAGCCGCTCCAGCTGCATCCGCATGTAGCCGGCCGCGTCGCCGCCGTCGAACACCCGGTTCTCCTCCTCGAAGTCGAACAGGGCCCGCGAGGAGATCGCGACCACCAGCTTGTCGTCCAGGGAGGGCAGGGCCATGGCGCCTATCGTACCCACTGGTTTAGCTGGATGATGGGCAGCAGCACCGCCAGCACGATCAGCATGACGATCAGGCCCATGCCCACGATCAGCAGGGGCTCCAGCAGCGTGGCGAACTGCAGGGCGCGGCGCTGCACTTCGGCCGAGAGCTGGTTGGCCGCGCGCTGCAGCATCGCGGGCAGCTGGCCGGTCTGCTCGCCCAGGCGGGCGAACATCGACAGCAGCCCCGGAAAGCGCTTCTTCTGCGCCAGCGCCGAGGCGAGCGGCGCGCCTTCGCGCACCAGCACCAGCGCGTCGAGCGCGTCGGCCCGCATGGCGCGGTTCCCCAAGGTCTCCGCCGCCGCCTGCAGCGCTTTCAGGATGGGCACGCCGGCGCCGGCCAGCATCGCCAGCGTGCCGGCGAAGCGGGCCGCGTTGTAGCCGCGCGAGAGTCGGCCCACCAGCGGCAGGCCCAGCCAGCCGGCGTCGAAGCGTTCGCGGAAGGCGGGCCGGCGCAGTGCCAGCCGCAGCAGCACGAAGGCGATGGCCAGCAGCCCCAGCAGCACCAGGCCCCAGCTGCGCAGGAAGTCGCTCAGCCCCATCATCATCACGGTGAGCAGGGGCAGCGCGCGCTTGGTGCCGGCGAACACGTTGGCGACCTGCGGCACGACGTAGGTCATGAGCAGCAGCACGATCGCGATCGCGGCGACGGTGACGATGGCGGGATAGAGCGTCGCGGCGACCAGCTTGGCGTTCAGCGCCTGGCGCTCCTCCAGGTCGTCGGCCAGCCGCTCCAGCACGGCGCCGAGATGGCCGCTCTGTTCGCCCGCGCCGACCACGGCCACGTAGATGTCGGAGAACTCGCGCGGAAAGCGCGCCAGCGCCTTGGCGAAGGAGGAGCCCGCATTCACTTCGGCACGCAGCGCCGCCAGCAGGTGGTGTTGCTGTTCGTTCTCGGCTTCCTCGGCCAGCGCGGTGAGGGCGCGCTCCAGCGTCAGCCCGGAGCCGACCAGGCCCGCGAGCTGGCGTGTCCAGATCGCCAGGCCCGTGCCGCCGAAGACGCGGCGCCGCAGCAGCGTGCGCGGTTCGCCGTCGTTCGCCGCCTCGCCCGCGGCGACCTGGCGCACTTCCAGCGGCACCAGCGCGCGCCCGCGCAGCAGCCCCCGGGCCGCCCGGGCGGTATCGGCCTCGATCACGCCCTTGCGGGTCGTGCCTTCGGCGTCGAGGGCCTCGAATGCATACGCTGGCATGCGGCGATGATACGGCCCGGCTCTTCCCTGCCGCGGGACAAGTGCGGCAGCGGCCTACACCCCGCGGCGCGCGTGCACGGTAGCTTTGCGGCATGGCCTCAGCAAGGGAGAACGACATGACTCAGCCGGGCGTGCAGCCGGATCGCATCCCCATGGACGACGAACAGGCGCTCGCGCAGTGGGCGAAGAAGCTCGACGCGACGCCGCAGCAGGTGCGCGAGGCGGTGCAGGCCGTGGGCGACAAGGTGGCCGACGTCGAGATGCACCTCAAGGGCGCGCGCAGCACCTCCAACTCGGACCGCGTCAAGGAACTGGGCGGCTGACCTTCCGGGGCGAAAAACCCCAGGCCGCAGCGGCGCCGGCGGCGGGCGCAGAATCGCGCCCCTCATGCAGAAATCCTTCTTCGGCCTGGCGCTGGTGCTGGGCCTTCTTTCGGCCGTGGGGCCGTTCGCAATCGACATGTACCTGCCGGCGCTGCCCACCATCGGGCGCGCCCTCGATGCCTCGCCGGCGACGGTGCAGGCGAGCCTGATCGTCTTCTTCCTCGCCCTCGGCCTGGCGCAGGTGATCTACGGCCCGGTGTCGGACATGCTGGGGCGCAAGGGCCCGCTGTATTTCGGCCTGGCGCTGTTCGCCGCCGGCAGCATCGGCTGCGCGCTGGCGCCCGATGCCGCGACCCTCGTGGCGATGCGCTTCGTGCAGGGCCTGGGCGCCTGCGCCGGCATGGTGATCCCGCGCGCCGTGGTGCGCGACCTGCACACGGGCACCGAGGCGGCGCGCCTGATGTCGCTGCTGATGCTGGTGTTCAGCGTCTCGCCCATCCTGGCGCCGCTCACCGGCAGCCTGCTGATCGAGGCCTTCGGCTGGCGCGCCGTGTTCTGGGCCGTCGTCGTGGCCGCGGCGCTGGCCGCCGTCCTGCTGTTCACCAGCCTGCCCGAGACCCGCCCGCCGGCGGACCGTGTCGGCAGCAGCTTCCGCGGTGCGCTGCGCTCGTACGCGCTGCTGCTGCGCGACGGCCACTTCCTGGGCCTGTCGCTGATCGGCGGCTTCGGCGTGGCGAGCTTCTTCGCCTACCTGGCCACTTCGTCCTTCGTGATGATCGACCACTACGGGCTCAGCCCGCGCCAGTACAGCATCGTGTTCGCGGCCAACGCGGCGTCCTTCATCGGCGTGTCGCAGCTGACCGCGCGCCTGGGCGGGCGCTTCGGCCTGGGCCGCATGGTGAAGGTGGCGGTGACGGCCTATGCCGCGGTGATGGCCTTGGCGCTGGCCGTGCAGCTGGCGGGCGTGGAGAGCCTGCCGCTGATGCTGGGCCTGCTGTTCGTCGGCTACGGCGCGCTGGGGCTGGTGGTGCCTGCGACCATGGTGCTCGCGATGGATGCGCACGGGCCCATCGCCGGCGCGGCGTCGGCGCTTGCCGGCACGATGCACTTCGCCTGCGGCATCCTGGTGATGGGCAGCGTGAGCGTGTTCGCCAACGGCGACCCCGTGCCCATGCTCGCGGCCATCGCCGGCAGCGCGGCGATGGCCTGCGCCTTCGCCTGGGGCACGCTGCGCGGCGCGGCGCTCAGCCCGTCATCTGCCGCAGCCTGAAGCGCTGCAGCTTGCCCGTCTCGGTGCGCGGCAGGCTGGCGACGAATTCGATCTCGCGCGGGTACTTGAAGGGCGCGATCGTGGCCTTGACGTGGTCCTGCAGCGCCTTGCACATCGCCCCGTCGCCGGCATGCCCGGGCTTGAGCACGCAGAAGGCCTTGACGATCATGCCGCGCTCCTCGTCGGGCTTGCCGATCACGCCGCATTCGGCCACGGCGGGGTGCTTGAGCAGCGCGTCCTCGACCTCCGGGCCGCCGACGTTGTAGCCGGACGTGATGATCATGTCGTCGGCGCGCGCCTGGTAGAAGAAGTAGCCGTCGTCGTCCTGCAGGAAGGCGTCGCCGGGGTAGTTCCAGCCGTCCTTGACGTAGTTGGCCTGGCGCGCGTCCTCGAGGTATTTGCAGCCGGTGGGGCCGACCACCGCCAGCTTGCCGATCGTGCCGCGCGGCACCTCGTTGCCGTCCTCGTCGACCACCTTGGCGGTGTAGCCCGGGACCACCTTGCCGATGGCGCCGCGGCGCACCTCGTCCCCGGCCGAGGAGATGAAGATGTGGAACATCTCCGTCGCGCCGATGCCGTCCAGCATCTCGATGCCGCTCGCCTGCTTCCACAGCTGGCGCGTGGCGTCGGGCAGGCCCTCGCCGGCGCTGACGCAGATGCGCAGCTTGCCCACGCCGAGTTCGCGCGCGAAGGGGGCGGCCTGGCGGTAGAAGGTGGGCGCGGTGTAGCAGATGGTGGCGCCGACTTCGTGGATGGTGCGCACCAGCGATTCGGGCGTGTAGGGGCCGTCGGGGTAGTAGACGGAGGAGCCCGACCACATGGGGAACACCAGCATGCCGCCCAGGCCGAAGGTGAAGGCCAGCGGCGGGCTGCCGACGACCACGTCGTCCGGCGTGGCCTTGAGCACGTGGCGCGGCCAGGCCTCGCAGGCGGCCAGCACGTCGCGGTGCGTGTGCACGGCGGCCTTGGGCTTGCCGGTGGTGCCGGAGGTGAAGGCCAGCATGGCGATGTCGTCGGCGGCGGTGGGGCAGGCCGTGAAGCCCGCTTCCTTCTGCGCGGACAGCACCGCCATCGAGCCGGGTTCGTTCGGCGCGTTGAAGGGCACCACGGTCTGGAGCACCGGCCTGTCCTTGCGGGCGAGTTCCAGCTCCTCCAGCAGCTTGATGTCGCACAGCGCGATCGCCGGCTGCGCCTTGTCGATGATGTCGCCCAGTTCGCGGGCGCGCAGCAGCGGCATGGTGGCCACCGCCACGCCGCCGGCCTTGACCACGGCCAGCCACGCGAGCGCCATGCCGATGGAATTGCCGCCACGCAGCAGCACGCGGTTGCCCGGCACCAGGCCCAGGTCTTCCACCAGCACGCGGCAGATGCGGTCCACGCGGTCGCGCACGTCCGCGTAAGTGAGCGTCATCCGGGGCGAGCGCAGCAGCGGGCGCTCACCCCAGCCCTTTTCCGGCGCGCGGTCCAGCAGTTCCTCGACCAGGTTGAAGCGCGGCGGCAGCTGCAGTTCCGGCAGGTCGTAGCGCAATTCGGGCCACTGCTCGCGCGGGGGCAGGCGGTCGTGGACGAAGCGGTCGGTCTGGGCGGATGCGATGGGCGTTTTCATGCAGCGGTCTCCTGGCGGGCCATGGCGTGGTCCTTCACCTTGCCCAGCAGGCGGTGGAGGGTGGCGATCTCCTTGTCGGAGAGGCCGGCGAAGGACTGCACGATCCAGTTCTCGTGTTCGCCGGCCATGTCGTTGAACTGCTTGCGGCCCTTGGGCGTGAGGCGCACGCGGTAGGCGCGGCGGTCGCCTTCCACGTCGATGCGCTCGACCAGGCCTTCGGCGACCAGCTGGTCGGTGATGCCCGTGACGTTGCCGCCCGTGACCATCATGCGGCGCGATAGCTCGTTCATCTTCAGGCCGGCCGGCGCGCGCTCGAGCTGGGCCATGAGGTCGAAGCGCGGCAGGGTGGTCTCGAAGCGCTCGCGCAGCAGCGAACGGATCTGCTTTTCCACCAGCTGCGTGCAGGTGAGCATCCGCAGCCACAGCCGCAAGGCTTCCGGGTGCTCGCTGTGCGCCCGCGCTTCCATGTCCATGGGAGAACCTTTCGAATCAGTTTAAATAGTTTAGGCTTGAACAAACGCCGCGCGCAACCCGGGCTATCACCGTGATAGCCGCACGGGGTCCTTGCGGCCGATTGACGGGGGCGCGCCTGCTGGGAAGAATCGGCCGCATGGAACCCCTGCAGCAGAAGATCGAGTCCCTCTTCGCCCGGTCACCGGTGACCATCTCCGTCGCGCTGCCCGGCGACCGCAAGGTCGGCCCGCCCGACGCCGCCGTCCGGCTGGAGTTCCGCGACTGGTCGGGCCTGGCCACGCTGGCCGCGGGCCAGATCGGCAAGGTCGCGGAGGACTACGTCGAGCAGCGCGTCAAGATCGAGGGCAGCATGCGCGACGTGATGGCGGCCGCGGCCGCGATGCTGCCGGGCAGCCCCGTGCCCAGCGACACGCGCTGGTGGACGCAGATGGTGCGCCGCGCGCGCTCGATCGCCTCGCACACGCCGCAGAAGGACGCCGAGCAGATCCGCTTCCACTATGACGTCTCGGACGATTTCTATGCCCTGTGGCTGGATCCGCGCCGGGTCTATTCCTGCGCCTACTACCGCGATGTCGACATGTCGCTCGCGCAGGCGCAGGAGGCCAAGCTCGACCACATCTGCCGCAAGCTCATGCTGCGCCAGGGCGAGCGCTTCCTGGACATCGGCGCCGGCTGGGGCGGGCTGCTGCTCTGGGCGGCCGAGCACTACGGCGTGCAGGCCACCGGCATCACGCTGTCGAAGAACCAGCACGCGCACGTCAACCGCCTCATCGAGGAGAAGGGCCTGCAGGGCCGGGTGCAGATGCTGCTGCTCGACTACCGCGACCTGCCCGAGGACCGGCCCTGGGACAAGATCGCCTCGGTGGGCATGTTCGAGCACGTGGGCTACGCCAACATGCAGGCCTACTTCGCCAAGATCCACCGCCTGCTCAAGCCGGGCGGCATGGTGATGAACCACGGCATCACCGCCGGCTGCCTGGAGCCGGGGCAACTCGGCCTGGGCATGGGCGACTTCATCGGCAAGTACATCTTCCCCGGCGGCGAGCTGCTGCACCCGAGCCTGGTGCTGCGCGAGCTTGCGGCCGGCGGCCTGGAGATGGTCGACACGGAGAACCTGCGGCCGCACTACGCGCGCACGCTGTGGGCCTGGTCCGATGCGCTGGAGGCGCGGCTCGACGAGGCCCGCGCGGTGCTCGAGCGCACGCATGGGCCGCAGGGCGGCGGCACGGTGTTGCGCGCCTACCGGCTGTACCTCGCGGGCTGCGCGATGAGCTTCGAGCACGGCTGGAACGCGCTGCACCAGATCCTGGCGGTGAAGCCCGATGGCAACATGAACACGGGGACCCTGCGCGGCGCCCAGTCCACCTATCCGTTCACCCGCGACTACATCTATCGCTGATACTCGGGGAATGCCTCTCTACAAGTTCAAGTCCAAGGCCGCCGGCGACCTGATCATGCTGGAGCCGAACGGCCGGCGCGTGCTGGAGATCATCGGCAAGGACGCGGGTCCCAAGGGCATCGTGCTGCCCGAGGAGATGCCCGGCGCCATCCAGGCGCTCGAGGCCGCGATCGCGCGCGAGGAGGCGGAGCAGCAGGCCGCCATCGACGAAGCGAAGGCCAGGGGCGAGGTGCCGCCGCGCTTCGGCGAAGTCTCGCTGCGCCAGCGTGCCGTGCCCTTCATCGACATGCTGCGGCGTTGCAGCGCCGCCGGCAAGGAAATCGTCTGGGGCGTGTGAAGCCCGCGGATTTCCGCACTCCCTGAAAAGCGGCACCCCGGTGCCGTTTTTCGTTGGAGCGTGCAGCAAGGCTCCGGCGTCTACTCCTCTCACCGGGCGCGTTCGCACCCGGCAACGTCAACACCACATTCGAGAAGGACGTTGGGAGTTCGGAGTCGCGCCGGGCGCCGCAGGGC
>JAEZEB010000190.1 GCA_023438115.1 Pseudomonadota bacterium | reverse complement strand
CACGCGCGCGCCGGGCTTCTGCATGCTGATGTCCTGGTACAGGGTGCCGCCGTGGGCCACGTTGATCAGCTGGTGGCCGCGGCAGATGCCGAACACCGGCTTGCCCGCCGCGGAGAAGGCGCGCACCAGCGCCATCTCGTACTCATCGCGGACGCGGTCCCCCTGCCACTCGGGACGCAGCGGCTCCTCGCCGTAGCTGCCGGGGCAGACGTCCACACCGCCGGGCACGACGATGCCGTCCAGCCAGCGCACGTAGTCGTCCACGGTCACGTCGCCCCGGAACGTGGGCCCGGCCAGCGAAGGGATCATCACCGGCAGCGCGCCCTCGGCCATCAGCCAGTGCGCCACCGACTGCTCGATCCACAACAGGGTCTTGGAAGGCGCGGCCTTGCGCGCGCCGTCGGGGTGGAAAAAGGAGGCGGCGATGCCGATCTTCAGGCGGTCCATGGGTCAGAGGGCAGCGGCAAACAGCCGCTCGAAGTCCTGCGCGGTGCACGGCCGCGGATTGGTCCGGTGGCAGATGTCCTGCACGGCCACCTCCACCAGCCTGGGAATGTGTTCGCGCGCCACGCCGTGCGTGGAGAGCGTGCCGGTGAGGCCGATGCTTCGCTTGAGATCCCCGAGCCAGGGCACGAACTGCCGCCCTCCACCGGCCACGCCGCACACGTGCGCGAGTTCGTCGAACTTGCCCGGCGCGCTTTCGTGGTTCCACGCGAGCACGGCCTCGATCATGAGCGCGTTGGCCAGGCCGTGGTGCAGGTCGCACACGGCGCCGAGCGCGTGCGCGCACGAATGCACGGCGCCGAGGTCCTTCTGGAAGGCGATGGCGCCCATCATGGAGGACATCATCATGTCGCTGCGCGCGGCGATGTCGCCCGGCACCTGCACGGCCTGCTGCAGCGAACGGGCGGCAAGACGGGCGCCTTCCAGGGCGATGCCGTCGCACAGCGGGTGGTAGGCGGGCGAGAGATAGCTCTCGATGTTGTGCGTCAGCGCGTCCATGCCGGTCGCGGCCGTGACGTGCGGCGGCAGCGCCAGCGTGAGTTCCGGATCGGCGAACACCTGGCGCGCCAGGATCTTCGGGCTGAACACCACGCGCTTGAGGTGCGTGTCGTCCTCGCTCACCACGGCGGAGCGGCCCACCTCCGATCCCGTGCCCGCCGTGGTGGGCAGCGCGACGAAGTACGGCAACTCACCAGTGATGGCGCGCACGCGCGGATGGTCCCAGGCGTATTCGATGATGTCGCCCTCGTGCGTGGCGGCGAGGCCGACCACCTTGGCGACGTCGAGCGCCGCGCCGCCGCCGAAGCCGATCACGCAGTCGGCCCCGTGCGTGCGGAATGCCTCGGCGCCCGCCATCACCTGGCTCGCGGCGGGATTGCCGAAGACGCCGGCGAATACCGCGACGTCCAGGTCCTGCAAGTGCGGGAGGAACTCCTGCAGCACGGGCAGCGCAGCCAGTGCGCGGTCGGTCACCAGCAACGGCCGGCGCAGGCCGCGCTCGCGCAGATGCGGCGCCACGTCCCGGCGCGCGCCGGGCCCGAAGCGGATGGCGGTGGGGAAGGAGAAGTCGGACAGGCTCATGAGGCGCCCCGCAGGTCCAGGTGCATGTGGTTCTTGGCGTGGGAGCGGCCGTCCACGCGCACGGCGTCGGGCTCGACGCCGAAGGAACGGAAGCCCACGGCTTCGTAGAGGCGCCGCGCCGCGGTGTTGCCCTCGGTGACCGTCAGCACCAGCGATTCGACGCCGTTGGCGCGCGCATGCCGCAGCAGCGCATCGAGCAATGCCCGGCCCGTGCCTTGTCCGCGCGCCTCCGGCGCCACGTACATCCCCATCACCGTCGCCTTGTGGCGGTTGCGGGCGCGCGGCTCGCGCTCCAGGCCCACCATGCCCCACAGTTCGGCGTGGTGGTAGGCGCCCCAGAAGGCGTGATGGGCCAGGCGTTGCGCCGCGGCTTCCACCGGCCGCTCGCGTTCCTCGGCGTAGCTGGAGGTGAAGGCGTCCGGGTGCTCGCGCAGCGCGCGCAGGCGCAGCGAGCGGTACAGCGTGGCGTCGGCAGGGCCCAGCATGCGCACCAGCATCAGATGATCTCGAAGTAGCGCTTCAATTCCCAGTCCGTCACCGCGTCCTGCCACTGGCGCCATTCCCAGTCGCGCGTGCAGGCGAAGTGGTCGACGAAGGTGTCGCCCAGCCAGTCGCGCGCGATCTCCGACTCGCGGAAGATGCGCGTGGTCTCGATCAGCGTGCGCGGCGCGCGCGGGACGTCCTCGCTGCCCTGGTTGGTGCCGGTAACGGGCGGCGTGGTGAGCTTCAGCCCCTTCTCCACGCCGTGCAACCCGGCCGCGAGCACCGCCGCCATCGCGAGGTACGGGTTCACGTCCGAGCCCGGACAGCGCGTCTCCAGCCGCGTGGACTTGGGCGAGCCCGCCAGCACGCGGAAGCTCGCGGTGCGGTTGTCGATGCCCCAGGTCGGTTTCACCGGCGCCCAGAAGCCGTCGACCAGCCGCTTGTAGCTGTTGACGGTGGGCCACAGCAGCGGGCCGAAGTCCATCATGCAGGCCACCTGGCCCGCGAGGTAACTCTCGAACAGCGCGCTCATGCCGCGCGGCGAAGCCGCGTCGTGGAACAGGTTGGCCTTGCCGTCCGACAGGCTCTGGTGGATGTGGCCGCTGCAGCCCGGGTACTGCTGGCTCCACTTGGCCATGAAGCTGGGCATGATGCCGAAGCGCTTGCCGATCTCGCGCGCGCCGGTCTTGAAGAGGATGGCCCGGTCGGCCTGCTCGAGCGCGGGCGAGAAGCCGATCGCCGCCTCGTACACACCCGGTCCTGTTTCGGTGTGCAGGCCCTCGATGGGCACGCCGAAGGCCAGCATCTCGTCCATCAGCGCGTGGAAGAAGCCGGGGTTGTCGGCCATGCGCAGCAGCGAGTAACCGAACATGCCGGGCGTGATCGGCTCCGGCGGCACGCCGGATTTCGCGGCCCAGCTCTGCGGCGTCTCGCGGAAGTTGAACCACTCGAACTCCATGCCGCACATGGGCTGCACGCCCAGCTTCTCCGCGCGCGCGAGCACGCGCTTGAGCACCTGGCGCGGGCACACGGGATGCGGGCTGCCGCCGGCCTGCACGAACTCGCCCAGGAAGAAGGGCACGTTGCCATCCCACGGCACATTGCGGGCGGTGGCCAGGTCGATCCGTGCCAGCGCGTCGGGAAAGCCGTGCTGCCAGCCCGTGACGCTGGTGTTGTCGTAGGTGCAGTCGTGCGCGTCCCAGCCGAACACCACGTCGCAGAAGCCGAAGCCGCCTTCGGCCGCGCTTTCGAACTTGTCGATGTGCAGGATCTTGCCGCGCAGGATGCCGTCGATGTCGCTCACCGCCACCTTCACCTTGGCGGCGCCGCTCTTCTTCAGCTTGTCGATCGCGGGATGCGCGCTGGCCACGGACGCGGACTCCATCGAAGCGGACACGGCTGCATCTTGACAGCGTTCCGCCCGGCTGTGGGCCGCGACGCAGTGTGGCAATGTGAAGATGGGCGCGCGCTCAGCCCGCCCGGTCGACCTGCGGGATCGCCACCTCGGGCTGCGGCGCGGCGTCCTCGCCGTGGGCGGCGCGCACGCTGCCGTTCTCGCTCAGGCGTGCCAGCTGCTTTTGCAGCATCTCGCGCTGCAGTTCCTTGCCCAGTTCCTTGGTGTAGTAGGCAACTTCGAACTCCGGCCGTTCGCTCTTGCTTCGGTTCAACTTCCTGTCGGGCATGTGAGCCAGCATAGCAAGCAGGTGCTCACATTCTGTAGGTGGCCACCGTAATGCTTGTGGGACCTGTCCGACGGCAAGCAGCGCAAGGCGCAAACGGTGCGCCGCGTTCGCGCATGCATGTGCGGGCAAATGCCCATGCCACGGTTGCGCTACCGTCGTTGCGATGCACGCGACGCGTGCGTAGGATGGTCCTCCCTTGCATCGCTGGAGGGTCTTTCGTGGCTACTCATCGCGACATCGCCGCGCGGCGCACCCTGGCCCTCGTGGGTCCCAGCGCCGCCGGCAAGACCAGCCTGGCCGAAGCCTTGCTGTGGAAGGCCGGGGCGGTGGGTGCCCCTGGCAGCGTGGAAAAAGGCAGCACGGTCTCGGACCACGACCCGATGGAGAAACGGGCGCTGCGTTCGCTGAACACCACCCTGCTGCACTTCGAGCACCGCGACATCACCACGCACCTCGTGGACACGCCCGGGGCCCCCGATTTCCTCGGCCAGTCGCTGCCCGCGCTGGAAGCGGTGGAGACAGCGGCCGTGGTGATCAACGCCTCCAGCGGCATCGAGCCGATGGCCGTGCGGATGATGGAATGGGCCAGGCAGCGCGAGCGCGACCGCATCGTGATCGTCAACAAGATCGACGCGCAGGGCGTGAACCTGCAGGCGCTGCTGGAAGAGATCCAGTCGGCCTTCGGCCGCGAATGCCTGCCGGTCAACCTGCCCTCGCAGAAGGGCGAGCGCGTGCTCGACTGCTTCTGGAAGCTGAAGGACGACGGCCCGCCGCCGGATTTCTCGTCCGTGGAACAGGCGCACCGCGCGCTGGTGGAGCAGGTGGTGGAAGTCGACGGCGAACTGGTCGAGCGCTACCTGGAAGATGGCGACGTCGCCCCCGAGGAACTGCACGCCCCGCTGGAGCAGGCGCTGCGCGAAGGCCACCTGGTGCCGGTGTGCTTCGTCTCGGCGCGCACCGGCGCCGGCGTGCCGGAGCTGCTGGACGTGATCGAGCGCCTGCTGCCCGATCCCACCGAGAGCAACCCGCCGGCCTTCCTCGAAGGCGAGGGCGACGCCGCCCGGCCCGTCGACGTCATGGTCGATGCGGATCGCCACGTGCTGGCGCACGTCTTCAAGATCACGCAGGACCCTTACGTGGGCAAGATGGGCGTGCTGCGCGTGCACCAGGGAACGGTCACGCGCGACAGCCAGCTGTACGTGGGCGACGGCCGCCGCCCTTTCAAGGTGGGCCACCTCTTCATGCTGCAGGGCAAGGAGCTGAAGGAGGTGGCGAAGGCGGTGCCCGGCGACCTGTGCGCCATCGCGAAGGTGGAGGAGCTGCACTACGACGCGGTGCTGCACGACGCGGCGGAAGACGCGCACATCCACCTGAAGCCGCTGGAGTTCCCGTTGCCCGTGCACGGCCTGGCCATCGAGCCGAAGCGCCGGGGTGACGAGCAGCGGCTGCACGACATCCTCGCCAAGCTGGTGAGCGAGGATCCCTGCCTGCGCATCGAGCACGTCGCCACGACCAACGAGACGGTGGTCTACGGCCTGGGCGAGCTGCACCTGCGCACGCTGCTGGACCGGCTGACCGAGGTGCACGGCTGCCAGGTGGAGACCCGCCCGCCGCGCATCGCCTACCGCGAGACGATCACCGCGCCTGCCGAAGGCCACCACCGCCACAAGAAGCAGACCGGCGGAGCCGGCCAGTTCGGCGAAGTGTTCCTGCGCGTGGAGCCGCTGCCGCGCGGCACGGGCTTCGAGTTCGCCGACGAGGTCAAGGGCGGCGCCATCCCCGGCAACTTCATGCCGGCGGTGGAGAAAGGCGTGCGCCTGGCGATGGAGCAGGGCGTGGTGGCCGGCTATCCGGTCGTGGACCTGAAGGTGACCGTCTACGACGGCAAGCACCACACGGTGGACAGCAAGGAGATCGCCTTCGTGACGGCGGCCAGGAAGGCGCTGGCGGCGGCGGTACAGGCGGCGCGTCCCTGCGTGCTGGAGCCCATCGTCGACGTGGAGATCTCGGTGCCCGAGGCCAACATGGGCGACATCACGGGCGACCTCGCGGCGCGCCGCGGCCAGGTGAACGGCACGCAGTCCGGCGCGGCGGGCACGCTGACGGTGCTGGCCCAGGCGCCGCTGTCGGAGCTGGCGAGCTACCAGTCGCGGCTGAATTCGCTCACGGGCGGGCAGGGCCGCTACACGATCGCCTTCAGCCACTACGAGCCGGTACCGCCGGGCGTGCAGCAGCAGCTGGCGTCGAAGTTCCAGCTGAAGGACGACGCGTAGCCACGCGCCGCCGACGGTCCTTCAGTTGCGCGGGCCGAAGCTGCGGCCGCGCTCCTCGTCGCGCCCGCCGCGGTTGCCGCGATCCGGTTGGCCGCCGCGATCACCCCGGTCGGCGTCGCGCCGGAAGCTGCCTGCGGATTCGCGCTGCTGGCGGTACACGCGCTCCTGCTGCGAGCGCAGGTTGTCCTCGCGCCGCCGCTGCGCGTCGAGGAGCTGCTCGCGCGCATCGCGCACCGCTTCGCGCTGGAGCCTGTCCTGCTCGCGCTGGGCGCGCAGCTGCTCGCTCACGGCCGGCGGCAGGTCGGCCCGGCCGAAGTCGCGCGGCTGCGCCGTGAACGGGCTCGCCTGCAGCCGCGGCTGGGTCCGCGCCTGACTCTTATACACAA
>JAEZEB010000202.1 GCA_023438115.1 Pseudomonadota bacterium | reverse complement strand
GCGCTACGATCCGCCATGCTTCGTTCCCGCCATTTCGCCTTCGCTGCGTTCGCGCTGATGCCCTTGGCGGCCGCCGCGCAGTCCACCGCCACCGGGTGGCAGTCCTGCCCCGCCCTGCCCGACCCCGCACAGCGCCTCGCCTGCTACGACCGCTGGGCCGAAGGGCAGAACGCGCCCGAGTCCAGCCCCGCCACGAATCCCCTGGCCGCGACGACGACGCCGCCCAGCGAAGCCCCCGTCGTCTCGGCGCCCGGCGCGCGCATCGGCATGCGCCTGACCACGCTGGAAGGCTGCCGCGACGCGCGCTACTCGGAGCTGTCGCGCTTCTGGGAGCTCGTGCCCGGCGCCGACTGCGGCACCTTCGGCATCCGCGGCTACCGGCCCATCTCCATCGGCGTGGCCACCGCGGACACCATCAACCGCCTGCCCACCTCGGAGAACCCGGCCAACAACGCCACGCGCGAGGAGGCCTACCGGCACACCGAGATGCGGCTGCAGCTGTCGGTGCGAACCAAGATCGCGCAAGGCCTGCTGGTGGACGAGTCCGACGAGCGCGATTCGCTGTGGCTCGCGTATTCGCAGCAGTCGTACTGGCAGCTGTTCACGCCGCAGCTCTCGCGCCCCTTCCGCAGCACGGACCACGAGCCGGAGATCATCTACGTCGCGCCGCTGCAGTCGCCCGACCCCAGCCGCTGGCGCCTGCGCCTGGGCGGCGTGGGCCTGGTGCACCAGTCCAACGGCCAGTCGCTGCCGCTGTCGCGCAGCTGGAACCGCGTCTACCTGATGGCCGGCGCCGAGCGCGGCGCGCTGCAGCTGCACGGACGCCTGTGGCAGCGCATCGGCGGCGACGGCGACGACGACAACCCGCGCATCTCCGACTTCATCGGCCGCGGCGAGCTGCGCGCGGTGTGGCGCTCCGACCGCCGCAACCTGTGGTCGGCGACGGTGCGCCATGCCCTGCGCAGCAACGGCAAGGGTTCGCTGCGGCTGGAATGGTTCCGCTCGCTGGGTGACGACGGCCTCGGCCCTCCGGGCGGCCTGCAGCTGCACACGCAGATCTTCCACGGTTACGGCGACAGCCTGCTGGACTACAACCGCCGCCGCACGATGTTCAGCATCGGGCTGTCGCTGGTGGAGTGGTAGGGCGGGCCGCCATCGTCTTCCTGCGAAGATGCCCTTCGCGCGCAGAAGGTGCCGCGGGAAACCCGCGCGGCAGAGAAGCGGCCCCGCCGCCGGTCACTCCTTCTCGATGCCCGCGGCCTCGATGATCTTCTTCCACTTCCGCGACTCGGCCGCCTGGAAGCTGCGCAGCTCGTCGGGCGTGCTGGTCACGAGCTCGGTGCCGGTCGGGCCGTAGAACTTCGCGGCGGTCTGGCTCTTCGCCGCCTTCACGAGGATCTCGTTGAGGCGCGCAATGACGGGCGCCGGCGTTCCCGCAGGCACGTAGGCGGCGAACCAGTAGGTCGATTCGTAGCCCGGCACGGTCTCGGCGATCGCCGGAACGTCCGGCGCCAGCGGGCTGCGCTTGCTGGTGGTCACGCCCAGGGCGCGCAGCTTGCCGCCCTTGACCTGCGGCAGGCCCGTGGCCATGTCGGTGAACATGGCCTGGATCTGCCCGCCCAGCAGGTCGGTGATGCCCAGCGGGTTGCTGCGATAGGGCACGGGCTGGATGTCGGCGCCCGTCATCTGCTCGAACAGTTCGCCGGCCACGCGGCTGGACGAACTGCCGAAGCCGAAGGACACCTTGCCCGGCTGCGCCTTGGCGAGGTTCACGAACTCCTGCACGTTCTTCGCCGGCACGTCGGGGTTGACCACCAGGATCTGCCCGCCCTTGCCCAGCAGCGTGACGGGCTCGAAGTCCTTGACCGGGTCGTAAGGCAGCTTCTTGAACAGGTGTTCGTTGGCGGCGTGCGTGGTGTTCGTGGTGATGAAGACCGAGTAGCCGTCCTTGGGTGCGCGGGCCGCGGCCTGCGCGCCGATGAAGGCGTTGGCGCCCGGCTTGTTGTCCACCACCACCTGCTGCTTGGTGTCCTCCGTCACGGCCTGCCCGATGGCGCGCGCGATCTGGTCGGTGGCGCTGCCGGCGGCGAAAGGCACGACGAAGGTGATCGGCTTGTCGGGATAGCTTTGCGCGTGGGCACCGAGGGAAGCGGCGAGCAGCGCGGCGGCCGCCACCTGCGCCAGCGCGGCGCGACGGGTCTTCATCATATTGTCTCCTGGAGTTGGATCGGCAAGGTAAGGAGGAGGCTGGACAGCGACTTGCCATGCGCGTCCAGGTTCAGCGAATCGTTGACGCCGCCGTCGAGCACGTCATCGAGAACGAAGTTCATGGCCGCCAGGCGGGGCAGCAGGTAGCGCCTGACCGCGGTGGGCCGGCGATGCGCGAAGAGCGCCGCGACGCGTTCCTCGCTCACCTGCTCCACGAGCAGCGGCCAGTGCGCCGGGTCGAAGGCGACCAGGCTGATGCTGCAGCGGTTGCCCTTGTCGCCGGTGCGGGCGTGCGCCAGCGCACGCAGCGCAACGGTGTTCGACGCGGCGTTCATGCGAAGCTCCAGGTGGGCCGCACCAGCTCGCGCGGGACGTAGCACGACGTGCTGCCCAGGCGCGGCGTGACGTGCGTGCGCACGCCGCCGCCGCCGGCGGGTCCGCAGGTATAGAGCGCGAGCACCTCGCGCGCGATGGCGTCCGCGTCCGCGCGGTCCGCCACCTGCGCCGCGACGCGCAGGCGGACGTCCTGCGCATCCGCCGCGGGCGGACGGAAGCGGCCTTCGTCGTCGGCGAACACGCTGGCCACGCCGATCAGCTCGCGTCGCCACCTGGCCGGCACGATCTCCAGTAGCTGCAATCGCTCCGCCACGATCTCGCCCGCGAGTTCGGCGCGCGCCGCGGCGCCGATCCCGGCGTACGAGATCTCGCCCTCGACCAGCCAGCCGCCCTCGAAGCACACCGTCGCCTTCAGCGTCGCAGGCCGCGCGTGGCCGCGCACGCCGCGCACCTCGACGACGTCCGTCGCAAGTTCGCGCAGTTCCACTTCGGTGATATCCGCGACCACGTCGGGCGTGAGGTAGGCCGCGGGATCGTGGATCTCGTACAGCAGTTGTTCGGTGACCGTTCGGCGATCCACGCAGCCGCCCGTGTCCTCCGGCTTGGTGACCAGGAAGCGGCCGTCCTCGTGCACCTCCAGGATCGGAAAACCCACTTGGGCGAGCCCCGGGACGTCCTTCACGCCGGGATCCGCGAAGTAGCCGCCGGTGACCTGCGCACCGCACTCCAGCAGGTGGCCCGCCATCGTTCCGGCGGCGATGCAGTCGGCGTCCTCCAGCGTCCAGCCGAAGTGCGCCATCAGCGGACCCAGGGCCAGCGCCGGATCGGCAACGCGCCCCGTCACGACGACCTGCGCGCCGCCGCGCAAGGCGTCCGCGATCCGTTCCGCGCCCAGGTAGGCATTGGCGCTGACGAGGGCCTGGCCGCGCGCCTGCGCCGGCAGCAACGCCTGAAGCGCCTCGGGCGAAAGCTGCGCCACCAGGTCGTCGCCTTCCACCACCGCGACACGCACAGCCCCGATGCCGAGCGCCTGCGCGAGCGCGTGCACGCGACGGGCCGCCGCGCGCGGGTTGGCGGCGCCGAAGTTGCCGACGATCGGGATGCCGTGCCGCACGCAGTCGGCCAGCACGCCCCGCAGGAAGTGCTCCAGCGAAGGTTCGTGTCCCGCGTCGGAGTCCGCGCGGCGGCGAAGCTGCGCCAGGGCGAGCGTGCGTTCCGCCAGCGTCTCGAACATCAGCGCGGCGGGACCTCCGTGCGCCACGAGCGAGCGCACCACGGGCACCGCGGCATCCCAGCGGTCGCCGGAGAAACCCGCGCCGCAGCCGATGCGCAGCGGCGGGCGTGAGGAGGAGGAACCCTGCATGGCCGCGAGACTAGCGGGCGGCCACGCATCCGTAAAATTCAAAGTTCCGCTGGTTCGATCCGGAAAACCGATGAATCTCTCGTCCCGCGACCTGCGCGCGGTCCTCGCCCTGGTCGAGGAAAGGAACTTCACGCGGGCCGCGCAGCGCGTGCACCTGTCGCAGCCGGCCTTCAGCGCGCTGATCCAGTCGCTGGAGGAAGGCCTCGGCGCCCGCCTGTTCGACCGCACCACGCGCGCCGTGGCGCTCACGCCCGAAGGCCGCACCTTCGAGCAGGCCGCGCGGCGGATGCTGGCGGACTTCGACAGCATGGTCGACGACTTCCAGGACCATGCGCAAAAGCGCAAGGGCCGCGTCGCGGTGGCCGCCCTGCCCTCGCTGGCGGCGGGCTGGCTGCCCGACGTGCTGCTGGCCTACCGGCGCAGGCATCCCGGCATCGAGCTCGCGCTGTTCGACAGCCTGTCGGAGGAATGCCTGGCGCTGCTGCGCAGCCGCCGCGTGGACCTGGCGATGGCCTCCACCGGCACGCGCAGCGACGACCTCGAATCGGTGCCGCTGTGCGAGGACACCTTCCACCTGGTCTGCCGCAAGGACCACCCCCTGGCCCGGCAGGCCACGGTGCGCATCCGCGACCTCGCGGACCACCCCTTCGTGCACATGTCGCGCAACACCAGCGTGCGGCAGTACCTGGAGGCGGCGCTGCATCCCCTGCAGGTGCGGAGCGTGTTCGAGGTGGAGCACCTGGCCACCGTCACCGGGCTCGTGCGGGCGGGCCTGGGCGTGAGCCTGGTCCCGGGGCTGACGCTGTTCCACTTCGACCATCCGGACGTCGTGGTGCGGCCGCTGGAGGGCAAGGGGATCACGCGGCAGGTGTTCGCCGTGCGCCGCCGCCACGAAGTGCTCTCGCTGGCCGCCCAGGCGCTGTGGGACCTGGTGCTGGCCAAGCGCCCGCCGCAACCGCGCCGGCGGGCGTCCGCCAGGCGCGCGCCACCGGCTTGAGCCCCGGGCTCAGAGCGCCAGGTCGTACTGCACCGTGATCGGCGCGTGGTCGCTGAAGCGGGTTTCCTTGTAGATCGCGACTTCGCGGGCCGCAGCGGCCACGCCGGGGGTGGCGATCTGGTAGTCCAGCCGCCAGCCCACGTTCTTGGCCCAGGCCTGGCCGCGATTGCTCCACCATGTGTAGCAATCGTCCGTCGTGTCCGGGTGGAGGTGACGATAAACGTCGACCAGACCCGTTTCGGATAACAGTTTTGTCATCCAGGCCCGTTCCTCGGGCAGGAAACCGCTGTTCTTGCGGTTGCCCTTCCAGTTCTTGAGGTCCTGTTCGCGGTGGGCGATGTTGATGTCGCCGCACAGGATGAACTCGCGGGTCTGCTTCAGGGCCAGCAGGTGGGGATCGACCACGTCCAGGAAGCGGTACTTGGCCGCCTGCCGGTCCTCGCCGGAGGAGCCGGAGGGGAAGTAGCAGCTGATGATGGAGAGCTTGCGCTGCGGGGTGTCGAAGCGCAGTTCCACGTAGCGGCCCTCGGCGTCGAACTCCTCGCAGCCGAAGCCGGCGATCACGTCGCTCGGCTCGTGGCGCGTGAACGCGCCCACCCCGGAATAGCCCTTCTTCTGCGCGAAGTGGAAGTGCCCCTTCAGCGCGCCCCAGGCATCGTGCCGCCCCAGCACGTCCGGCGCCTGGGCCTTGACTTCCTGCACGCAAATACAATCCGGGCTGTTCTGGGCGACCCAGGCCTCGACCCCCTTGCTGGCGGCCGAGCGGATGCCGTTCAGGTTGAGGCTGGTGAGCTTGAAGAAGGACTTTCCCATGGTGGCAATGGACGGCCAGGACGCGCTGGCGCAGGATTTCGTGGAGTTCGCGGTGCGCTCCGGCGTCTTGCGCTTCGGGGAGTTCAAGACCAAGGCCGGGCGGATGTCGCCCTATTTCTTCAACGCCGGCCTGTTCGACGACGGCGCCAAGCTCGGGCGGCTGGCCCAATTCTATGCACAGCGCATCCTGGCCTCCGGCGTGGAGTTCGACATGCTGTTCGGCCCGGCGTACAAGGGCATCCCGCTCGCGGCGGCCGTCGCGATCGAGCTGGCGCGCCTGGGGCGCAACGTGCCCTACGCCTACAACCGCAAGGAAGCCAAGGACCACGGCGAGGGCGGCACGCTGGTGGGCGCGCCGGTGCGCGGCAAGGTGCTGATCGTCGACGACGTGATGTCCGCCGGCACGGCTGCGCGCGAATCGATCGCCCTGATCCAGGCCGCGGGCGCCACGCCCCAGGCGGTGGCCATCGCGCTCGACCGGCAGGAGAAGGCCACCGAGGGCGGCGCGGACGTTTCCTGGAGCGCCGTGCAATACGTCCGTGAAAAATTGGGCCTCCAGGTGTGCGCCATCGCAAAGCTGGCAGACCTCTTGCATTACCTGGCCCAGCATGCCGGCGATGAACTCGGGCAGCACCACGCGAAGGTGCTCGCGTACCGGGACCGCTACGGAGCCGGCTGAAAGGAGCTGCCATGGCCTTTGTCCTGATCCCCGTTTTCGCCCTGCTGGCGGGAGCGGCGGGCAGCGCATGGGGTCAGACCGGCATCTACACCTGCGTAGACGGCGGGGGCCGCCGCATCACGTCCGACCGCCCGATCATGGAATGCCTGGACCGCGAGCAGAAGGAGCTGCGCTCCAACGGCACGGTCAAGCGCATCGTCCCGCCCTCGCTGACCGCGCCGGAGCGCGCGGCGCAGGAGGAGCGCGAACGCAAGCTCGCCGAACTGCGCCAGCAGCAGACCGAGGAGCGCCGCATGCAGCGCGCGCTGCTCACGCGCTATCCCAACGCCGCGGTCCATGACGCCGAACGCGAGAAGGCGCTGAGCACGCAGCAGGAGATCATCGCCGCCGGCCAGCGCCGGGTGGAGGAGCTGCGGGAACAGCGCGAGCGGATCGAGGCCGAAGGCGAGTTCTACAAGTCGCCCGCCGACTGGCCCGCAAAGCTCAAGCGGCAACTCGAACAGAACGACGAGCAGATCGCCGCGCAGCAGCGCTACATCCAGTCCCAGGAAGACGAGCTCAAGCGCATCACGCGACGCTTCGACGAGGAACTGGCGCGCCTGAAGCTGCTGTGGGCGCAGACGGACGCGGCGGCAGCGGCGGTGATGGTCACGCCGGCGCAGCGCTGAATCGCACGCCGATCCTTGTCATTGCGGGCTTGACCCGCTATCCACGCGGGCGCCAGATGCGCGCATGCTTTGCCACGTGTACCTGCTCGCGAGCCGCCCGCGCGGAACGCTCTATGTGGGCGTCACCAGCAACCTCGTGCAGCGCGTGTGGCAGCACAGGGAAGGGCTCGCCGACGGGTTCACGAGGAAGTACGGCGTGAAGACGCTGGTGTGGTTCGACGGCACCGGATCGATCGAGGCCGCGATCGCCCGGGAAAAGCAGATCAAGAACTGGCCGCGGGCGTGGAAGGTGGCGCTGATCGAAAGGGAGAACCCCGGGGTGGCGGGATCTGTACGAGGACCTGCTGTAGTGGCACCACTCTTGTCATTGCGGGCTCGACCCGCAATCCAGACGGCAGCGGATCATCCATCGCCGCATGGATCCCGGCTCAAGGCCGGGATGACAAGGTGCCGCGCTTTTCCTCGATGCGGGATGACAGGGCCCCCGCGCTTGTCATTGCGGGGTTGACCCGCAATCCGGACGTCCGCCGATCATCCACCGCACTATGGATCCCGGCTCAAGGCCGGGATAACAAGGTGCCGCGCTTTTCCTCGATGCGGGATGACAGGGCCCCCGCG
>JAEZEB010000241.1 GCA_023438115.1 Pseudomonadota bacterium | reverse complement strand
GGCGTCCGCTCGTGGTGCGGTCGCCGGTCGACGGGGTGGTCCTGAAGGTCGCCCAGCCCAGCGAGGCGACGCTGCCCGCGGGCACGGCGCTCCTCGACATCGGCGATCCGGCGCGCATGGAGGTCGTCGCCGACCTGCTGACCACGGATGCCGTGCAGGCCCGGCCCGGACGCCCCGCCGTGATCGAACGCTGGGGCGGCCCCCCCGTGCGCGGCCGCGTGCGTCGCGTGGAGCCGGCGGCCTTCACGAAGGTCTCGGCGCTCGGCATCGAGGAGCAGCGCGTGAAGGTGCTGGTTGACATCGACGATCCGCCGCAGGCCTGGCACGTCGTGGGCGACGGTTTTCGCGTGACCGTGCGCATCGTGACCCGCAGCGTGGACAAGGCGGTGCTGGTTCCCGTCGGCGCCCTGTTCCCGTTCGCCGACGGCGGCATGGCCGTCTACCGCGTGGACGGCGGTCGCGCGCGGCTGCAGGCGGTCGAGGTCGGGGGGCGCAACGGCAACGAAGCCTGGATCCAGTCAGGGCTCGAGCCGGGCCAGGCCGTCATCCTCTATCCCCCTCCGACGGTGAACGGCGGCCGTCGCGTGGAGGTGCGCAAGCCATGAGCGCCGCGGCCACTTCGCGCACCGTTCCAGATGGCGCCCTGGTCACCCGCCTCGCCGCGCACCTGCGGGCGGAGGTGATCGAAACGCACATCTCCTGGATCCTGCTGGCCGGTCCGTTCGCCTACAAGGTCAAGAAGCCGGTGCATCTTCCCTTCGTCGACTATTCGACGCTGGAGAAGCGCAGGCACTTCTGCGAGCAGGAGGTGCGGCTCAACCGCCGCCTGGCACCTTCCCTCTATCTCGGCGTCTCCTGCATCACCGGACCGGCCGACCAGCCTGCGCTCGACGGGCCCGGCCCCCTGCTGGAGTACGCCGTGCGCATGCGCCGCTTCCCGGCGGGAGCCCTCTTCAGCGAACAGCTGGCGCAAGGCCGGCTGGGCGAGCCGGCGGTGGATGCCTTCGCCGCGTTCCTCGCCAAGCATCACGAAGACGCTCCGGTGGCCGGGCCGCGCCCCGTGGCGGAATCGGCGCATCGGGTCGAACGGGCACATGCCGCACTCGCCGGTGCCGCTGCCGCCCTCGACGTGGAGGACTTCCGGTTCCTGGAGCGATGGATCGCGGCGCAAGGCGAGACACTGGCCGCCCCGTGGGAGCAGCGCCGTTCGCTGGGCAAGGTCCGGGAGTGCCACGGCGACCTGCACCTGGGCAACGTGGTCGGCCTGGAGGAGGGCGTTGCCGCCTTCGACTGCATCGAGTTCGACCCCGCGCTGCGGTGGATCGACATCCTGGAAGACGCGGCGTTCCCGCTCATGGACTTCTGCGCCAGGGGCCGCCCGGACCTGGGCTGGCGCTTCTTCAATGCCTGGCTGGAAGCCACGGGCGAGTACGACGGGCTCCAGGCGCTGGCCTTCTCCGTCGTCGAGCGCGCGCTCGTGCGTGCCCAGGTGGACCTGATGCGCTCGCCCCGCGGCGGCGATGCGCCCGGCTACGTCCGCACCGCCCTGGAATGGGCGCGCGGTCGACAGCCCAGGCTCGCGATCACGACCGGCTTGCCCGGATCGGGCAAGAGCTACGCATCGCAGCGTCACGCACAGCGGGAAGGAGCGGTGCGCCTGCGCTCGGACGTGGAGCGCAAGCGCCTCTTCGGCCTGGCACCCCTGGATGACTCGCACGCGCGCGGCCTGGACCTGTACACGCCGGAAGCGACCTGCCGGACCTACGGGAGGCTCTTCACGCTCGCGCGCGCGATCCTGCGGGCGGGCCTGCCGGTGGTGCTCGATGCCGCTTTCCTGCGCCGCGAGGAGCGCGCCCAGGCCGCCGCGCTCGCGAAAGCGCTGGACGTGCCGTTCGCCATCCTGGCCTGCGAGGCCCCGTTGCCCGTGCTGCGGCAACGCCTGGCCGCGCGGCAGGGCGACGCCTCCGAAGCGAGCGTCGCGGTGCTCGACCGGCTGCGTCTCGTCGCCGAACCGCTCGGGGCGGAGGAAGCGTCCTTCCGGGTGGTGCCGGCGGATTGACCGGCCTCAGTGCGCCATCAGCACGGGCAGGGTCATGGACGCCAGCACCGTGCGGCTGGCGCCGCCGAGGATCCACTCGCGGGCGCGCCCGTGGCCGTAGCAGCCCATCACCAGGAGGTCGGCGCCGATGTCGAAGGCGCGCGAGAGCAGCAGCTCGCCCACGGCTTCGGGCTCGAGTCCGCCGTGATGCCATGTCGCCTGGACGCCATGCCGTCCGAGATAGGCGTCGAGATCCAGGAGCGGGCCTGCGATGTCGGGAACGCCCGCGTCGCCCCACGTGAGGACATGCACGGCCGATGCCCGTTGCAGCAGAGGCATGGCCGAACTGACCGCGCGCGCGGCTTCGGGGGTCGGTTTCCAGGCGATCGCGATGGTCTCGCCGATCGACGTGCCGGCGCCTATGTGGGGGACGATCACGGCCGGCCGGCCGCTCGCCGACAGGACCGACGCGACGAAGTCCGGGGGAACGGTGGCGGCCGCGTCGTCCGTGCGATCGTCCTGGCCCAGCACCAGCAAGTCGGCATAGAGCGCCTGCTGTGCGAAGGCGCCGATGGTCGGCAGGTCGTTGCTCTGGCTCCACGTGGCCAGGGGTCCCGGACCCTTCATCGCATCGTCGAACACCTTCCGTGTCCGTTCCCGTCGTTCCTCGTCGATCCGGACCAGGTCGGCGGCCACGGAGGGACCGAGCTCCGGGGCGTAGGGCAGGTCGACGAAGCTGGGCGTCACCGCGTACAGCGCGGCCAGGGCCGCCCCGCTTTGCGCGGCGATGCCGCGCGCCGCCGCCAGGCGCTGCGCGACGGCGCGCGTGGGGTCGGCGTGCACGAGATCTGGCGATAGGAAGTCTGCATGACATGCTCCGGAGGGTGGGGGTCAGTGGATCAGGAGGGAGCCGGCGGCCGCGGCCGCGGGCGGGAGCGGGCGCGGGGGGGTGGTTTGGCG
>JAEZEB010000233.1 GCA_023438115.1 Pseudomonadota bacterium | reverse complement strand
CGCGCCACCCCCCGGCCCCGCGAAGACGGCACCGCGGTGCGCCACGACGCCGAAGACGATCCGCCCGTGCGTCCCGCGCCCACCACCGCGGGCTTCGCCGGCGCGCTGGCCGGCATCTTCGCCGCGGTGATCGGCGGCCAGTGGCTGGAGGCGCGCTTCGCCGGCGGCCCGGTCACGGTGCCGGGCTTCCTGTGGTGCATGCTGCTGGGCATCGCCATCCGCAACCTCGTGCCCTTCGCGCGGCTGCGCATCGACGACGGCGCCTCGGACCTCGTGGCCGGCATCTGCCTGTCGCTCTTCCTGGTGCTCACCATGATGGCGCTGGAGCTCGCCGACGTGGTCCGCGCCGCGGGGCCCCTGGTGGCGATCGTCGCGGTGCAGCTCGTGGTGATCGTGCTGTACGCGAAGTACGCCTGCTTCCCGGTGATGGGGCGCGACTACGAGGCGGCCGTCACCAGCGCGGCCTTCATCGGCTTCTGCATGGGCTCCACCGCGACGGCAATGGCGAACATGCAGGCGATCACGGCACGCTACGGGCCCGCTCCGCAGAGCTACCTGATCGTGCCGCTGGCGGGCGCGTTCTTCATCGACCTGATGAACGCGGTACTGCTCACCTTCACCTTGCCCTTCGTGGGAGGCTGACATGTGGCGCTGGCTGTTCCTGGTGCTGCTCCTGCTGCTGGCCGGCTGCGGCTATGGCCCCGATGCATCGGTGCTCAAGACCGACGTGGAGGCGCGCCTCGCGCAAGCGCTCCCTCCCGGCACCGTGGAAGTCGCGGAGTTCAAGCGGCGCGGCTCGCAGAAGGACCTGGCCGCGCCCGCGGGCGAGGAACGGCGCGTCATCTACTACGACCTCACGCTGCGCGTGCAGCGGCCGGTCGACTTCGGCGCGTGGGACGCGCCCGGCGTGGCAGGCCTCGTGTCCGCGCTGGGCGCCGGGCCCCAGGGCGTGACCGGCATCCAGGCCGGCGGCAACAAGGTGGGCGACGTGATCAGCGCGCGCGGCACGGCCATCTACCGCGAGGATGGCGAGCGCTGGGTGGCCGTGGCGCCGGCGGGCTTCCGGCCGGCCGAGGCGCCCACCTACGCCACGTCCACGGGCAGCCCCGCGCAGGAACTGCTGGCGGCGATCGGCCGCGTGGTGGATTCGGTGCCGCAGGCTGCGTCGCGCGAGCAGCGCGCGGTGATCGAGGAGGAACTCACCGCCGCCTACGCCTCCATCCGCTCGCGGCTGGCGCGCGCCACGGAAGGCTACGCCATGGCCGCGGGTCCGGAGAACGGGCAGTACCTGCGCTTCGCGCAGGCGCTCGCCGCCGGCCGCAGCCCGCGCATCATCCCGCTGGTGACTCCAGGCGGCGTGGAGAACCTCGAGCTGCTGCGTGCTGGCAAGGTGTCGCTGGCGCTGGCCCAGGGCGACGCGGCGCTCGCGGCGTACGAGGGCACCGGCGCCTTCACGGGGCGCGGGCCCGCACCCGCGCTGCGTGCGATCGGCAGCCTGTATCCCGAGCCGCTGCACGTGCTGGTGCGCGCCGACGACGGGCCGGCCTCGGTGGCGCAGCTGCGGGGCAAACGGGTCGCCGTCGGCACGGCGGGCTCGGCCTCGCGGCCGACCGCGCTGCGCGTCCTGCAGGCGCACGGCCTCGCGCCCACGGATTTCGAGCCGCACGACCTGGCGCTGGCGGACGGCCTGCGCGCGCTGCAGCGCCGCGAGGTGGATGCGGTGGTGCAGGTGATCGGCATGCCCGCCGACAGCATCCGCGACGCCTTCAACGGCGTGCCGCTGCGGCTGCTGCCGCTGTCCGACGCCGCCGTGGCATCGCTGGAGCGCGAGGGCGGGCTCTTTCCGCACGTGATCCCCGCCGGCAGCTATCCGCTGCAACCCACCGACGTGCGCACGGTCGCCACCGCCGCCGTGCTGCTGGTCGGCGAGGGACTCACCGAAGCCGAGGTCACCGGCATCACGCGCCTCGTCTACGCCCAGGGCCGCGACCTCGTGGCACGCGGCAGCGCCCAGGGGTTGCAGGTGTCGCCCGCCACGGCGCGCACGGGACTGACGGTACCCATGCACATCGCGGCGGAACGGGCGCTGGCGGCGGCGAGCGCGCCGCGCTAGGGGTCGTCCGCGATTGCCGGCGCCGGCACGAAAAAGGGCCCGCCGAAGCGGGCCCAATCGACCAAAGGAGATCCTTGCTCGTTCTTTGGCGCGGCGTGCCTCCGCGCTCAGCGGCTGTACGCCGTCTCTCCGTGGCTGGTGATGTCCAGGCCCTCGCGTTCCTCTTCTTCCGGCACGCGCAGGCCGACCAGCAGGTCCACCACCTTGTAGGCGATGAAGGAGACCACGCCGGACCAGACGATCGTGAAGATCACGCTCTTGAACTGGATCCACACCTGCGCGCCGATGGCGAAGTCCGCGGCGCCGGTGCCGCCCAGGCTGGGCGCGGCGAACACGCCGGTCAGCAGCGCGCCGACGATGCCGCCCACGCCGTGGACGCCGAACACGTCGAACGCGTCGTCGGCACCGAGCATGCGCTTGAGGCCGCTCACGCCCCACAGGCAGACCAGGCCGGCGGCCAGGCCCAGGACGATGGAGCCCATCGGGCCGACGAAGCCGGCGGCGGGCGTCACGGCCACGAGGCCGGCAACCGCGCCGGACGCGGCGCCCAGCATGGAGGCCTTGCCCTTGGACAGCGCCTCGCCGGCGATCCAGGACAGCGTGGCGGCGGCGGTGGCCAGCACGGTGTTGATGAAGGCCAGGCCGGCGGCGCCGTTGGCCGCGCCGGCGGAACCGGCGTTGAAGCCGAACCAGCCCACCCACAGCAGCGAGGCTCCGACCATGGTCAGCGTCAGCGAGTGCGGCATGAACGCTTCCTTGCCGAAGCCCACGCGCTTGCCCAGGACGTAGGCGCCCACCAGGCCCGCGATGCCGGCGTTGATGTGCACCACCGTGCCGCCCGCGAAGTCGAGCGCGCCGTCCGCCGCCAGCAGGCCGCCGCCCCACACGATGTGGGCCATCGGCACGTAGGAGAAGGTGAACCACAGCAGCGAGAACAGCAGCACCGCGGAGAACTTGATGCGCTCGGCGAAGGAGCCGACGATCAGCGCCGTGGTGATGGCCGCGAACGTGCCCTGGAAGGAGACGAACACGTACTCGGGGATGGTGGCCAGCGCGCCGAAGGTGTCCATGGTCACGCCCGACAGGAAGATCTTGTCGAGCCCGCCGATGAAGCGTCCCTCCCCGGAGAAGGCGAGGCTGTAGCCGTACAGGGCCCACAGGATGCTCACCAGCGAGAAGACGACGAACACCTGCATCAGCACCGACAGCATGTTCTTCGAGCGCGTGAGGCCGCCGTAGAACAGCGCGAGGCCGGGGATGGTCATCAGGATGACCAGCAGGGTGGAAGTCAGCATCCAGGCGGTGTCGCCGGAATCGACCTTGGGCGCGTCGGCGGCGGGCGCCGCTTCGGCGGGAGCGGCGGCTTCGGCCG
>JAEZEB010000298.1 GCA_023438115.1 Pseudomonadota bacterium | reverse complement strand
CGCCACAGCACGACGCAGCCGATGACGCCGGTCAGCACCGCCCAGAAGAGCGAGTCGACGTTGAACACCGAGAAGTCGACGATCGACGTCTGCTTCTGCGGCTGCAGCGAGAAGTTCAGCTGCAGGTGCTGCAGGTGGTGCTGGATGTACTCGCCTGCAGTCAATCCTTGTCCGGTAGCCATGACTTGTTCAGTTCCCGTTTCTTCGTGGGCGCCGCACCAGTGCGAGCGCCACCCAATACATCTTCGTTGCCACGATGACCCCGCCCAGCAGCCCCAGCCAATGCAGCCCGGGCACGAGCCGGGGCGCTGCAAGCAGCAAGGCCACCGTCATGGCGATCTTCACGAGCTCCCACCCCAGGACGCCGGCGCCAAAGACGCCTGCCGCCGCCCGCCGGGCCAGGGCCCGGGCGAACAGCCAGGCCGGCAAGGCCACCGCAAGGGCGCCATAACCCACCGACCAGCCCACTTCGCGGCTGTGACTGAAGACCCCGGCGACCACCGCCGCCAGCACGCCGACGCCCACCTGCGCCGCCACGACCGCATACGCCGACACCGCCGGGTTGCGTTCGCGCAGCTGCCGCGCCTCATCGGCGGTCAGCGGCGGGGGGGCGGACTCGTCGTCCCGTTCGTCTTCAGGCAGCGCGCGCATTGGTTATGGGAAAGATATCGGCGCGCGCTTTTCCAGCCGGAAAATCTCGCAAAGCCTCTCATTATAAGTAGAACCCCCAAGGTCCTTCCAGTCCCCGGCGCACTTGAGCGTATCCGGCGTGGCGGCCGCACAATGCAACGCCCTTCGACCAGCCCATGAGAAACCTCCTGCTCTTCCTCCACGTCGCCGGCGCGATCACCTGGCTCGGCGGCATGGTCTTCACCCTGCTGGCGCTGCGTCCGGCGCTGCACGCGCAGTTGCCGCCGCCCGTGCGCCTGCCCCTGATGGCGCAGGTGCTGCGCCGCTTCTTCCAGCTCGTGATCGCCTCCATCGTGCTGCTGCTGCCCACCGGCATGTGGCTGCTGCTGCAGGTGCCCGGCGCGCAGGCTCCGCGCGGCTGGCATGCGATGGCCGGCCTCGGCATCCTGATGGTCCTGGTGTTCGCGCACATCTTCTTCGCACCCTGGCGGCGGCTGCAGGCGGCGGTGGCGGCGCAGGACTGGCCCGAGGGCGGGCGGCGCATGAACCAGATCGCGCTGCTGGTGAAGGTGAACCTGGCGCTCGGCTGGCTCGCCATCGCGGCGGTGATGCTCTGGCCCTGAGCGGCCTGCGGGCGCGGCGGGAAGCAGGGACAATGCGGCCATGAACGACATCCCCGCCCTGCCCTGCTACCTCAACGGCGAGTTCAGCACGGTGCGCGACGCCAAGGTCAGCGTGCTGGATCGCGGCTTCATCTTCGGCGACGGCATCTATGAAGTGGTGCCCGCCTACGCGGGGCGGCCGTTCCGCTTCGAGCAGCACATGGCGCGCCTGGAGCGCAGCCTCGCCGAACTGCGCATCCCCAATCCCATGGACCGCACGGGCTGGCGTGGCGTGGTCGATCGCCTCGTGGACGCCTACGCGAAGCACGTGGGCAAGGCGCCGAAGGACACCGACCAGCTCGTGTACCTGCAGGTGACGCGCGGCGTGGCGATGCGCGACCACGTGATGCCGCCGGGCATCGCGCCCACGGTGTTCGGCATGGTCAACCGCCTGTACATCTACACGCCCGAGGAACGCGCGCGCGGCGTGGACTGCTACACCGCCGACGACTTCCGCTGGAAGAAGGCGCACATCAAGACCACCAGCCTGGTGGGCGCGGTGCTGGCCCGCCAGATCAGCGCCGACGAGGGCGGCAACGAGACCATCATGTTCCGCGACGGCTGGCTCAGCGAAGCGGCCGCCTCCAACGTCTGGGTGGTGAAGGACGGCGTGGTGCTGGGCCCGCCCAGGGACAACCTGGTGCTGGAAGGCATCCGCTACGGCCTGCTGGAGGAGCTGTGCTCCCGCGCCGGCGTGCCCTTCGAGCTGCGGCGCGTGTCGCGCGCCGAGGTGCTGGCCGCCGACGAGATCCTGCTGACGTCGGCCACCAAGGAAGTCATGCCCTGCACGCGGCTGGACGGGCGGCCGGTTGGAAACGGCAAGCCCGGCCCCATCTACGAACGACTGTTTGCCGGCTACCAGCAAGCGAAACGAAGCTCCTAGATGTCCGCCTCCCAATTCCCGCCCGCGTCCGCCGCGGATCCCCGCAAGGATTCGCTGATCACCTATCCGTCGCGCTTTCCCATCAAGGTCATGGGCGCGAAGGCGGACGGCTTCGTGCACGCCGTCACCACCATCGCGCGCCAGTTCGATCCCGCCTTCGACGCGGCGACGGTGGAACTGCGGGACAGCAGCAAGGGCAACTACCTGGGCATCACCATCACCGTGACGGCCACCAGCCGCGAGCAGCTGGACGACCTGTACCGGGCGCTCACCGCGCACCCGATGGTGAAGGTCGTCCTGTGAGCGCCGCACGGCCGCCCGAAGGCGCTCGCCCCCTCCGCTTGCGGAGGGGGGAGGCGCTGGCCGCGTAGCGGACAAGCCTGGGGGAGGTTTCCTTGACCATGGTCGTGAAGGTGCTGGGGCCGGTGGAGTACCTGCCCACGTACCAGGCGATGCAGGCCTTCACCGAGGCCCGCACGGAAGCCACGCCCGACGAACTGTGGATCTGCGAGCACCCGCCGGTGTTCACGCAGGGCCTGGCCGGCAAGGCCGACCACGTGCTCGCGCCGGGCGGGATTCCCGTCGTCGCCACCAACCGCGGCGGCCAGGTCACGTACCACGGCCCCGGCCAGGTGGTGGCCTATCCGCTGCTGGACCTGCGCCGCCGCGGCTACTTCGTCAAGGAATACGTCTACCGCCTCGAGGAGGCGGTGATCCGCACGCTGGCGGAATTCGGCGTGACCGGCCACCGCGTCGCCGGGGCGCCGGGCATCTACGTGCGCCTGGCCGATCCCTTCTCGCACGAAGCCCTCACCGGGCCCTCCGCGGATCCCTTTGCCGGCCTGGGCAAGATCGCCGCCCTGGGCGTGAAGGTCTCGCGCCACTGCACGTACCACGGCCTCGCCCTGAACGTGGCCATGGACCTGCAACCCTTCCGCCGCATCAACCCTTGCGGCTACGCAGGACTTCAGACCGTCGACCTTTCTACAATCGGCGTTTCCACCACATGGAACGAGGCCGCCGCGCTCCTGGGCCACAAGCTCGAGGCGCTGCTGGCCTGAACCAAGGAATCCGATGAGCTCCAGCCCCGTCGTGCGCGATGCGCAAACCGTCGAGACCTACCAGGCCACCGCCAAGCAGAAGGCAGCGGCCAAGCTCTCGCGCATCCCCGTGAAGGTGGAGCCGCACGAGATCCTGCGCAAGCCCGAATGGATCCGCGTGCGGGCGGGCTCGGCCTCCAGCCGCTTCTACGAGATCAAGCAGATCCTGCGCGAGCACAAGCTGCACACGGTGTGCGAGGAAGCCTCGTGCCCCAACATCGGCGAGTGCTTCGGCAAGGGCACCGCCACGTTCATGATCATGGGCGACAAGTGCACGCGCCGCTGCCCGTTCTGCGACGTGGGCCACGGCCGTCCGGATCCGCTCGACGTGAACGAGCCGGAGAACCTGGCCAAGACCATTGCGGCGCTGAAGCTGAAATACGTGGTGATCACCAGCGTGGACCGCGACGACCTGCGCGACGGCGGCGCCGGCCACTTCGTCGAATGCATCCGCAAGACGCGCGAGCTGTCTCCCGGCACCACCATCGAGGTGCTGGTGCCCGACTTCCGCGGCCGCGACGACCGCGCGCTGGAGATCCTCAAGGCCGCGCCGCCGGACGTGATGAACCACAACCTGGAGACCATCCCGCGCCTGTACAAGGAAGCGCGCCCGGGCTCCGACTACCAGTTCAGCCTGAATCTGCTGAAGAAATTCAAGGCGCTGCACCCCACGGTGCCCACCAAGAGCGGCCTCATGGTGGGCCTGGGCGAGACCGACGAGGAGATCCTCGAAGTGATGCGCGACATGCGCGCGCACGACATCGAGATGCTCACCATCGGCCAGTACCTCGCGCCTTCCACCTCGCACCTGCCGGTGCGGCGCTACGTGCATCCCGACACCTTCAGGATGTTCGAGGAGAAGGCCTACGGGATGGGCTTCACGCACGCGGCCGTCGGCGCGATGGTGCGCAGCTCCTACCACGCCGACCAGCAGGCGCACGCCGCCGGCGTGCCCATCGGGGCCTGACATGCAGGCCGCGCGCGACAGGCTGTCGCTGCGCACCTATGGCGCCTCGCACGGCAGCCACGACCATCCCTGGCACCAGATGATCATCGGGCTCGAGGGCGTCCTCGAGCTCGAGGTGGAAGGCCGCGGTGGCCGCGTCCGCGCGGGCGAGGCCCTGCTCGTGCCGGCGGGTGACCGCCACGATTTCGAGTCCGCGGGCGGCAGCCGCTGCCTGGTGCTGGACAGCGCCGATCCGCTGTGGGCCGCCTGCGGTCCGCAGCCGCACCGTCCGGGCGAAGTCGCGGCGCTCGCGGCCTATCTGTCCCAGGCGATCGCGCGGCCGATGGCGCTGGCGCACGCCCCGGCCTTGCTGCTGGATGCGTGGCGCGCGCCGTCGGCGCTCCAACGTCCGCGCCGGCGCATCGACTGGACGGCACTCGCTACCTGGGTGCAATCGCGGCTGGAGCGGCCGGTGAGCGTCGCCGAACTCGCGGACCGTGTGCACCTGAGCGCGAGCCAGTTCGCGCTGCGTTGCCACGAGGCGCAAGGCATGGGGCCGCTGCAATGGCTGCGGCTGCAGCGGCTGGCGCGCGCGCAGCAGCTGCGCGACATGGGCTTGCCGGTGCACGAAGTGGCGCGGCGCACGGGGTACCGGTCGCCGTCGGCGCTGACGGCGGCTTTGCGCCGGCGCGGTAGCTAACGGCGGGGTTCGCCTGCGGGCTCACCCCGCCCTACGGGAAATCGCTCCCGTCCCTCGTAGGTCGGGGTGAGCGCGCGGAGCGCCGAACCCCGACGGGGCGCACGTCGCCACGCGCGATCCGCGACGCATCACGCGCGATCCGCGACGATCGCCTCCCTTAAGCTCGCGCGCCATGCACCCCAACCTCTACGCCCTGGGCGCCATCGCGCTGTGGGCCGCCCTCGCGGCGCTGGGCGTGGCCTTGCGCCACGTGCCGCCCTTCCTGCTCACGGGCCTCGCGCTCGTGATCGGCAGTGTGCCGGCCTGGCCGCTGGTGCGCCAGTGGAAGGTGCCGCCACGCACGCTGGCGCTGGGCGTCTACGGCCTCTTCGGCTTCCACTTCCTGCTGTTCATCGCGCTGCGCCTCGCGCCGCCGGTGGAGGCGAACCTGGTCAACTACCTGTGGCCGCTGTTCATCGTGGTGCTGGCTCCGCTCTTCCTGCCGAACCTGCGCCTGACGGCGACGCACGTGCTGGCCGCCCTCGCCGGCTTCGCGGGCGCGGCCATCGCCATCCTGGGCGGCGGCACGGCCAGCGGCACCTGGTCCTGGGGTTACCTGCCCGCGCTGGGCTCGGCCTTCATCTGGGCCAGCTACTCGCTGTGGACGCGCCGCGTGCCTGCCTTCCCCACGGCCGCCATCGGCCTCTTCGGCCTGGTCTCGGGCCTGCTCTCGCTGGCCTGCCATGCGGCGCTGGAACCGGCGACGGCGCTCTCGGGACGGGACCTGCTGCTGATCGCCGTGATGGGCCTCGGCCCGCTGGGCGCCGCGTTCTTCCTCTGGGACAAGGCGCTCAAGGGCGGCGACGCGCGCCAGATCGGCATCCTGAGCTACCTCACGCCGCTGGCGTCCACCGCGCTGCTGATCGCCGTCACGGGCCGCGAGGCCAGCGGAAGCATCGTGCTCGCCGCGGCGCTGATCATCGGCGCGGCCGTGGTGGGCACCCGCAAGGCCTGAGGCTCAAGCCGTGCGGCGGTAGGTGACCACGAGGACGGTGCCGGTGCCGGACTGCGGCACCCCGTTCAGCGTGCCGCTTTCCGTGAACGTGAGCGTGGCCTCGAAACGCACGGCGGAACCCGGTCCGCACGCCCCGCAGCCCTGGAAGCCGGCCGTGCTCACGGTGTCGATGACCAGCGTGTAGTTCGTGTCCGTGAGGTTCAGGACGCGCACCGTGCGCCCGGTGACCGTCACGTCGTAGTGGATGGACTGGAACAGCGTCATGCCCACCAGCGCCGCCATCTCGGCGCGGCTGAACTGCTCGACGTCGTCCTCGCCCGGCACATCGCCCGGTGCGATCGCCACCGGCGCCGACGTGACGCTGTCCTCGGTCACCTCCACCACCCACGAACCCTGCAGCGGCTGCTCGCCCGGCGAAAGGTGCCGCCCCGGCTCGCCGCCGCCACCGCAGGCGGACAGCAGCAGCGCGGCGCTGGCCACGAGGCACTGAAGGCGAAGCCGCGACGCGGCGAAGGATTGGCGAAGGACCATGGCGCACCTCCCTGGAGAACGCCGGAATCTTCACGCCAAAAGCGCCTGCGCGGGGTCTTCCGACCGAACCACTTCCTGCGCCCACGCCTGCAGCCGCGCGGTGTCGGCGCGCAGCACTTCCTGCTTGACCGCCAGGATCTGCGCCGGGTGCATGGAAAAGCTGCGCAGGCCCAGGCCGAGCAGCAGCCGCGTGAACTGCGTGTCGCCGGCCATCTCGCCGCACACGCTGACCGGCTTGCCCTGCCGCCGGCACTCGGCGATGGTGTCCGCCACCAGGCCCAGCACCGCGGGATGGCAGGGATCGTAGAGATGCGCCACCGACTCGTCGGCGCGGTCGATCGCCAGCGTGTACTGGATCAGGTCGTTGGTGCCGATGGACAGGAAATCGAAGTAGCGCAGGAAGGTGCGCACGGCCAGCGCGGCCGCGGGAATCTCGATCATCGCGCCGACCTGCACGGGACCGTAGCCCACGCCGCGGTTGTCGAGTTCGGCGCGCGCGAAGTCGATCAGCGACAGCGTCTGCCGGATCTCGGTGGCGTGCGCGAGCATGGGCACCAGCAGGTTGAGCTTGCCGTGCGCGGCCGCGCGCAGGATCGCCCGCAGCTGGGTGCGGAACATCTCCGGCTCCGACAGGCTCCAGCGGATCGCCCGCAACCCCAGCGCCGGATTGAGGTGGGCCTCGTCGCGGCGCGACGCGTCCAGCGGCTTGTCGGCGCCCACGTCCACCGTGCGGATCGTGACCGGCAGGCCCTTCATGCCTTCCACCGCGCGCCGGTAGGCGAGGTACTGCTCCTCCTCGTCGGGCAGGTGGCCGTTGCGGCCCATGAAGAGGAACTCGCTGCGGAACAGGCCCACGCCGGCGGCGCCGCGCTTGACCGCCGCCTCGGCGTCCTCGGGCAGTTCGATGTTGGCGAGCAGCTCCACCTTTTCGCCGTCGAGCGTCACCGCGGGCGTGTGCCGCAGGCGGCTCAGGCGACCGCGCTCGAGCTCGGCCTGGCGCTGCTTGAAGCCGTACTCGGCCAGGATGATCGGCGAAGGATCGACGATCATCACGCCGGTGTCGCCGTCGATCACCACCCAGTCGTCCTGGCGCACCAGCTGGCTCGCGCTGCGCGCGCCCACCACGGCCGGGATGTCCATGCTGCGCGCGATGATCGCCGTGTGCGAGGTCTTGCCGCCCACGTCGGTGACGAAGCCCGCGAACACGCTCTGCTTGAACTGCAGCATGTCGGCCGGCGACAGGTCGTGCGCCACCAGCACCAGCGGCACGTCCACGCTTTCGTCCAGCAGCAGGTCCTGCTGCGTCTTGCGGCGCGGCGCCGGCGGCTTGGCCACCGGCGAGGCCATGCCCTTCATGTGGCGCAGGATGCGCTCGGCCACCTGCTCGAGGTCGGCCTTGCGCTCGCGCAGGTAGTCGTCCTCCATCTCGTCGAACTGGCGCGAGAGCACTTCCAGCTGGGTGACGAGCGCCCATTCGGCGTTGTAGAGGCGGTCCGTGATCCAGTGCTTGACGCCGTTGATCAGCTCCTCATCCTGCAGCAGCATCAGGTGCACGTCCAGCAGCGCGGCCAGTTCGTGCGGCGCCTCCTTGGGCCCCATGGTGGCGATGGTCTGCTGCAGGCGGTGGATCTCCTCCACCACCGCGTTGCGGCCGGCGCGGATGCGCTCGATCTCCGCCTCCACCTGCGGCGGCTGCACGAAGTAATGCGCCACGTCCGCACGGCCGGAGCCGACCACGACCGCGCGGCCGATGGCGATGCCCCGGGCGACTGCGATGCCGTGGACGCTGAAGGTCATGCGCGGCCGCCCCGGTTCATTCGCCTTCGCCGAACTTGTCGTTGATGAGGGCCAGCAGGGCCGTCATCGCCTCCTCCTCGCGCTCCCCGCTGGTCTCGAGCGTGATCTCCGCGCCCAGGCCGGCGGCCAGCATCATCACGCCCATGATGCTCTTGGCGTTGACGCGCCGCTCGCCGCGGCTGATCCACACCTCGCAGGGAAAGCTGCCGGCCAGCTTGGTGAGCTTGGCGGAGGCGCGCGCGTGCAGGCCCAGCTTATTGCTGATGGTCGTGTTCTTCTGGATCATGTTTGCGTTGGGGCTGGTGCTGGGGCGCCGTGACCGCCACCTGCATCACGCCCTGGGTGCCGCCGACGACGGCGCGCGACACCAGCGTGTCCAGGGATTCGTGGCGGTAGCTCACGCTGCGCAGGAGCATGGGCAGGTTGACGCCGGTGATCAGGCGCGAACTCACGCCGTCCACCAGCCTCTGCGCCACGTTGCTGGGCGTGGCGCCGAAGATATCGGCCAGCACGAGCACGCCCTTCACGTGGGGCGGCTGCGTGAGCTGCTCCATCGCGATGCGGGCGGCCGCCAGCGTCTCGTCGGGCGAGAGGTTGGGCTGCACGTCGATGGCCATGACCGTGCTGCCGCAATCGGGGAACACGTGCAGAGCGCACTGCCGCAGCGCATTCGCGAGCGGGGCATGGGCGATCAGCAGGATGGCGTTCATGGACTCTGTGGCCGATTATGGCTTCTGCTCCACAGGAAGTAGCCATACGAGAGCACGCTCGTGGCGAGGAACACACTGAATGCCGCGCGGAAGGCATCCACCTCGCCCAGGCCCGCAGCGCCGAAGGCGTCGATCAGCAGGCCGATGCCCCATTGCACCACGAACACGCCGAGGAAGATCACCAGGTTGTAGGCCGAGAGCGCCCGCCCGGCCAGCGAAGCCGGGAACACCATGCCGACGGCCGGCTGCGCCAGCGAGACGGAGGTGCACGACATGCAGAACAAGGCCAGCGTCCAGGGTCCCGTCGCCGGGCCGGCGACCACCAGGATGCCCAGCATCACGAAGCTCAGGGGCAGGCCGCCGGCGATGAGGGTGTCGGTGTGGATGCCGCGCCGCTGCAGCCAGGGATTGACCAGCCCCCAGGTCCAGAACGTGCCCAGCATGCAGATGTTGATGATGAACAGGCCGGCGGCGGATTCCAGCGGCTCGTAGCCCGCCACGCGCACCATCCAGGGCCCGGCCCACAACGTCTGCACGGCGATCATGCCGCCGTAGCTGAAGAAGCCCACCGGCGTCATCTGGCGGAAGTACGGGTGCCGCCAGACCTCGCGGTAACTGCCCTGCGTCTCGCGCGCCGGGGCCGCGTCGTGCTGCCAGCGCGGCACGCTCCAGGCGATCACCAGCATCGACAGGCCCAGCAGCGCCGCCAGGCCCCAGAACAGCGGGCGCCAGCCCACCACCGGCACCAGCCACTGCACCGGCAGCGTCGAGGAAAGCATGCCGAAGGAGCCCGTCATCAGCATCCAGGAATTGGTGCGCAGCTGCACCGCCGGCGTGAACCAGCGCCGGAAGCCCGTGAGCGGCGCCATCAGCCCCGCGCTCAGTCCCACGCCGCACAGGATGCGCGCGGCCAGCAGCGTGGAGAAGTTGGTCGCCAGCGCGAAGGCGGCGCACCCGAGCATCGCGACGGCGATGAACCACAGGATCACCTTCTTCGGCCCGTGGCGGTCCAGCCAGGTGCCCAGCGGCAGCTGCGTCGCGGCGAAGCCGAGGAAGTAGCCGCCCGCCAGCAGGCCCAGGTCGCGGGCGTGCAGCTGGAATTCCTCGGTGAGCGTGGGCGACAGCGTGGCCGTGATGGCCCGCACCAGCGCCGAGAAGAAGTAGGCGAAGGCGAACGCCAGGAAGACCACCACCGCCTGGCGGCGCGACAAAAGGGACATGGGCTCTCGTGGATGAACGATGCGGCCCCTCGGGGCCGCTGCGCGGCATTATCGTTTCCCGATAATGGTGCACATGAATGCCCTCGATGGAATCCGCGTCCTGGACCTGTCGCGCGTGCTTGCCGGCCCCTGGTGCACGCAGACCCTGGCCGACCTCGGCGCCGACGTGATCAAGATCGAGCGTCCCGGCAGCGGCGACGACACCCGCACCTGGGGCCCGCCCTTCCTGAAGGACCGCGAAGGGCGCGACACCGCCGAGGCCGCCTACTACCTGGGCACCAACCGCAACAAGCGCTCGGTGACCTGCGACATCGCGCGGCCCGAGGGCCAGGCGCTGGTGCGCGAACTGGCGCGCCACTGCCACGTGTTCGTGGAGAACTTCAAGGTCGGCGACATGGCGCGCTACGGACTGGACTACGCCGCGCTGCGCACGATCAACCCGGCCCTCGTGTATTGCAGCGTGACCGGCTTCGGCCAGACCGGCCCCTACCGCGAACGCGCCGGCTACGACTACGCGGTGCAGGGCATGGGCGGGCTCATGAGCATCACCGGCGAGCGCGACGACCTCGGCGGCGGCCCGCAGAAGGTCGGCGTCGCGGTGGCGGACCTCTTCACGGGCATGTATGCGACCGTGGGCATCCTCGCCGCGCTGCGCCATGCCGAGCGCACGGGCGAAGGCCAGCACCTGGACATGGCGCTGCTGGACACGCAGGTGGCGATGCTCGCGAACCTGGGCGCCAACTACCTCGTGAGCGGCAAGGTGCCGGGCCGCGCCGGCAACGCGCACCAGAACATCGTGCCCTACCAGGTGTTCGAAGTGGCGCCCGCCGCGGACGGAACCAAGGACCACATCATCCTGGCCGTGGGCAACGACGGGCAGTTCGCCAAGTTCTGCCAGGTTGCGGGCCGGCCCGAACTCGCGACCGACGAACGCTTCGCGCGCAACCAGGACCGCGTGCGCAACCGCGCGGTCCTGGTACCCATGCTCGAGGAAGTGATGAAGGCGCGCGGCAAGGCCGGCTGGCTCGCCGCGCTCGAAGCAGCGAAAGTGCCCTGCGGCGCCATCAACAACCTGGCCGAGGTCTTCGCCGATCCGCAGGTGCGCGAGCGCGGCATGGTGCACCGGTGGCAGCACCCGCTCGCGGACATGGACCTGGTGGGCAGCCCCATCAAGCTCAGTGCGACGCCGGTCCGCACCGACTTGCCGCCGCCGCTGCTGGGACAGCACACGCAGGAGGTGCTGGGCAAGGTGCTGGGCTGGGACGCGGAACGCATCGCGCAGCTGCGCGCGCAGGAGGTGATCTGATGGCGGACTTCGTTCTCGTGCATGGCGCCTGGCACGGCGGCTGGTGCTGGCGCCGCGTGGTGGACGCGCTGCACGCGCAGGGCCATCGCGCCCACGCGCTCACCCTCACGGGCCTGGGCGAGCGCGCGCACCTGATGTCGCCCCAGATCACGCTGGAGACGCACATCGCCGACGTGATGAAGGCGATCGAGGCGGAGGAATTCGGCCCGGTGGTGCTGGCCGTGCATTCCTATGCCGGCATGCTGGGCACCGCGGTCGCCGACCGCATGCCGGGGCGGCTGAAGCACCTGGTCTACGTGGACGCCGTGGTGCCGCGCCCCGGCGAGGCCTGGAGCAGCACCCACGCGAGCGCCACGCGCGAGGCGCGCATCGCGGCCGCGGCGGCTTCCGCCGACTACGGCTTCCCGGCGCCGGATCCGGCGGTGTTCGGCCTGGACGCCGAGGATCACGCCTGGGTGCAGCGCCGCCAGACGCCGCATCCGGGGCACACCTACCAGGCGCCGCTGCAGTTCGACCCGCGGCGGGTGGCGGCGGTGCCGCGGACTTTCGTCGACTGCCTGCAGCCGCGCCTGGGCACCATCGACTCGATCCGCCCGCGCGTGCGGGACGCGAACTTCTGGGACGGCGCCTGGATGGGCGGCGGCGGCGCGCGGGTGGTGGAGATGCAGACCGGGCACGATCCGATGGTCAGCGACCCCGCCGGCCTCACGCGCATCCTGCTGGAATGCGCCGCCTAGCCCCTGCGTCCGGCACGAACTTCCAGCCTGGGCCAGAATCCGAGGATCATGCGAACGATCACCCGACAGGCGTGGAGCGGCCGTGCGCTCCTGGCCGCCCTGCTGGCCGCGACGGCCCTGCTGGCCGGCTGCGCCCGCGACCCGGCGCCGGACTCCACCTTCGTGCTGCTGGACGGCTCGAAGATGACCACGGCGGACCTCAAGGGCAAGGTGACGCTGGTGAACTTCTGGGCGACGAGCTGCACCACCTGCGTGGCCGAGATGCCGAAGATGGTCGAGACCTACCAGAAGTACAAGGGCCAGGGCTACGAGCACCTCGCCGTGGCCATGAGCTACGACCCGCCGGCCTACGTGGTGAATTTCGCGCAGACCCGCGGGCTTCCCTTCGGCGTGGCCATCGACAACACCGGTGCCGTGGCCCAGGCCTGGGGGGACGTGAAGCTCACGCCCACTTCGTACGTGGTCAACAAGCAGGGCGAGATCGTCAAGCGCTACGTGGGCGAGCCGAACTTCGCCGAACTGCACCAGCTGATCGAGAAGCTGCTGGCCGAGAGCTGACCGCCGCTTGGAGCCTCACGAAAAAAGCCCCGCACCGCGGGGCTTTCTCGTGGACGCGGGATGCGCTCAGTCCTTGCGGAAGTCGTCGTGGCAGGCCTTGCAGGTGGGGCCGGCGCTGCGGAACGCGGCCTTGAGCTGGTCCAGGTCGCCCGTCTTGGACGCGGCGGCCAGCTTCTGGACCTCGCTCGTCATCTTGTCGGCCGCGGCCTTGAACTTGGCGCTCTCGCTCCAGATCTCGGGGCGCGCGCGCGTTTCGCCCTTGTCGCTGCCCGCCACGAAGGCGTTGAAGGGCAGGTGCGACACGGCCGCGAGCACGTCACCGTGGCGCGCGGCGGCCTGCGCGTCGTAGGGCGCGCGGCCGTTGGCCATGGCGCCGAGCGCGCCGAAATGGGCGGCCATCACGGTGAACGCGCCGCGCCGGTACTTGGTGGCATCTTCGGGCTTCTGGAAATTCTGGGCCGAGGCGGGCGCGGCGAGCGTGGCGGCTGCCAGCGCGAGCGCCAGGGTGGCTGCAGACTTCATGGGAATTCTTCTCCTGTGGGTAAAGTGGCCGGTTGCCACAGCGGCTGAGTTCCCCGCGTGAAAAAAGTTCGTGCGGGAACTTGCCACTGCGGGAATTTACTAAGCTCTGCAGCTGTCGCCGCGCACCCTGTCGCTCGCGGCCAACAAGAATTCGAGGAAAACCATGGCTTACCGCGTCCGGGTGTGGGACCTGCCCACCCGCCTGTTCCACTGGCTGCTCGCCGCCTGCGTGGTCGCGCTGGTGGTGACCGCGAAGATGGGCGAGATGCTGTGGCACGAGCGCCTGGGCTATGCGGTGCTGGCGCTGCTGCTCTTCCGGCTGGTGTGGGGCCTGGTGGGCGGGCACTGGTCGCGCTTCCACACGTTCGTGTACGCGCCGGGCAGCGTGCTGGCCTACCTGCGCGGGCGCGCCCACCCCGACCACGTGATCGGCCACACCCCTCTGGGCGCCGCCTCGGTCTACGCGATGCTGCTGGTGCTGCTGGCCCAGGTGGGCACGGGCCTCTTCAGCGACGACGAGATCGCCTTCACCGGGCCCCTGAACCGCTTCATCTCCACCGATGCGGGCCTGGCGGCCACCAGCTACCACCGCTCCTGGGGGCAATGGTTGGTGGTCGGGCTGGTCGTGCTGCACATCGCTGCCATCGCCTGGTACGCCTGGCGCAAGCGCCAGAACCTGGTGCGGCCCATGGTCGTGGGCGACAAGGAAGTGCCGGCGGCGGCGAAGTCCTCCCGCGACGACGCCACGAGCCGCATCGCGGCCGCGGCCGTGCTCGCGGCCGCGGTGGGAGCCGTGTGGTGGATCCGGGCCCTGGGCAACGGGTGATTCCCCCCGGATGCCCGGCCTTGCCGGTCGTCCTAGAATGTCCCGTCCACAGGCTCTCACCCGGGAACATTGGATACCGCCCCCTTGCCGCTCGTCGAGCTCTCGACGCCCGCGGCGCGCGACCTCGACGACGTGCGCGCCCTCTTCCGTGAATACGCCGAAGGCCTCGGCGTGGATCTCTGTTTCCAGAATTTCGAGCAGGAGCTCGCCTGGCTGCCGGGTGAGTACGCGCCGCCGCGCGGCACGCTGCTCGTGGCCCGCGTGGACGGCGAGCTCGCCGGCTGCTGCGCCCTGCGCCCCCTGGACAACAGCGACTACACCAATGCGGCGGAGATGAAGCGCCTGTACGTGCGCAGGGCCTTCCGCGGCTTCGGCCTGGGCCGCCAGCTGGCCGAAGCCACGCTGGACGCGGCGCGCCGCGGCGGCTACGACTGCGTGCTGCTGGACACGCTGGACGACATGGAGGCGGCGCGGGCCCTGTACGAGGACCTCGGCTTCGAGGAGATCCCGCCCTACTACCACAACCCCATCGCGGGGGCGCATTACCTCAAGGCGGATCTCTGGAGCACCACCCCGGCGCCTCTGAGCAGCCGGGGCTGACGCCCGCACCCTCCCCGGGGCGGGAAGGGAAAGGACAGGATCAGGCCTTGACCTGCCCCAGCAGCGTCTGGGCGTCGCTCACCTCGAACTTGCCCGGGGCCTCGACGTTGAGCGAGGCCACCTTGCCGTCCTTGACCAGCATCGAGTAGCGGTTGCTGCGCAGGCCCATGCCGCGGCCGGTGAGGTCCAGGGTCAGGCCCGTGGCCTTGGCGAAGTCGGCGCTGCCGTCGGCCAGCATGCGCACCTTGCCGTCGGTCTTCTGGTCGCGCGCCCAGGCGCCCATCACGAAGGCGTCGTTGACGCTCAGGCACCAGATCTCGTCGACGCCGGACTTCTTCAGCGCGTCGAAGTTCTCCACGTAGCCGGGCACGTGCTTGGCCGAGCAGGTGGGCGTGAAGGCGCCCGGCAGCGCGAACAGCGCGATGGTCTTGCCCTTGGCGGCCTCGCGCACCTTCACCGGGTTGGGGCCGATGCTGCAGCCGTTGCCTTCGACTTCGGAATATTCCTGCAGGGTGACATCGGGCAGTTCGTCGCCGACCTTGATCATGGCCATCTCCTCGTTGGGTGGGTTGGAAAGGAAAACGGCCCACATTGTGGGCCGTTTCGGATTTGCCTGCAGGGCGGGACTTAGACCAGCGCCGCCTTCTCGAGCAGCTTGGTCGCGATCCAGTTCTTGGTCTTGGAGATCGGGCGCGATTCCTCGATCTCGATCAGGTCGCCGGTGTGGAACTGGCCGGTCTCGTCGTGCGCGTGGTACTTGCTCGACTTGATCACGATCTTGCCGTAGATCGGGTGCTTCACCCGACGCTCGACCAGCACGGTCACGGTCTTCGCACGCTTGTCGCTCACCACGCGGCCGACGAGAGTGCGCTTGAGGGAGGTCTTTGCTTCCGTCATGTTCACTCCTTCGGGGACTTGGCGGATTCCGCACGCTTCTGCACCAGGATGGTCTTGGCGCGGGCGATGTCACGGCGCGTGGAGCGCAGCGTGGCGGTGTTGTTGAGCTGTTGCGTGGCCTTCTGCATGCGCAGGCCGAAATGGGCCTTCTGCAGCGACTTCACTTCGGCTTCGACGCCGGCGACGTCCTTGGCGCGGAGATCCTTGGCTTTCACGGTCATGGTTCTCTACTCCTCAGGCGCCGATCTGGCGGGTGACGAACGTGGTGCGCAGCGGCAGCTTGGCGGCGGCCAGCTTGAACGCCTCGCGAGCGAGCTGCTCGGGAACGCCCACGATCTCGAAGACGACCTTGCCCGGCTGGATCTCGGCCACGTAGTACTCGGGGTTGCCCTTGCCGTTACCCATACGCACTTCGGCGGGCTTCTGGGAGATCGGCTTGTCGGGGAACACACGGATCCAGATGCGGCCGCCGCGCTTGACGTGGCGGGAGATCGCGCGACGCGCGGCCTCGATCTGGCGGGCCGTCAGGCGGCCGCGGTCCGTGCACTTCAGGCCGAAGTCACCGAAGGCCACGGAGTTGCCCGTCGTGGCGATGCCGGTGTTGCGGCCCTTCTGCTCTTTGCGGTATTTGCGGCGAGCGGGTTGCAGCATGTTTACTCTCCTTTACCGTCAGCGGCGGGAGTGCCGGCCGGCGCGGAGCCCGTCTTACGGGGCACGCGCTTAACGGTAGATTTCGGGGCTTCCGCCCCTGCGGTTGCTTCTTGCGGCTTGTCGCTGCCATCGGCAGGGGCGACGTTGCCGGCGCCGGCGCTCACGCCGCCACGCGGGCCGCCACGGCCACCGGCCGGGCCACGGCGATCACCGCCGGGG
>JAEZEB010000163.1 GCA_023438115.1 Pseudomonadota bacterium | reverse complement strand
TCCATGTCCCGTCTGTTCGCTCCCATCCCGTTCGCGGTCGCCGTGCTGTTCGTGTCGGCGCCGCTGATCGGCTCCGTCGGCGCCACCGCCGTCGGCAAGATCGCCGCGAACAAGCCCGCCGCCGCGGCCACGCAGGGCGTCGTCCACAAGATCGTGCTCAAGACCGGCATGGCCGGCGGCAAGATGGTCTACCTGGACGCCAAGGGCACGGTCAACCCCACCATCAAGGGCAAGGTCGGCGACACCGTGGAGATCACCATCAGCAGCGGCGAAGGCGCGCAGCACGACATCGTGGTCGACGAGCTGAAGGTCAGGTCCGCCATGTTCGACGGCAAGAGCGCGCCCACCAAGGTGGTGTTCAAGCTCACGCAGTCGGGCAGCTTCACCTACTACTGCTCCGTGCCGGGCCACCGCCAGATCGGCATGGAAGGCCTGATCGAGGTGACCGGCCCGGCCGATGCTTCGGCCAAGGCGCCTGCGGCCCCGGCCACCACCGTGCTCGGCGCGTCCCCAGTCGCCGGCGCGATCGCCCCGGCTTCCGCCAACGCGGTGAGCATCGCGCAGGATCCCAACGCCGTGCCGGCCCCGCTCGGTGCCCGCGCGCCCCAGCTGGTGAAGTACGCCATCGAGACCGTGGAGCTGGACGGCCGCCTGGACGACGGCACCACCTTCACCTACTGGACCTTCGCCAAGAAGGTGCCCGGCCCGATGCTGCGGGTGAAGGAAGGCGACACGGTCGAACTGGCGCTGACCAACAACAGGAACAGCAAGGCGGTGCACTCCATCGACCTGCACGCCGTCACCGGCGGCGCGGGCGGCGGCGCCGACACGCAAGTGGCCCCCGGCGAGACCAAGACCATCACCTTCAAGGCGCTGAACCCGGGCCTGTACGTGTACCACTGCGCCACGCCGTCGGTGGCCCACCACATCTCCGCCGGCATGTACGGCCTGATCCTGGTGGAGCCCAAGGCGGGCCTGCCCAAGGTGGACAAGGAGTTCTACGTGATGCAGGGCGACCTGTACACGAACCACAAGTTCGGCACCAAGGGCCACCACGAATACAGCCACGACAAGGCGGGCGACGAGCTGCCGACCTACTACACCTTCAACGGTTCGGTGGGCGCGCTGGGCAAGGAGCACAAGATGGTGGCCAACGTGGGCGAGACGGTGCGCATCTACTTCGGCGTGGGCGGCCCCAACAAGGTGTCGTCCTTCCACGTGATCGGCGAGATCTTCGACAAGGTGTACAGCGAAGGATCGACCAACACCGTGAAGGACAACGTGCAGACGACGCTGGTGCCCGCCGGCGGCGCGACCATCGTGGACTTCAAGCTGGACTACCCCGGCAACTACGTGCTGGTGGACCATGCGCTGTCGCGCGCCGGCAAGGGCCTGGCCGGCATGCTCGAAGTCAAGGGCAAGGCGGACGGTTCGGTGTACAAGGCGTCGCATCCGGCCGCGCATGGTGACATGGCCCATTGATCGGCAAGGCATGAGTTGGGGAGGCCCGCGGCGACGCGGGCCTTTTGCGTTGCGCGAGGCGTCGGGGTTCGGCTTCGCGCTCACCGCCGACCTACGGGCGACGCGTCCACGCCCGGACACGGGCGCTACCATGCAACCACCATGCCTCTTCAACCGGCCGCCGCCCTCGTGCACGAACTGCGCGATCTGCGCACCCGCTTCGCCGCCCTCCCGCTCGCGCACGGATGCGAATGGGTGGACCGCGAACTGCACGGCTATCCGCGCGAGGCGCCCGTTCCGCGCTACCGGCGCATCCCCTGCGAAACCTGGGCCGACATCGCGGATGCCGAGGGAAGGGTCGAACGCATCCCCTTGCCGACGGCGCATCTCGCGGATGGCGGCCGGACGCCCGTGCGCGAAGGCATCGTCCAACTCCAGGAGATCGAAGTGCCCATCGACCGCGCCATCGATCCGCAGGCGCATGCGCTCTACCTGCGCGGCATGCCATCGCAGCCCGGGCTGCGGATCCTGCGTGCCTGGGAAACCATCCCGCCCGCCAGCCTGCACGGCATGCTCGACGCCATCCGAGCGTATGGCCAGGCCATGCACGAAGACGCGCTGCGCCGCGCTAGTGCGCTGCCGACTTCGAGAAGAGGTTGATCACCACCACGCCGGCGACGATCAGCCCCATGCCCGCGATCGCCGCGGCGTCGAGCGTCTGGCCGAAGAAGATCCACCCGAGCAGCGAGATGAGCACGATGCCGATGCCCGACCAGATCGCGTACGCGATCCCCGTCGGGATGAAGGCCAGCGTGAGGGACAGGAAGTAGAAGGACACGCAGTAGCCCACGACGGTCACCAGGCTCGGCAGCCATTTCGTGAAGCCGGCCGAAGCCTTGAGGAAGCTGGTGGCGGCCACCTCCGCGAGGATGGCGACGGCGAGGTAGAGGTAGGCGTGCGGCATGCCCCGCACTCTAGGCCAGCGGGCGCTGGCGCCGCGCCGCGGCCCGCCGAACATGTCGTTGCATCTCCGGGCAATCCAGGCGCGCCGCGTTGTCGTTTGGATGGACACACCGGCTTCCGGTGCGGAGCCGCCATGCCGTCCGACCGATCCAGACCTCCTCCTTCCGGCGATACGTCGGCCCGGTTGCTGCGTGCCGCCTGCGAGCTGGTGGGAGGCGAGGAGCGCCTGGCGCGCAGGCTGGGCATGAGCAGCCTGCTGCTGCGGCGCTACATGGCGCGCGGCGACGAACTGCCGCCCCAGCTGCTGCTGCGCACGGTGGACCTCCTCCTGCAAGAGCGCGAGGCGGAGTCCGGACTGGAAGGCTTCGGACAGCCCGCGCGGCCGGAAGACCCGGATGACCGCCGCCCCGCCTGAGGGATTCCCCGGCGCGCGCCGTCTTGCGGAAGGCCCGGCGGCCGCTGCAAAATCCCGGCCGTGGCGCAGCATGCAAGAGAAGAGAGGCGCCCAGGGGCCGCGGTTTCCACCCTCGGTGACGTCCTCTATCCCGACCGTTCGAAGTCGCTCGTGGCCGAGGCGGACTGGGTGCGGCTCGTCCGCGCGGCCGCGGACGGCGACCAGCTTGCGCTGCATGCCTTGTATGCCCGCGCCAACCGCCTCGTCTTCACGCTGACCATGCGCATCACCGGAAGCCGCGAAACGGCCGAGGAAGTGACCCTGGACGTCTTCCACGACGTCTGGCGGCGCGCCGCCGCCTACGATCCGGCCAATGGCACGGTCCTCGGATGGATCATGAACCAGGGCCGCTCGCGCGCCATCGACCGGCTGCGCTTCGAGCAGCGCCGCAAGCGCGCGGATCCCGCCGGCGGGGCACCCCTGGCGGAAGACACGGCCGAGGCGCCCGACCTCGTGCAACGTGGCGAGCAGCGCCGCATGCTCGTCCACGCGCTGGACGGCCTGGAGCCGGGCGAGCGCCAAGCCATCGAATCCTCGTTCTTCTCGGGGCTCACGCACGCCGAAACGGCCGTGCGGCTCGACCAGCCGCTGGGTACCGTGAAGACGCGCATCCGGTCCGGCCTGCAGAAATTGCGGCGCGCCATGGCCGCGGAAGGGAGCCCGCGATGAGCACGCCGCACGCGCCCGAGTGGGACGACCTGGTGTGCGCCCATGCGCTGCAGGCCCTGCCTGCGCGCGAGGTGGCCGCGGTGGAGGCGCACCTTGCCGGCTGCGCGCATTGCCAGGCGGAACTGCATGCCTTGCGTGCGGTGGTCGACACCTTCGCGGACTGGCCCACCGACGTGCTGCGGCCGACGGCGCCGCTGCAGGCGCGCCTCGCACAGCGCATCGCGCAGGAGACGGGCGGCCAACCGGTTCTTCCCGCGCCCGACGAGAGCTGGGTCGAGCCCGCATGGGAGCAGGTGGCGCCGGGCATCGAATGCAAGCTGCTGGCCAACGATGAAGAGAACCACCGCGTGAGCATGCTGGTGCGCCTCGCCCCCGGTGCGTCCTATCCACCGCACACGCACGCCGGCGTGGAGGAACTGCACCTCCTCGACGGCGAACTCTGGATCGACGACAACAAGCTGCTGCCCGGCGACTACAACTTCGGCGCCCAGGGCGCCAGCGACCAGCGCGTCTTCAGCGAGACCGGCTGCACCTGCGTGCTGGTCACCAGCACGCGCGACATGCTGCGCTGAACCGTTCGCATCGCGCGATACTGCGCGCACCCCATTCCGAGAGGATGCGAACATGGAAACCCAGGAGCTCCACCGCGGCCGCCTGATCGACCACGTCCAGCTCGTCGTGCGCGACGTGGCCGCCTCGCAGCGCTTCTATGCCGCCGTCTTCGAGGCGCTGGGCGTCCCGATGGGCGGCACGGGCGAAGGCTACTTCTGGGCCGACGAACTCTTCGTCTCCTCGGCCGACAGTCCGGCCGCGCAGGGCGTGCTGACGGGGCGCCACCACCTCGCCTTCCAGGCCCGCGACCAGGCGATGGTGCAGGCCTTCCACCGCGCGGCGCTGGCGCACGGCGGCCGCGACAACGGCGCGCCGGGCGAGCGCAGGAACTACCACCCGGGCTACTACGCCGCCTTCGTGCTCGATCCGGACGGCAACAACATCGAGGCCGTGTACCACGGCGAGGCGCAGCGCAGCGCACCCTCCGTGCGCATCAACTTCTAGCGCGCGCCTAGGGCGCGAGGAACGCGGTCATCAGCCGCGCCGCGCGATCGAGCAGCAGGTACTCGTCGTCGGGCACCTCGTGGCTGGCGAGGTCGAAGTGGCACAGCGTGCCCGCCACGGCGCCGGCGCGGTCGCGCACGGGCACGCCCACGTAGGAGCCGACGATGCCGCTGTACGGATGCCCCTGCAGGCGCGTGTCGTCACCGGACTCCTGCGTGACGAAGAGCCCGTCGCGCAGCACGAACTGGCAATAGCTGTCCTTCAGTGGCACGACGCGCAGGTCCAGCGCATCCAGGTGGAGGTACTTGTCGGCGGTGGCGAGGTTGTGGAGCGCCTGCCCGACGCGGCGGTAGAGCGCGGTGAAGCGATGCGGCACGCGCTGGTTCAGCACGGCAAGCGCGCCCGCGAGGCCCCGCTGGGCGAGCGCCTTCTCCACCTCGGCCAGCGCGGCCGCCAGGGGTGCATCGAGTTCGGCGCCGCCCACGTCCGTGCCGAAGAGGCCCTTCTCCACGTCCTGCGCGAAATGTCCCATCCAGGAGGTCGCATCTTCCGTGTCGTACACGGTCGCCGCGCCGCGGCCCACCACGCGGACCTTGTAGCCTTTCCCGCTGAGATACCGGAACTTGCGCAGCTTGAAAGCGTCCGGGTGGGCGCCGCTCCTGCGGATGAGCAGGTGGAACTGCCGCGTTTCGAGAGGCGAGATGTCGGCAGGGATCATCGGGCCCAGTGTATAGGCCGGTGCACTTCATCGAAGCAGGCCGCCTAAAAGACCTGCAGCAGAGCCGATGCCACGCCCATCACGCAGCCGATGCCCAGCATCAATGCCACGTCGCGGCGGCTGTCTTCGTTGCGCCAGCCCAGGCCCGCCGCCAGCGCACAGGTCGCACCCAGCAGGCCCAGGAGGAGGCTGAGTTCCGGTTGCGTCACGAGGGCCACACCTTCGCGCCGTGCGCGCCCAGCACCGGCGACAGCTCGCCCGGATGCTGCGTGGGCGCGGACGCAGCATCGGAAGCCCCCGGCAGGATCAGCGTGTCGGCCATCGTGCGCACCAGCAGCCGGCGCGAAAGCGAAGGCGTGAACCAGGGCGGCAGGCGGCCCGCCGTGCGGGGCACCACCACCAGGTCAGGGAAGAGCGCCTGCTCCTTTTCCAGCAGCACGTCGACCGAGCGCGTGAACACCACGCACGGCGCTTCCTTCATGCGCGCGCCGGGCGTGGCCTGCGCGAGTTCGTGGATGCGGGCTTCCACGTGCCCCGCGCGGCTCTCGAAGCCGGGATCGTCCCGCGGCAGCAGCTGGCTGTCGGCACCGAGTTCCGCCAGCAGTTCGGCGTGCGGTCCGCCAGCCATGCCGGTGGCGGCGGCGATGCACGCGGCCGCATGCGGACCGTGGCGCACGCCCGCGATCACGCGCTGGTAGGGCACCGCGGCGGCCTTGCGCACCACCAGCGTGGGGCGGCCGCACAGCTGCGCGATGCGTTCGGGATGGGTGCCCGCGAGCCAGTCGCGCGCCCAGCGTCCCGGCGCCGCGCGCGTGACGACCAGGTCCATGTCGGTCGCGGCCAGCGCGAGCTCGCGCCGCAGGCCGCCGCGCACCGACTGCGCGAGCACCGCGATGCGCAGGTGCTCCTGCAGCTGCCAGGCCAGTGCGTCCAGGCGCCGCTGCGCCGTCGCGGCATCCTCGCCCAAGCCGCGCACGTGCACGATGCGCAGCCACGCGCCGTGCTCCTGCGCCAGCAGGGCGGCGCGCCAGGCCGCGTTGGCGGCGGCGTCGGTGAGGTCGCTGAGGACCAGGATCCGCTTCAGGGGAAAGGGACCCGCCCGGAGGCTGGAAGTCGCAAGATCGGCCATGCATTGCACTCCTTCAAGTCGTGGCGCCGCCCGTGAGGCCGGCGCCGTCGTCGGCTGCCGCGTCGGCGGCAGGACCCGGGG
>JAEZEB010000156.1 GCA_023438115.1 Pseudomonadota bacterium | reverse complement strand
CCGCCCCCCCCCCTACGTAGGGGGGGCAACTCGTGGCCCACCGGACAGCGCCCCGAAGCCCGTAGGGTGGGCAACTCGTTGCCCACCGAACCGCTCACCGAAGCCCGGAAACCTCAGCGCTCCCCTTTGCGATACGGCTTCATCAGCGCCTGCGGGTACGCGGCGCGGCGCGCCACCAGCACCAGCGCCAGGATGGACAGCGCATAGGGGAGCATCAGGTACACCTGGTACGGCAGCACCGCCGCGCCGGATTGCTGCAGCCGCAGCTGCAGCGCGTCGAAGAAGGCGAAGAGCAGGGCGCCCAGCAGCGCCTTGCCCGGCCGCCAGGACGCGAACACCACCAGCGCCACGCAGATCCAGCCGCGGCCGTTGACCATGTTGAAGAAGAAGGCGTCGAAGGCCGACAGCGTGAGGAAGGCGCCGGCCACGCCCATCAGGCCCGATCCCGCGATCACCGCCAGGCTGCGCGCGGCGAGCACGGGCACGCCCTGGCTCTCGGCGGCCTGCGGGTTCTCGCCCACCATACGCACGGCCAGGCCCGCGGGCGTGCGGTACAGGAACCACGCGATGGCGGGAACGAGCAACAGCGCCAGCAGCGTCAGCGGCGTCTGCGCGGACAGGATGGGGATGCCCAGTCCGTCCATGGGCGCGAAGGGCGTCACGGTCGGCGGCGTGCTCACTTTGGGGAAGCTCAGGCGATAGGCGTAGTAGCTCAGCGAAGTCGCCAGCAGCGTGATGCCCAGGCCCGACACGTGTTGCGACAGCGCCAGCACCACGGTCAGCAGCGCGTGCAGCGCGCCGAACGCCATGCCCGCGAGGGCGGCGACGGCCACGCCGCCCCACAGCGGCAGGCCGAGGTAAACCGCCAGCCAGCCGCTGAAGGCGCCAGCGACCATGATGCCTTCGATGCCCAGGTTGAGGACGCCCGCGCGCTCGCACAGCAGAACGCCCAGCGTGCCGAAGATCAGCGGCGTGGCGATGCGCAGCACCGCGATCCACAAAGGCTGGCTGGCCAGCAGGTCCATCAGCTCGCTCATCGGAATCGCACCCGGTGCTGCGCCAGCAGCGTCGCCACGAGCACCGCCACCAGCGAGGCCGACACGATCACGTCGGCGATGTAGGTCGGCACGCCCACCACGCGGCTCATGCTGTCGGCGCCCACCTGCACGCCGGCCACGAAGATCGCCGCGGCCACCACGCCCAGCGGATGCAGGCCGGCCAGCATGGCGATGACGATGCCCGCGTAGCCGTAGCCCGGCGACATGTCGAGCGTCACGTAGCCTGCGCGGCCCGCCACTTCCACGGCGCCGGCCAGGCCCGCGAGTCCGCCGGAAAGAACGGCCACCCACGCCAGCGTCCGCAGGGGACGCACGCCCGCGAAGGCCGCCGCGCGCGGGTTCGCGCCCAAGGCGCGCACGTCGAAACCGAAGACCGAGAAGCGCAAGACGATCCAGCAGGCCACCGCGAGGACGATCGCGCCCACCAGCCCGGAGTGCACGCGCGAGCCTTCCACCAGCCGCGAGAGTTCCAGTTCGACTGGAATCGCGATGCTCTGCGGCCAGCCGAGGGACAAGGGATCCTTCATCGGCCCGTCCAGCAGCGCGGACACGCCGAGCAGCACGATGAAGTTGAGGAGCAGGGTGGTCACCACTTCGTCGACGCCCAGCTTGGCCTTGCACAGCGCGGGCCCGAGCAGCAGCACGGCGCCGGCGGCGGCCGCCGCGAGGAACATGCCGATCGCCAACAAGGGAACAGGCAGGTTCGATCCTTCGCCGGCCAGGCCCGCCACGGCGACGGCGGCCAGCGCGCCCGCATAAAGCTGGCCCTCGGCGCCGATGTTCCAGAGCCGCGCGCGGAACGCCAGCGCCGCGGCAAGGCCCGTGAGGATCAGCGGCGTGGCGCGCGTGAGCGTCTCGCTCCAGGCGAACAGCGAGCCGAAGCCCCCGCGCACCACGGCGGCCCAGGTCGGGCCCACCGGTGCGCCGGCCCACAGCACCAGCAACGTGCTCACCGCGAGCGTGAAGGCGACGGCGCCCACCGGCGCCAGCAGCAGCGCCAGCGGCGCCACCGTCGTACGTCTTTCCAGCCTCATGCGGGATGCGCTCCTGCCATCGCCAGGCCGATCGATTCGCGCGTCCAGGCCGCCGCGGGGTGCGCGGGCGTGAGCTGCCCCGCGTGCAGCACGGCGATCCGATCGCCGAGTGCCATCACCTCGTCGAGGTCGTCGGAAATCAGGAGCACGGCGGCGCCCGCGTCGCGCGCCGCCAGCAGGCGCTGCTGCACGTAGGCGACGGCGCCCACGTCCAGTCCCCAGGTGGGCTGGTGCGCGACGATCAGGCGCGGCGCCTGGCCGTCGGGCGCCATGAGCGCGCGGCCCAGGATCAGTTTCTGCATGTTGCCGCCGGAGAGCACGCGCGCGGGCGCATCCAGGCCCGCGCCGCGCACGTCGAAGGCCTGCTCGATCGCGCGTGCATGGGCCCGCGCGGCCTGGCGGCGGATCCACGGCCCGCTCCGGAACGCAGGCGTGCGTAGGCGCTCCGACACGGCGTTCTCCCACACGGGCAGGTCGCCGATCACGCCGGTGCCTTGCCGGTCCTCCGGGATGCGCGCAACGCCCGCGGGCGGCAGGCGCAGCTCGCCCGCTTCCGGCTTGCGCAGGCCCGACAGCAATTCCGCCAACGCGAGCTGGCCGTTGCCCGAGACACCCGCGATCGCCGTGATCTCGCCGCCGCGCAGTTCCAGCGAAACGTCGCGCAGCCGGTCGCGCCCGCTGCCGGCATGCACGCCTTGCAGCGCGGCGACGACGGGGCCTTCGCCGCTGGCGCCGCGCTGCGCCTGCGGCAGCGCGATGTCCTGCCCCACCATCCAGCGCGCCAGTTCGGCGGGCGTGGTGCGGTCCGCCTGCGCCTCGGCCACCACGCGGCCGCCCCGCAGCACCACGACGCGATGCGCCACGCGCAGCACCTCGGCGAGCTTGTGGCTGATGAAGATCACTGCCAGGCCCTGCGCCACCATGTCGGCCAGCGTCGCGAACAGCGATTCGCTTTCCTGCGGCGTGAGCACGGCGGTCGGCTCGTCGAGGATCAGCACGCGTGCGCCGCGGTACAGCGCCTTCAGGATCTCCACGCGCTGGCGCTCGCCCACCGAGAGACTGCCGACCAGAGCATCGGGGTCCACCGGCAGGCCGAAGCGGCGCGCCACCTCCAGCAGGCGCGTGCGGGCGGCGCCGCGCCGGCTGAAGGGCCGCCACAGCGGCTCGGTGCCCAGCACCACGTTGTCCAGCACACTCAGGTTGTCGGCGAGGGTGAAGTGCTGGTGCACCATGCCGATGCCGGCGGCGAGCGCGGCGCGCGGCTGCCCGGGCGGCAGCTCGCGGCCGTCGACCTCGATGCGGCCGGCGTCCGCGGCATGGTGGCCGAAGAGGATGGAAACCAGCGTGGACTTGCCGGCGCCGTTCTCGCCCAGCAGCGCCAGCACCTCGCCGGCGGCGAGCTGCAGCGAGATGGCGTCGTTGGCGAGGAGGGGGCCGAAGCGCTTGCTGATCCCCTCCATCCGCAGCACGGGGGCCGCGGCCGTCACTTCGCGGTGGACTTCGGCTGGCTGTCGTCCACCTTCACGGTGAACTTGCCTTCCACGATGTCCTTCTCGCGCGCCTTCACCTTCGCCATCAGGTCGGCCGGGACCTTCTTCTCGAAGGTGCCCAGCGGCGCGAGCTCGGAGCCCTTGTACTTCATCATCGAGTACTGGCCGTAGTCCTCGGCCTTGAACTTGCCACCCTTCACCGCCTGGATGGCGCGGGCTATGGTCGGCTCCATGTGCCACAGCGCCGAGGCGAAAACGGTGTCCGGGTACTTGTCCTGGGTGTTGATCACGTTGCCCACCGCGAGCTTGCCGCGCTCCTTGGCGGCATCGGAGACGCCGAAGCGCTCGGCGTACAGCACGTCGGCGCCCTGGTCCACCATGGCGAACGCGGCTTCCTTGGCCTTGGGCGGGTCGAACCAGCTGTTGATGAAGGTGACGGTGAACTCGACCTTCGGGTTCACCTCCTTGGCGCCGGCCATGAAGGCGTGCATCAGGCGGTTGACCTCGGGGATGGGGAAGCCGCCGACCATGCCGATGCGGTTGCTCTTGGTCATCCCGCCGGCCAGCATGCCGGTGAGGTACGAGGGCTCCTGGATGTAGTTGTCGAAGACGCTGAAGTTGGGCGCCTGCGGCTTGCCGGAGGAGCCCATGAGGAAGGCGACCTTGGGGAAGTCGCGCGCCACCTTGCGCGCCGCCGCCTCCACGCCGAAGGCCTCGCCGATCACCAGCTGGTTGCCGGCGTTGGCGTATTCGCGCATCACCCGCTCGTAGTCGGCGTTGGCGACGTTCTCGCTCGCCTTGTATTCGATTTCGCCGCGCGCCTCCGCCGCCTTCAGCGCCTTGTGGATGCGGCTCACCCACTGCTGCTCGAAGGGCACGGTGTAGACGGCGGCGACCTTCAGCTTCGCCTGCGCGAAGCTGAGGCCGGGGACGGCGCTGGCCAGGACGGCGCAGAGCGCCAGCAGGTGGCGGCGGGTGGGGCGCATTGTGGGTCTCCTTGCGGACTTTGGAACGGGAAAATCCACGCAAGCGTCGTGCCAGCGCGGGCGGCCGTCAAGGGGGAGAGTTCGGGTGGCGCGGCGCCGCAATCCGCACCCCTGCGAAGGGTCGGGGCAGGGCGCGCGCGGACGCCGGTTTCCCGGATCAGGTATATTTGCGGCAAATCCATTTGCGGATGTCCGCGCGCCCCGTCGCTGCGGCTCCGCTTGCGAGCAATGTCCCGTGCGAGAGCGCGGGAGCCGGCGCCACGCCGGCTGTGCGGACCGCGTCCGCCGCTTGCCGCGTTCCAGCAACTGCGCTGATCTTCCGCCGGGCCGGCCGAGGGGCCCCCCCGGGG
>JAEZEB010000018.1 GCA_023438115.1 Pseudomonadota bacterium | reverse complement strand
CCCCGGCCGGCGAAGGGCGCGGATGTGCTTCAAATGCCTCAGTTCGTTCGTTTTCGTTCGGGCACTTGGGGCCTTGGCATCCGCCCGCATGCGGATCGGCAGGGAGCAGGGTGCGCTGTCCGGCGCGTAGGTCGGGGTGAGCGCGAAGCCGAACCCCGACGGCCACTCCCCTTACACTCCGCCCCATGAACGACCTGGCCGGCAAGCACATCGTCCTCGGACTCACCGGCGGCATCGCTTGCTACAAGGCGGCGGAGCTGTGCCGCGCGCTCGTCAAGGAGGGCGCGACCGTGCAGGTCGTGATGACGGAAGCGAGCGAACAGTTCATCACGCCCGTCACCATGCAGGCGCTGTCCGGGCGCCCCGTCTACACCTCGCAGTGGGACGCGCGCGAGCCGAACAACATGCCGCACATCAACCTGTCGCGGGAGTCGGACGCCATCCTGGTCGCGCCCTGCAGCGCCGACTTCATGGCGAAGCTGGTGCATGGACGCGCCGACGAACTGCTGTCGCTCCTGTGCCTGGCGCGGCCGATCCACAGCGTGCCGCTGCTGATCGCGCCGGCGATGAACCGCGAGATGTGGGCGCATCCCGCCACGCAGCGCAACATGGCGCAGCTGGACGCGGACGGCGCCACCATCCTCGGCGTGGGCAGCGGCTTCCAGGCCTGCGGCGAGACGGGCGACGGCCGCATGCTGGAGCCGCACGAGCTGCTGGAGGACCTGGTCGCCTTCTTCCAGCCCAAGAGCCTCGCCGGCCGCAAGGTGGTGGTGACGGCCGGGCCCACCTTCGAGGCGCTGGATCCGATCCGCGGCATCACCAACCACTCCTCGGGCAAGATGGGATTCGCCATCGCCCGTGCCGCGCGCGAAGCGGGGGCCGAGGTGGCGCTGGTCGCCGGCCCGGTGAGCCTGCAGGCGCCGCGCGGCGTGCGCCGCATCGACGTGAAGTCCGCCCGCGAAATGCTCGCGGCGACCGAGGCGGAAGCAGGCGATGCGGACGTCTTCATCGCCACGGCCGCCGTCGCCGACTGGCGCCCGGCCAGCGAGTCCGGCGAGAAGATCAAGAAGGACGGCAGCGGCCAGGCGCCCACGATCGCCTTCACCGAGAACCCCGACATCCTCGCCACGGTGGCGCAGCAACCCCGCGCGCTTAGCGGCGCGCTGTTCTGCGTGGGTTTCGCCGCCGAGAGCCACGACCTCGTGAAGCACGCCACGGCCAAGCGCAAGCGCAAGGGCATCCCGCTGCTGGTGGGCAACATCGGCCCGCTCACCTTCGGACAGGACGACAACCAGATGCTGCTGGTGGATGCCCAGGGCGTGGTCGAACTGCCGCGCGCTTCCAAGATCGAGTGCGCCCGGCGCCTGGCCGCCGAGATCGCCCGCCGCCTGCCCGCCGCGAAGAAAGCATGAAAGTCGACGTCAAGATCCTGGATCCGCGCATGGCGGACCAGCTCCCCACCTACGCCACGCCGGGCAGCGCCGGCCTCGACCTGCGCGCCTGCCTGGACGCGCCGCTCACGCTGGAGCCCAACGCCTGGAAGCTCGTGCCCACGGGCATCGCGATCTGGCTGAAGGACCCCGGCTACGCGGCGCTGATCCTGCCCCGCTCGGGGCTGGGCCACAAGCACGGCATCGTGCTGGGCAACCTCGTCGGGCTGATCGACAGCGACTACCAGGGCCAGCTGATGGTGAGCGCGTGGAACCGCAGCGACACCCCCTTCACGCTGCAGCCGATGGAGCGCCTCGCGCAGCTGGTGGTGGTGCCGGTGGTGCAGGCTTCCTTCAACGTGGTCGACGAGTTCCCCGCCACGCAGCGCGGCGCCGGCGGCTACGGCTCCACAGGGAAGAGCTGATGCAGGGTTCCGTGGGCCGGGGCTGACACCCTGTACAACGCGGGACTACAGAAAGCTGCGCGAAACCCTGCGGTCTTGCAGGGCATCTCTTCGCTTCAATGAGGCTCTACACGGCAACGCCCGCCGGGCAGCCGGTGAACTGTTCATCGAACGAAGGAGAAATTCATGCGCAACGTTTCCCGCCTGACGACGGTGCTGGCCGGTGGCCTGGCCGCCCTGTCGCTCGCCGCCTGCTCGTCGTATCCCATGGGCCCGACCTACGGCACGACCACGACGTATCCGGCCTCCAGCTATCCGGCGGCGCAGTACCCCGTGGCTGGCACCGAGTACGGCCGCATCCTGAACATCGAATACATGCCCGCGGGCACGCACGCCCCGACCAGCAACAACATCCTGGGCGCCGTGGTGGGCGGCCTGGCCGGTGCGGCGCTGGGCAGCACCATCGGCGGCGGCACGGGCCGCACCGCCGCCACCGTGCTGGGTGGCGTGGCCGGCGCGGCGATCGGCAACCAGGTGGCACGCAATGCGCAAGGCGTCACGACGGCGCCCGGCTACCGCATCACGATGCAGTCCGACCAGGGCGTGATCCGCACGTACGAAGTGCCCGCCACCGGCGACCTGCGCGTGGGCGACCGCGTGCGCGTGGACAACGGCGTGATCTATCGCGGCTGATGGCGCGCAGGTGAAACGAAAGACGCCCGGCGCTGCCGGGCGTTTTTTTGAATGCGGACAGCCGGACGCAAAGGCCGCAAAGACGCGCAAAGTCGCAAAAGAAATTCCTTTGAATGGATGTCCTTTTGCGACCTTTGCGACCTTCGCGTCCGGCTGTTCCTTCAGGCGTCGCCTATGCGGAAGAAGCCCGTGCCCAGCGTGCCCTGGCCGACTTCGTCCTCCGTCGCCTCGCGCACGGCTTCCACCTTCAGGTGCAGCCGCAGGGCGATGCCCGCGAGCGGGTGGTTGCCGTCCAGGACCACGTGCTCGGGATAGATCTCGGTCACGGTGTAGAGCAGGTCGCGCGGCGCATCCTGGCTGGTGGCGCCCGCGGGCAGGCCCTCGAAGGTCATGCCTTCCTCCAGCTCCTTGGGGAACACCGAGCGCGGTTCGAGGAACACGCGCTGTTCGTCGTAGTCGCCGAAGGCGTCTTCCGGTTCCAGGTGCAGGTCGACGCGGTCGCCGGGTTCATGGCCCTGCAGCGCTTCGTCGATCTTCGCGAGCAGGTCGTTGCCGCCCACGAGGAACTCCACCGGCTCCTCGAGCCGATCGAGCTCCTCCCCCAGCGTGTCCTTCAGGGTCCAGGTCAGCGCGACGACGCAGTTCGGTGTGATTTCCATAGGAGAATTGTCGCAGTTCGCCATGCAGATCACACGACCCCTCCCGCTGCTCGGCGGGCTTTCCCCCGAGCAGTTCATGAAGAGGCACTGGCAGAAGAAGCCCTTGCTCGTGCGCAACGCGGTGCCGGGGCTGCGGCCGGTGCTGTCGCCGTCCGCATTGTTCGCGCTGGCCGCGCGCGACGAGGTCGAATCGCGCCTCGTGGTGCGCGAGGGCAAGGCCTGGCGCCTGCAGCGCGGCCCGTTCGCGCGCCGTGCGCTGCCGCCGCTCAAGCAGCCCGGCTGGACGCTGCTGGTGCAGGGCGTCGACCTGCACGAGCCCGCCGCGCATGCCTTGCTGCACGGCTTCTCCTTCCTTCCCGCCGCGCGCCTGGACGACCTGATGATCAGCTACGCCAGCGACGGCGGTGGCGTGGGCCCGCATTTCGACAGCTACGACGTCTTCCTGCTGCAGGCCCAGGGCACCCGCCGCTGGCGCATCGGCCGCCAGGCGGATCTCGCGCTGCAGGAGGGCGTGCCGCTGAAGATCCTGCAGGACTTCCGCCCCGAGGAGGAGTACGTGCTGGAGCCCGGCGACATGCTGTACCTGCCGCCGCGCTATGCGCACGACGGCGTGGCCGTGGGCGGCGACTGCCAGACCTATTCGATCGGCTTCCGCGCGCCGGCCCAGGGTGAGCTGGCGCGCGAACTGCTGCAGCGCATCGCGGATGCAGCGGCGGACGACGCGCCCGCGCGCCTCTACCGCGATCCCTCGCAGCCGGCCACCGACGCGCCCGGGGCGGTGCCCGAGGCGCTGGCGCAGTTCGCGCACGATGCGCTCGCGGCCGCCCTCAAGGACCCGCTGGCGGTGCAACGCGCGCTGGGCGAGTACCTCACGGAACCCAAGGCCAACGTGTGGTTCGAGCCGGGGACGGCACCGCGCCGGCCACGCGCGCTGGTGCTCGATGCGCGCAGCCGCATGCTGCACGATCGCCGGCACGTGTTCATCAACGGCGAAGCCTGGCGCGCAGGCGGCCGCGACGCGGCGCTGATGCGCAAGCTCGCGGACCGGCGCCGGCTGGAAGCCGCGGAGCTCGCCGCGGCCAGTCCCGCGGCGCGCGAATTGCTGGACAGCTGGTGCGAAGCCGGCTGGCTGCATCCCGAGGAGGAGAAGCCATGAACGATGCTGCCGCGCCCGCGCTGCCGCAGGGCCGCTTCGAGGGCCGCGAGACCTTCCGCACCCTCGTGCGCGATGCGCTGGCCTGCGCCGCGCGCGAGGGCTGGCGCGAGATCATCCTGGCGGACGCGAACTTCGAGGACTGGCCGCTGGGCGAGCGCGCCGTCGCGGAATCGTTGAACGCCTGGGCGAAGAGCGGCCGCCGCATGGTGCTGCTGGCGCGCGACTACGGCATCGTGGTGCGCGAACACGCACGCTTCGTGCAGTGGCGCACGACCTGGTCGCACGTCGTGACCGCCACCGCGTGTCCCTCGGCCGACCCGCTGGACGTCCCCAGCGCGATCTGGAGTCCCGGCTGGGTGCTGGAGCGGCGCGAGCCGGAGCGCTCCATCGGCTACAGCGGCAGCGAGTCCGAACGCCGCGTGGCGCTGCGCGAGCAATTGCAGGAGTGGCTGCGGCAGTCCACGCCCGCGTTTCCGGCGACGACTTTGGGTCTCTGAAAGCGATCTGCTTGCATCGTTTACGAAGCGTTATTTCTTAACGCGCAGCTATAATTTCCGACGGACGGGGAGGTGCGCGAATGGCGTGCATCTCCCCGTCTTGCGTCATTCCAGCCACAACAAGGAAGTCCCATGAAAAGCTCGCTCGTTCTCGCCGCCCTGGTCACCGCCGTCGCCCTTGCCGCCTGCGGCAAGACCGAAGAACCGGCTCCCGCTCCGGCGCCGTCGGCTGCCCCGGCGCCTGCTCCGGAACCCGCGCCTGCGCCCGCGCCGGCCGCCGATCCCGCCACTGGTGCCGCCTCGGCGCCTGCGGCGGCCACGCCCGCGACGCCGGCCGCTTCGCAGTAAGGACGGC
>JAEZEB010000391.1 GCA_023438115.1 Pseudomonadota bacterium | reverse complement strand
CGCCTCCTCCGCGGGCGCGCGCAGCGCCTGGCAGTAGGCCACCAGGTCCTCGATCTCCAGCGACTTGTCGAACACCGCGTCCGCGCCCAGCTGCCGGCAGCGCCAGCGCACGTCGGGCGAGGAATGGTTGCTCAGGACCACGATGCGCTGGCCGGGGCGCGAGCGGCGCAGCCCCTGCAGCACGTTCATGCCCGAGCCCTCGCGCAGGAACAGGTCGATGATGGCCAGGTCCCAGTCGTTGGCCGCCAGCCAGCGCTTGGCCTCGTGCTCGGTGTCGGTGGTGCCCGCGGGCTCGATCTGCGCGAGCTCCCCGAGCGTCTGGCTGAGGTTGTTGCGGACGGTGGTACTGTCGTCGACGATGTAGACGCGCATCTTGCTTCTCCCAGCGACGCCCGTCGCGGGCCGCCGTTTCTGGGAGCAGACTGTAGGCCGCGCGCTCCAGCCGGGCTGAAAGCGCGCAAGCCATGCGCATGTAGGAATCGGCAACTCAGGGGTGGCGCGCACCCGGGAAAGCCCTTACAGGGTGAGGATGGTGCAGCCGGTCGTCTTGCGCGCTTCCAGGGCCTCGTGCGCCTCGCGCACCTGGGCCAGCGGGAAGCGCTGGTCGATGCGGATCTTCACCTTGCCGCTGGTGACCGCCTCGAACAGGTCGTCGGCCATCTGCTGCGTCGCCTCGCGCGTGGCGATGTGCGTGAAGAGCGTCTGCCGCGTCACGTACAGCGAGCCCTTGCTGGCCAGCACCGCCGGCGAGAACGGCGGCACCGGGCCGGAGGCGTTGCCGAAGCTCGCCATCAGGCCGAAGGGCGCCAGGCAGTCGAGCGACCTCTCCCAGGTGTCCTTGCCCACCGAGTCGTACACGACCTTCACGCCCCTGCCGCCGGTGATGTCCTTGACCCGGGCGAGGAAGTCTTCCTTGCCGTAGTTGATGACGTGCGCCGCGCCGTGCTCCTTCGCCAGCGCACACTTCTCGTCGGTGCCCGCGGTGCCGATCAGCTGCAGGCCCAGCGCCTTCGCCCACTGGCAGGCGATGAGGCCGACGCCGCCGGCCGCGGCGTGGAACAGCACGAAGTCGCCGGGCTGCAGGCCGCCTTGCGGCAGCGTGCGCTTGAGGAGGTACTGCGCCGTCAGGCCCTTGAGCATCATGGCCGCGCCGGTGTCGAAGCCGATCGCGTCGGGCAGCTTCACCACGCACTTGGCGGGCATCACGCGGACCTCGGAGTACGAACCGGGCGGCTGGCTGGCGTAGGCGGCGCGGTCGCCCGCCTTCAGGTGGGTGACGCCCTCGCCCACGGCCTCCACGATGCCCGCGCCTTCCATGCCGAGCGTGAGCGGCATGGGCAGCTTGTACAGGCCGGTGCGCTGGTAGACGTCGATGAAGTTCAGGCCCGCCGCCTGGTGGCGGATGCGGATCTCGCCCGGCCCGGGCTGGCCGACCTCGACGTCGACGAGTTCCATTTCCTCGGGGCCGCCGTTCTGGCGGATCACGACTGCTTTGCTCACTGCTGTCTCCTGTGGGGTGCGGTTCGGATGCCGCGCATCCTGCCACGAAACGCGCGCCGCCGCCGGGCTGCCCCGCATCCGCTGTACCATGCGCCCGCCCCGCGCGCACGGCCGCCAAGAAGCGCCGGCGCCGGAGGCGAGGAGACAAAGTCCATGCGAAAGTGGCAGACGCCGTCCGGAAGGGGCGGCATGCAGGCGGCGGCGCTCGGCGGCATGATTGCAACGCTGGGCGAGGCCGCGTTCGGCGATGCGGTGCTCGCGCACCTGCAACCCTGGATCCCGGCCGCCTCGTGGTCGGTCTACCGCACCGGCGCGCGCTGCCGGCCGCGCCTGTTCCTCTCCGGCAGCCGGGGCATCCCCGACCGCACGCGCGACTGCTGGTGGGGCTACCTGTCCGGACCCTACCTGCATGATCGCAGCTTCGACGGCGAAGACCGCGCAGCGGAAGGCCCGCGCCTTTGCCACGTCACCGCGCAGGAGATGCCGCCCGAGCACCGCGCGCGCGTCTACGAGCCGCATGGCGTGATGGAGCGCGTGTCGGTGGCGGAGGAGGACGGCGGCGCGCTGTTCGCGGTGAACTTCTACCGCCATGCGCACCAGGCGCCTTTCACCGATGCACAGATCGCGGCCTTCGAGACGCTGGCCATGCCGCTGCTTGCGCTGGCGCGCAAGCATGTCGCGCTGGCCGATCCGATGCCGGCGCCCCTGCCCTCCACGCATGCCGAAGCCGGCCTCGCGGCCATGCCGCCGGGACGGCTGCGCGAGAGGCTGCTGGATCTCGCGCCCGGGCTCACCGCCCGCGAGCTGGACGTGTGCGTGCGCCTGCTGCAGGGGATGACGCACGACGGCATCGCGGCCGACCTCGGCCTGGGCGCGACGACGGTGAAGACCTACCGCAACCGCGCCTTCGCGCGGCTGGGCATCCACTTCCGCAACGAGCTGTTTGCGCTGCTGGCGGCGCAGCCGCCACTGCACTGAACTGAACTGAAACGCCCCGCGCCTCCATGAAAAAAGCCGCTCCGGGGAGCGGCTTTTCGCTAGCTGGCCGAAGCCCTCATCAGGAGTCCGAGCAGACGAAGTTCTCGGCGTCTTCCACGCTGCCCGTGCCCTTGTACTTAGCGAATTGCGGGTAGGCGCACAG
>JAEZEB010000370.1 GCA_023438115.1 Pseudomonadota bacterium | reverse complement strand
CGCCACGGGCTTTCCGTCGATGAAGATCTCGCCCTCCTCGGCGATGTAGATGCCGCCGAGGACCTTGATCAGCGTGGATTTGCCCGCGCCGTTCTCGCCCAGCAGCGCGTGGATGCGGCCGGCGTGGCAGGCGAAGCTCGCGCGCTCCAGCGCGCGCACGCCGCCGTAGCGCTTGGAGACCTCGACCAGCTGCAGGACGGGATCCGCCACGGCCGCGCGCGTCAGTTGTTCTTCTCGTCCCGCGACATGATGTCCGTCGCCTTGAGGTTCACGCCGCACGGCGGGAAGTCGGTGCTGGTGAAGAAGTTGTCGGTGAGGTCCGGGAAGTAGTTGACGCCCGCCTTGAACTCGGGGTGCACGGCCGTCGGGATGGGCACGGAGATCATCTGCGGCATCGGCTTGCCCTGCAGCGCCGTCACGGCGGCCTTCATCGAGATCGCCACCAGGCCGGGCGACTGGCCTAGCGAGGCGCACAGCAGGCCGTCCTTGGCGCGCTCGGCGCAGAGCTTGCGGAAGCCGTTCTCCGCTTCGCCCGCCACGGGGATCATCGGATGCTTGGCGTCGATCAGCGCCCGCACCGCGCCGGTGGAGCCGCCCTGCACGAACATGCCCGCGAACTGCTTGTGCACCGCCACCGCATCGGCCACGGCCTTCTGCGCGGTGCCGTCGTCCCAGTTGCCGACGACCTCGACCACCTCGAACTTGTTGCCGGCGCCCTCGACCACCTTGCGGAAGCCCAGGTGCCGGTCGCGGTCCACCGAGTTGCCGGGCACCCCGCGCACTTCCAGCAGCTTGCCGGTCCTGGCCGGGATGTTCTTCACCAGCCACTCGCCCGATTGCTGGCCGATGGCGAGCTGGTCCTCGTTGACCATCATCACGTCGGTGCTGTCGAGGACGTTGTCGAAGGGCACGATGACCACGCCCTTGGCGTTGGCGCGCCGGATCACCGGGGCGAAGGCGGTCGGGTTGACGGCGATCGTGACGATGGCGTCGTAGCCCGAGTTGATGAAGTTGTCGATCGCCGCGATCTGCGCCGCCACGTCGGTGCCGGTGGAGACGATCTTGAACTCCTTGAGCTGCGAGGCCATCTCGGGCGTGGCCGCGTAGGCCTTGGCCATCTTGATCATCTGGATGCGCCAGGTGTTGCCGACGAAGCCGTTGGCCAGCGCGAGGCGGTAGGGTCCCTTCTTCGCGGGCCACTGGAAGAACTTGGTGCTGCTGTCCCAGGGCTTGAAGCAGGCCGGGTTCTCGCCGGGCCCGCTGACGACGGCCGGCCCGGCCGCGAGGGCCGATCCGGCGAACAGCGCCGCTGCCGCGGCGACGATGCGCATGCGCAAATCCATGGTTGCCTCCTTGGTTGGGATTGACGGCCGACGGCACGCTCCCCCGCCACCGGCGGAACAACAGCATTGCGCCCGTCCGTGCTTGGCGGCAGGCTGCGCAATCATCATACGATCACACGAAAGGGGTTCGCCAGAGGCACGGGGCCGGGAATTACCCGTAAGGGTTCCGGATGCTTGAGCAGCCAAAAGAAAAGCGGCCCCGGAGGGCCGCTTTCGCGAAAGGCGTGAGGCGCGCTCAGTCCTTGCCCAGCGAGGGCAGGGGCGCGTCGCCGCCGGTGACCAGCAGGCCGGCCTTGCTGTAGATCCCCAGCTTGTCCCGCGTGTCGGAGATGTCCAGGTTGCGCATGGTCAGCTGGCCGATGCGGTCCTTCGGCGAGAAGGGCGCGTTCTCCACCTTCTCCATCGACAGCCGCTCGGGCGCGTAGGTGAGGTTGGGGCTCTCGGTGTTCAGAATCGAGTAGTCGTTGCCGCGCCGCAGTTCCAGCGTCACTTCGCCCGTGACGGCGCGCGCCACCCAGCGCTGCGCCGTCTCGCGCAGCATGATGGCCTGCGGATCGAACCAGCGGCCCTGGTACAGCAGGCGGCCCAGCTTGCGGCCGTTGTCGCGGTACTGCTCGATGGTGTCCTCGTTGTGGATGCCGGTGACCAGGCGCTCGTAGGCGATGAACAGCAGCGCCAGGCCCGGGGCCTCGTAGATGCCGCGGCTCTTGGCCTCGATGATGCGGTTCTCGATCTGGTCGCTCATGCCCAGGCCGTGGCGGCCGCCGATGCGGTTGGCTTCCAGGATCAGTTCGACCGGGTCGTCGAAGGTCTTGCCGTTCAGGGCGACGGGCTGGCCTTCCTCGAAGCGCACGCGCACTTCCTCGGCCTTCACCGCGACTTCTTCCTTCCAGAAGGCCACGCCCATGATCGGATTGACGATGCGGATGCCGGAGTTCAGGTTCTCCAGGTCCTTGGCCTCGTGCGTCGCGCCCAGCATGTTGCTGTCGGTGGAATAGGCCTTCTCCGCGGACATCTTGTAGCCGAAGCCCGCGGCCGTCATGAACGCCGACATCTCCGCGCGGCCACCGAGTTCGTCGATGAAGGCCTGGTCCAGCCAGGGCTTGTAGATGCGCAGCGCCGGGTTGGTGAGCAGGCCGTAGCGGTAGAAGCGCTCGATGTCGTTGCCCTTGAAGGTGCTGCCGTCGCCCCAGATGTGGACGTCGTCTTCCTTCATGGCGGCCACCAGCATCGTGCCGGTGACGGCGCGGCCCAGGGGCGTGGTGTTGAAGTAGGTCAGGCCGCCGGTGGAGATGTGGAAGGCGCCGGACTGCAGGGCGGCGATGCCTTCGTGCGCCAGCTGCTTGCGGCAGTCGACCAGGCGCGCCTTCTCGGCGCCGTATTCCATCGCCTTGCGCGGGATCGCGTCGTAGTCCGGCTCGTCGGGCTGGCCCAGGTTGGCGGTGTACGCGTAGGGCAGGGCGCCCTTCTTCTTCATCCAGTGCAGGGCGGCGCTGGTGTCCAGTCCGCCGGAGAAGGCGATGCCGACCTTCTGGCCGAGGGGCAGGCTTTCGAGGATGGTGCTCATGGGATCGATCAGCCGTAGTGGCAGATGTAGTGGTAGGGCTCCGCCACGCGGATCTCGAAGCTGGAGTCCGCCGGCACGGCGAACTGGTCGCCGGCGGTCGACTTCTTCCATTCGTCGCTGCCCGCGAGCTTGTACTCGCAGGAGCCGGCCACGCATTCCATGATCTCGGCGGCCGCGGTGGTGAAGGTCAGGGTGGCGGGCAGCACCACGCCCAGCGACTTGCGCGTGCCGTCGGCCAGCGTGATGGAGTGGCTGACGCACTTGCCGTCGAAGTACACGTTGGCCTTCGTCGCGACGGACACGGCGCTGAATTTCTCGGTGGTCATGGGGAAGATGCCGGCTGGGGGAAACCCGCGATTTTAGGCCACCCCCGGATCGCCCCTGCCGCGGCGGCGCCAAGAGAAAAGGGGCAGCCCGGCTGCCCCTTTCGCATGCGCCGCGGCGCGCCTCAGTGGCGATGACGGCGGTGGCCGTGGTGCCGGTGCCCGTGGCGATGGCCATGGAAGCCGAAGTTCAGCGACACGCCGATCGGGTAGGGCCGGTACACGGGGGCATAGGCCGGGTACGCGGGGTAGGCCGGGTAGGTCGTATACGACTGCACCACCACCGGCGCGGGGACCACCTGCGGCGCGACGGCAATAGGCACGGCGGAGGCGATGGGAGGCGCCGTCACCGGGGCGGCCGCCTGCGCGGGCGCGTACGAGGACGTGCTGCCCACCGGCGAAACCTGCAGCGGGATGGTGGGACCCGGGTCCTGCGGCAGCTGCGTGCTGTATTCGCGGCCGGCGTACTCGTACACCACGTTGTAGCCGACGGTGCGGTTCTCGTAGGTGGTCTCGGTGCCGCAGGTCTGCACCGCCTGCGGGGCGCGGTTGCCGGCCTCGATGTTGTTGCCGACGATCGCGCCGCCCACGGTGCCGAGCAGGATGGCCGCGGCCGTGCCGGTGCCGCCGCCGATCGTGCTGCCGATGGCGCCGCCGGCGATGGCGCCCATCAGGCCGCCCGCGCCCGTGGTGGGCGGCGGCGCGACGTAGCTGGGCTGGTTGCAATAGGTGCGCGGCACCGCGACCTGCTGGATCACGGGCGTGCTGGAGATGACGCGTCCGACTTCCTGTGCACCGGCGCCCGCGGCGGCGAGGCCGAGGGCGGCAAGGAGAAGGGTCTGTTTCATGGGTGGACTCGTGGGAACTGCTGGTGCTGAAAGTTTAGACAGCACCCCGGCGGTCCGGCAGAGCTTTACCGTAAACCCACGGTAAACATGGTGGATGGACGCGGAAATTTTCCCGCTTCAGGTGCCGGTGCGCGCCGCCCAGTCCTCGGGCTGGAACCCCACGGTCACGGATCCGTCGGCCCACTCCACCACGGGGCGCTTGATCACGCTGGGCTGTTCCAGCATCAGCGCGCGCGCCCCGGCCACGTCGGCCGCGCCCGCCTGCACCGCCGGGTCCAGCTTGCGCCAGGTCGCGCCCTGGCGGTTCACCAGGCGCTGCGCGCCGGCGGCTTCCAGCCAGGCATCGAGCCGGTCCGGCGGCACGCCGGCCTTCTTGAAGTCGTGGAATGCGTGGTCGACGCCGCGCTCGCCCAGCCACGCGCGGGCCTTCCTGACGGTGTCGCAATTGGGAATGCCGTAGAGGGTGATCGCCATGCGGCCGATGATAGGACGCCGCACGCGGGACAATGCGGGGATGAAGGAATTGAGCGACTGGCTCGCGCACTGCGAGCGCCTGCATCCCAAGAGCATCGACCTGGGCCTGGAACGCGTGCGGGGCGTGGCCGCGCGGCTGGGCCTGCGCTTCGAGGCGCCGGTGGTCACGGTGGCCGGCACCAACGGGAAGGGCTCCACCTGCGCGATGCTGGAGGCGATCGCGCTGCAGGCGGGCTACCGCACGGGCGTGTACACCTCGCCGCACCTGGTGCACTTCGAGGAGCGCTGCCGCATCGCGGGCGACATCGTGCAGGGCGACGCGCTGGTGCCGCACTTCGAGCGCGTCGAGGCGGCGCGCGAGGGCGTGACGCTGACCTATTTCGAGTTCACCACGCTGGCGATCCTCTCGCTGCTGGCCGCGAGCGATCTCGAGCTGGTGATCCTGGAGGTCGGCCTGGGCGGGCGGCTGGACGCGGTGAACGTGGTCGACACCGACTGCGCGATCCTCACCAGCATCGACGTGGACCACGTTGAGTACCTGGGTCCCGACCGCGAAAGCATAGGCCGCGAGAAGGCCGGCATCCTGCGCGAAGGCAAGCCCGCGATCGTGAGCGATCCGGTGCCGCCGCACAGCGTGATCCAGTACGCGGAGGCGCTCGGCGCCGACCTGTGGCTGTCGGGCCGCGACTTCAACTTCACCGGCGACAAGCAGCAATGGGCCTGGGCCGGGCGCGGCCGCCGCTATGCGGGCCTGGCCTATCCGGCGCTGCGTGGCGCCAACCAGCTGCTCAACGCCGCCGGCGTGCTGGCGGCCTTCGAGGCGCTGCGCCAGCGGGTGCCCGTCACGGCGCAGGCGATCCGCAACGGCCTGGCGATGGTGGAGCTGCCCGGGCGCTTCCAGATCGTGCCGGGCCAGCCCGCGCTGGTGCTGGACGTCGCGCACAACCCGCATTCGGTGGCCGCGCTCGCCGCCAACCTGGATGCGATGGGTTTCTTTCCCACCACGCATGCGGTCTTCGGCGCGATGGCGGACAAGGACCTCGCGCCCATGTTCGCGAAGGTCGGTCCGCTGGTGGACCGCTGGTACTTCACGGACCTGCCGACGCCGCGCGCTGCCACCGCCGCGGCGCTGCAGGCGCAGTGGCAGGCGCAGCCGGGCCACCGCGAGGTGCCTGCGAGCACGCATGCCAGCCCCGAGGAAGCCCTGCGCGCCGCGGTGGCTGCTGCTGAGCCCACTGATAGAATCCTCGTGTTCGGATCGTTCTACACGGTGGGCGGCGTCCTCACGCACGGCGTGCCCCGCCTGTCCGCCCAACACCTCGGCTGACCCCTCACCATGGCCTTGTTCAAGTCGCGCAAGAAAAAGGTCGACGAGCCGGTGGCGGCGGCATCCTCCCCCGCCGAAAGCATCGAAGCCCTGCGCCGCCGTGCGCGCCACCGCCTGATAGGCGCCGTCGTGCTCGTGCTCGCGGCGGTGGTCGGCTTCCCGCTCCTCTTCGACACCCAGCCCCGCCCCGTGGCGGTGGACCTCCCGATCGAGATCCCCGACCGCAACCAGGTCCATCCGCTGCCGCCGCTGCCGCAGTCGCCCGTGGCTTCCGGCCGCGTGACCGCGCCCGCCGCCACGCCGGCCGCGTCCGCGCCGGCCGTGGCCGAAGCGAAGCCCGAGCCCACGCC
>JAEZEB010000363.1 GCA_023438115.1 Pseudomonadota bacterium | reverse complement strand
TCGCCCGCGCGACGGGCGCGCTGCGTGCATGCGCCGTCCAGGCTTCGAGGTCCGCCGCCCGCACCGGCCCGTTGCTGGTCAGGCGCAGGATGCGGCGCTCGCGCGCCTGCGCGTCGACGCTCCAGGCCGCGAGGGCAAGCTCGGCCAGCGCCCGCGGGCGCAGGCGTAGCCAAGGGAGGGACAGCCCGCGCAGGCTGCTGTTGACGAGGACGCAGCCGCCCACCTCCGCGGGATGGCGCGAGGTCCATTCCAGCGCCACCATCCCGCCAAGCGAGAGTGCCACCAGCACGAGGGGTCCGCGGGCACCGCGCTGCCGCGCCTCGGCGCGCACGGCTTCGGCCAGCGCCTCCACGCTGGACGGCGAACGTTCGCGCCGGCGGCTGCCGTTGCCCGGCAGGTCCAGGGCGAGGACCGCATCGTCCCGCGGCAGCGCTTGCTGCAGCAGCCGCGGAAATTCGCCCCAGTGGCGCGCCTCGCGGCCCAGCCCGCGCAGCAGCACCCAGGTCGTCATGCGCCGACTCCACCGTACCAGAGCGCCAGGCCGCGGCGCCGGTGCGCCTCGCGCGCCCCGCCGCGCGGCAACCACAACGCGTGGCCCGCGGCTGCGCGCACGGCGAATTCCAGCAGCGGAAGGTGGCGCCGCAGGACGCGCTGCTCGCGGTGCGCGATCAGCGGGTTGAAGATGCCGGCGCGCGAAAAGATCTGCCACGGGTTCTTCTTCACCCACAGCCACGATCCCATCTCCAGCGTCAGCGGCAGGAAGACGCCGCGCGCCGGCGCCGTCAGCACGAGGTGGTCCCACAGGTCGCCATGCGCGAGGTACTGGCGGCTCTGCGGCTCGATCACGTAATCGTGGTGCGCATGGCTGCGCACGAAGATCTCGCGCAGCGCGTGCAGTTCGGGCAGCGCCTCCATCGGTGCGCGCCGGTGGGCGAAGGGAAACCAGAGCCGGTCGCGCATGCCGAAACCGGAATGGCAGTCGAGCGCGATGCTGAAGGGGCGCCCGTGCAGCTCCCGGGCCACCCGCCGGCACAGCGCCGCGCTCTCCGGCTCCATCGGCGCGCCCTCCTCGCCGCGGTACCACGGCAGCGACCGGCTGATGCGCTGTCCACCCACCAGCCAGGGCGCGCGCTCCGCGGCCTCGACCGGCGCATTGCGCATGAGGTCCACGCCGGACGGATTCGCGCGCGTGGCGCGGGCCATGCCGCCCGGGTTCACCAGCGGCATGAACACCAGCCGCACCTGCTCGAGCAGCCGGCGCAGCGCGACATCCCAGGGCAGCCGCGTCACCAGGTGATGCAGGTAGGCCGTCACCACCCGCGTGCCTATGCGCTCCAGCCCGTGCACGCCGCCGAAGAAGCCCACCGCCGGCACCGAAGGATCGGGATTGCCGAGCGCGATCGCATGCACCGGCAGGGGCCGGTCCGCAGCGACTTCGCATGCGACCTCGCAGTGCAGCTCGGCGCCCCCGAGCGCGATCACGCGTTCGAGCTCGTCGAGTTCGGGCAAGGGGTTCGTTCGCACGCGGACCAGCTTAGTGCAAGCGCCTGTCACAAAGTTGCCATGCTTCCGGCACGCGGACGAGGCCGCCGCTGGCCTGCACACGCGGGGCCGGCGTCACGAAGCGTTCATCGCGCGCCGCGAGACTGGGGCCATGACGACCGGACTTGCGCGAACGCCCTCTCCGACCTTCCGGTCCGCCCCGGCGCTGGCGGGCCTCGCCGCGGCGCTGCTTGCGCTGCTGGTGGGCGCGCTCACGACCGACACCCTCGATGGATTCGACGCAGCCGTCGTCGCCCTCGTGGAGCCGCTGCGCAGCGCCGCCCTGCTGGCCTGGTTCGCGCAACTCACGCAGCTGGGTGGCGGCGACATCGTGGTGCTGGCCGCCCTCCTCGCCACGGCCCTCCTGCTGCAGCGGCGCGAGCGCCGCCTGGCGGGTGGACTGTGGCTGTGCCTCGCCGGGGCGGGCCTGACCACCTTCGCGCTCAAGCACCTGCTGGATCGCGCGCGGCCGGAATTCATCGAAGGCTTCGCGGCCTCGTCGCCTTCGTTCCCGAGCAGCCATGCGACCGCGGCGATGGCGGGCTACGCCTTCGTCGCGCTGGCTTTCGCACCGCACATGCGCACTCGGGAAGCGCGCATCGCGGTATGCGCCGTCGCTGGCGTCCTGGTCGTCGTCGTGGGAACCAGCCGTGTCCTGCTGGGCGTGCACCACGCCTCGGACGTCGTGGCCGGCTTGCTGGTGGGCCTGCTCTGGGTGGCCCTGGGTGCGTGCCTCGCCGCGCCTAGAAGCGCAACCCCGCGGAGAAGCGCAGCCGGTCCGGCAAGCCCTGCGAGCGCAGCGGCGATTCGTAGCCGAGCCGCAAGTAGCTCTGGTGCCAGTCGTACCGCACGGCCAGCCCCAGCCCGTGTTGCCCGGGCTGGCGCGTGACGTGCATCGACAGGGCCTGCCCGCCCGGGAAGCGGTAGCCGCCGCCCAGGCTCAGCACGTCGCTCTCCAGGCTGCGGCCCACGCCGGCGCGCGCGAACCACTTCTCCCCCGCCTCCAGTGACAGGCCGCTGCCGGACGCCCCCCCGCTGGCGCCGAGCCGCATCGGGCCCCACAGCGGCAGCACCGCCTGCGGGGGCGGATCCGCATCGACGTCCGTGAGCCAGGTGGGCGTGGTGAGCGTGTAGTCGGCGGCCAGCACCTGCGCGCCGGCGGGGGATCCGGCGAGCGCGAAGGCAGCGGCCAGGAGGCCGGCCGCGAGGACGGAAGGGGTGCGGCGGGGGGGACGCATGCAAGGAATGTAGACCGCTGCCCGGCCGTGCGGACAGTGACGGATTTCCTACCGCGACGAGCGGCCCGGGAGGGCCGCTACACGGGCTGGAGGGCGTGGCGCGGACCCTGCGGCAGGTGCACCACGATGGTGTCCCCCGCGCGCACCCAGCCGCCCCGGCGGACCACGCCCATCACGCCGGATTTGCGCACGATGGCGCCAGATGCGTCCCGATCGAGCACCGCAGCCATCAGCCCGGGCTGGAAGCGGTCGATCTGGCTGCAAGGATTGCGCAAGCCGGTGACTTCGACCTCGGCTTCGGGCCCCAAGGTAAGGCGCGTGCCGGCGGGCAGCGCGAGCAGGTCGATGCCGCGCGTGGTGATGTTTTCGCCCAACTCTCCGGGGAACACGGCGAAGCCGCGGCCCACCAGTTCGTCGAAAAGTTCGGCGTGCAGCAGGTGCACCTGCCGCAGGTTGGGCGCCGCGGGATCGCGCCTGGCCTGCGAGCGGTGCTTCACCGTCGCGCCCGCATGGGCATCGCCTTCCACGCCCAGGCCTTCCACCAGCAGGACCGCCTCTTCCTCGTGCTTGGAGAAGCCGTGGCGGCCGCTGCGGTGGACCGCGACGACCGTGGCGCTCATCCCGCGCGCACGGCCTCGGCCAGGCGCTCGGCGCCGCGGCGCGCCACCTGCGCGTCGCTCGCTTCGACCATCACGCGCAGAACCGGCTCCGTGCCGCTGGCGCGGATCAGTACGCGGCCGGATCCTTCGAGTTCGCGCTCCAGCGCCTCGCACTCGGACGAGAGCTTCGCGTTCTTCTTCCAGTCCTGGCCCGGCGCCAGGCGCACGTTGATCAGCGTCTGCGGGAACAGGCTGACCTGTTCGAGCAATTGCGCCAGCGACTTGCCGCTGCGGGCGCAGGCATTGAGCACCTGCAGCGCACTGATGAGGCCGTCTCCCGTGGTGTGCTTGTCCAGGCACAGCAGGTGGCCGGAGCCCTCGCCGCCCAGCAGCCAGCCGCGCTTGTCCAGTTCTTCCAGCACGTAGCGGTCGCCGACCTTGGCGCGCACGAACTCCACGTCCTGCTTGCGCAGTGCCAGCTCCACGGCCATGTTGGTCATGAGCGTCCCGACGGCGCCGGGCACGCGGTGGCCCTGCGCAAGGCGGTCCATCACCATCAGGTACAGCAGCTCGTCGCCGTTGAACAGGCGGCCGGCCGCGTCCACCATCTGCAGGCGGTCGGCGTCGCCATCGAGCGCGATGCCGAAGTCCGCGCGGTGCTCGCGCACGGCTGCGACCAGCGCCTCGGGGTGGGTGGCGCCCACGTGGTCGTTGATGTTCAGGCCGTCGGGCGCGCAGCCCATGCAGACGATCTCGGCGCCCAGCTCGTGGAACACCATCGGGGCGATGTGGTACGCGGCGCCGTGCGCGGCGTCCACCGCGATCTTCATGCCCTTGAGCGTGAGGTCGTGGGCGAAGGTGCTCTTGCAGAACTCGATGTAGCGGCCGGCGGCATCGTCCAGGCGCCGCGTCTTGCCCAGCGTCGCCGAATCGGCCCACTGCGGCTTCTCGTCGAGGGCAGCTTCCACGGCCTCTTCCCACTCGTCGGGCAGCTTGGTGCCCTGCGCGCTGAAGAACTTGATGCCGTTGTCCGGATACGGGTTGTGGCTGGCGCTGATCACCACGCCCAGGCTCGCGCGCTGCGCGCGGGCGAGGTAAGCCACGCCCGGCGTGGGCAGCGGGCCGAGCAGCACCACGTCGACGCCGGCGGAGTTGAAGCCCGACTCCAGGGCGCTTTCCAGCATGTAGCCGGAGATGCGCGTGTCCTTGCCGATCAGCACCGTCGGGCGTTCCTCCGTGCGCTTGAGCACGCGGCCCACCGCATGCGCCAGCCGCAGCACGAAATCGGGCGTGATGGGCGGGCTGCCCACCGTGCCGCGGATGCCGTCGGTTCCGAAGTAATTCCTGCTCATGTCCGTCCTTCCGCGGATTGCACCGCGTTCCAAATCTTCAGGGCCGCCACCGTCTCGCGCACGTCGTGCACGCGCAGGATGCGCGCGCCGCGGTCGGCGGCCAGCACCGCGGCCGCCACGCTGGCGGGCACGCGCTGGTACACGGGCTCGCCCGTCACCGTGCCGAGGGAGGACTTGCGCGACCAGCCGGCCAGCAGCGGATAGCCCTCGTGCAGCAGTTCCCGCTGGCGTGCCAGCAGGGCGAAATTCTGTTCCACCGTCTTGCCGAAGCCGATGCCCGGGTCCCAGGCGATGCGGCTGACCGAGACGCCGCGCGCGCGCAGGGCCTCGCTGCGCTCGCGCAGGAACTCGCGCACCTGCGGCACGGCATCGCCTTCCAGCGGCGCGCGCTGCATGGTCTGCGGCTCGCCGTGCATGTGCATCAGGCAGACACCGCACCGGGGATGCGCGGCCACCACGTCCACCGCGCCGGGGCGACGCAGGCCCCAGATGTCGTTGATGATGTCGGCGCCGAGGTCCAGCACCTCCTGCATCACCTCGGGCTTGTAGGTGTCGACGGAGATCGGCACGTCCATGCGCACCGCCTCGCGCACCACCGGCAGCACGCGGGCGCGCTCCTCCTCCAGTGTCGCCGGGGCGATGCCGGGGCGGCTCGATTCGCCGCCCAGGTCGAGGATGTCCGCCCCCTGCTTGAGCAGCAGCTCGCAATGCTCCAGCGCCGTCTTCGTGCTCGCGAAGCGCCCGCCGTCCGAGAAGGAGTCGGGCGTCACGTTCACGATGCCCATCACCAGCGGCCTCGCGAGGTCGAGCTGGAAACGGGAGGTCTGCCAGTGCATGGGCGGGATTTTGCGCCAGCCGGAAAGCGAAAAAGGGGCCGGCGGCCCCCTCTTCGTGCTTTCCAGCAGGGATTTACGCTGCGTTCGGCGCCGGGTCGGCACCCACCGCAGGGCCGGAACCGCCGCCCGAGGTGGGCGTGCGCGGCGTGAAGTCCTTGGGCGGGCGCGGCTCGCGGCCGGCCATGATGTCGTCGATCTGCTCGGCGTCGATGGTCTCCCACTCGAGCAGCGCCTTGGCCATCGCGTGCATCTTGTCGCTGTGGTCCTCGATCAGCTTGCGCGCCAGCGCGTACTGCTCGTCGATGATGCGGCGCACCTCCGTGTCGACCTTCTGCATGGTCTGCTCGGAGATGTTGGTGGTCTTGGTGACCGAGCGGCCCAGGAAGACCTCGCCCTCGTTCTCGGCGTAGACCATCGGGCCCAACGCGTCGGACATGCCGTAGCGCATCACCATGTCGCGCGCCAGGTGCGTCGCGCGCTCGAAGTCGTTCGAGGCGCCCGTCGTCATCTGGTTCATGAACACCTCTTCCGCGATGCGCCCGCCGAACAGCATGGCGATCTGGTTGAGCATGTACTCGCGGTCGTAGCTGTAGCGGTCCTTCTCGGGCAGCGACATGGTCACGCCCAGCGCGCGGCCGCGCGGGATGATGGTGACCTTGTGCACCGGGTCGCACTTGGGCAGCATCTTGCCGATGAGGGCATGGCCCGCCTCGTGGTAGGCCGTGTTGCGGCGCTCTTCCTCCGGCATGACCATGGACTTGCGCTCCGGGCCCATCAGGATCTTGTCCTTGGCCTTCTCGAAGTCCTGCATCTCCACCACGCGGGCGTTGCGGCGCGCAGCCATCAGGGCGGCCTCGTTGCAGAGGTTCGCGAGGTCGGCGCCCGACATGCCCGGCGTGCCGCGCGCGATGACCTCGGCCTTCACGTCCTGGCCGATCGGGATCTTGCGCATGTGCACGGTGAGGATCTGCTCGCGGCCGCGGATGTCCGGCAGCGTCACGTAGACCTGGCGGTCGAAGCGGCCTGGGCGCAGCAGCGCGGCGTCCAGGATATCCGGGCGGTTGGTCGCGGCGACCACGATCACGCCCAGGTTGGTCTCGAAGCCGTCCATCTCGACCAGCATCTGGTTGAGGGTCTGCTCGCGCTCGTCGTTGCCGCCGCCGAGACCGGCACCGCGCTGGCGGCCGACCGCGTCGATTTCATCGATGAAGATGATGCAGGGGGCGTTCTTCTTGGCGTTCTCGAACATGTCGCGCACGCGGGCCGCGCCCACGCCGACGAACATCTCGACGAAGTCGGAGCCGGAGATCGAGAAGAACGGGACCTTCGCCTCGCCGGCGATGCCCTTGGCCAGCAGCGTCTTGCCGGTGCCCGGGGGCCCCACCAGCAGCAGGCCGCGCGGGATGCGGCCGCCCAGCTTCTGGAATTTCTGCGGGTCCTTCAGGAAGTCGACGACTTCCTTCACTTCCTCTTTCGCCTCGTCGCAGCCCGCGACGTCGGCAAAGGTGATCTGGTTGCTGCTCTCGTCGAGCATGCGCGCCTTGCTCTTGCCGAAGCTGAAGGCGCCGCCCTTGCCGCCGCCCTGCATCTGGCGCATGAAGTAGATCCAGACGCCGATCAGCAGCAGCATGGGGCCCCAGCTGACCAGCAGCGTCATGAGCAGGGAGCCCTCTTCGCGCGGCTTGACGTCGAACTTGACGTCGTTGCTGATCAGGTCGCCGACCAGACCGCGATCGAGGTAGGTGGCGGTGGTGCGGACCTTGCGGTCGTCCATCGTGATCGCGACGATCTCGGTGCCACCCTGGCCCTCCTGGATCACCGCGCTCTTGATCTGGTTGTTCCGCACCTGCTCCAGGAAGTCCGAATACCCCACCATGGAGGCGCCCGCGGCGCCGCGGGTGTCGAACTGCTTGAAGACGGTGAAAAGCACCAGTGCGATCACCAGCCAGACGGCGATCTTGGAAAACCACTGATTGTTCAAAACTCGCTCTCCGGGGGGTTCGGGCCCAATAGCCCATCTACACGGGCACTTGCGTCCCATTCTAGGGGTTTCAAGCGGCTGCCCGATCTGTTTTTACTACGCATTCCATAGGCCTGCCCGCCGTGTTGACGAAGGACAAGCTCCTACTCACCGTGGCGCCTTCAATCCGATGCCCACCAAGAAGGTCTCGGAAGACTTGTCCCGGGAGGCCTTGGGCTTGATCGGCTTCACGATGCGGAATTGCTCCTTGAACAGTTTCACCAGCTGGCTGTAGCCGCTGCCGTGAAAAACTTTGCAGACGAGGGCCCCGTCGGGCTTCAGGTGGGCCTGGGCGAAGTCCACCGCCAGCTCCACCAGGTGCGCGATGCGCGCCGAATCCGACGAGGGGATCCCCGACAGGTTGGGCGCCATGTCCGAGACCACGGCGTCGGCCTTGCGGCCCGCCAGGGCCTGCTCCAGCTGCGCGGCCGACTCCGGCTCGCGGAAATCGCCCTGGATGAAGGTCACGCCTTCGATGGGTTCCATGGGCAGGATGTCCAGCGCCAGGATCTGCCCTTGCAGCACACCGCTGGCCGCGCCTTCGGGCGCCAGGCGGCGGCGCACGTACTGGCTCCAGGCGCCCGGGGTCGAGCCGAGGTCCACGACGAGGTGGCCCGGCTTGATGAGGCCCAGCTGCTCGTCGATCTCCTTGAGCTTGTAGGCGGCGCGGGCGCGGTAGCCCTCCTTCTGCGCGAGCTTCACGTACGGGTCGTTGACATGGTCGTTGAGCCATGCCTTGTTGACCTTCTTGCTCTTCGTCTGGATCTTCATGGCGAGGGGTGTCCCCAAGGGATAATACGGAAATGCCAGCGATTCAACTGAGTGTGGCCGAGCGCAAGGCGCATCGGGCCGAAGCCCATCACCTCGATCCCGTGGTGATGATCGGCAACGAGGGCCTGACCGCCGCCGTGAGGAAGGAAACCGACGCCGCCCTGAACGCGCACGGCCTGATCAAGGTGCGCGTGCTGGGCGACGACCGCGAAGCGCGCGAAGCCATCTTCCAGCAGCTGTGCGACCAGCTGAACGCCGCTCCCATCCAGCACATCGGCAAGCTGCTGGTGCTGTGGCGGCCGATGCCGAAGAAGACCAAGGCCGAGGACGAGGACCGCAAGCCCGGCCCGCGTGAATTCAAGGTGGTCAAGAACTCGTCGCGCGGCGGGCAGCGCCCGGAAGTCAAGCGCGTGCGCGTCCTGGGCAACCAGCGCCTCACGTCCGGCGGGATGGTGAAGAAATCCAAGCCGAAGCAGAAGTCGGTGAAGAAGACGCGGGCGGACTGAATCACGAAGGCGCGCGCCCCGGCGTCGTCACCTTCCACAGCACCGCCAGCGCGCACAGCCACTGCAGCGCGTAGAGGCCGCTGCCCGCGGTGTGCCAGATGCGCAGGTTCTCGCGCGCCACGATCCGCGGCGCAATGGCGAATTCCTGCAGCAGCGCGGCCAGCATCCCCAGCAGCACGAACACGATCGCGCCCCGCGCCCAGTCCATGCGCGGGGTGCCGTCCTCGCTGCGCGCCGCCATCAGGATCAGGCCGCCGCAGGCGATGCCGACCCAGGCCTGGCCGGTGAACAGCCGGGCCGCGAGCTGGCCGGCGACAGCCGGCGAGGAAGCGTTCTGGAACAGGAGGGGCACGGCCATGAAGCCGATCGCGCTCAGGCTGCCCCACCAGAGGGCGGCCGCCAGGATGGGGAGCCGCGCCCGCCAGGCCATCACAGGTAGTGGACGGCGACGATCTCGTAGCGCTTGGTGCCGCCGGGCGCCTGCACTTCGGCGGTGTCGCCCTCTTCCTTGCCGATCAGGGCGCGGGCGATCGGGCTGGACACGTTGATGAGGCCCTGCTTCAGGTCCGCCTCGTCCTCGCCGACGATCTGGTACTTCACGGTCTCGCCGCTGTCCTCTTCCTCCAGTTCCACCGTGGCGCCGAAGACGACCTTTCCGCCGGCGTCCAGCGAGGACGGGTCGATCACCTGGGCGGCGGCCAGCTTGCCTTCGAGCTCGCGGATGCGGCCCTCGATGAAGCCCTGGCGGTCCTTGGCGGCGTCGTACTCGGCGTTCTCCGACAGGTCACCCTGCGCGCGCGCCTCGGCGATGGCCTGGATCACGCCCGGCCGGTCGACGGTCTTGAGGCGGTGCAGTTCGGCCTTGAGCTTCTCGGCACCGCGGATGGTGATGGGAATGGTGGTGGCCATCTCGATATGTCTCCTACAAAGCGAAACCGCCGGGCGTTGCCGCTCGGCGGTTCCAGTGATGCCCGGATTATAAAAGCTTACGCCGAAAGCTGCGCGTGCATCTCCTGGACGCTGATGACGTCCAGATTGTCCATCGCCCGCATGCCTTCGACCGCGGCTTCCGCCCCGGCGATGGTGGTGAAGGTGGTCACCCGGGCCTGCAGCGAGGAGGTGCGGATCTGCCGGGAGTCGACGATCGCGTTGCGGCGCTCCTCCACGGTGTTCACGACCATCACGATCTCGTTGTTCTTGATCATGTCCACCACGTGCGGGCGGCCCTCGGCGACCTTGTTGACCGTCTCGCAGGGAATGCCGGCGGCATTGATGGCCGCCGAGGTGCCCTTGGTCGCGATCAGCGGGAAGCCCATGGCATGCAGCTGGCGGGCCACGTCCACGGCGCGCGGCTTGTCGCTGTTCTTCACCGTCAGGAAGACCTTGCCGGTGGGCTTGCCCTCGGCGTCGGTGGGGCGCGGCAGGCGCTCGCCGGCGCCGAGCTGGCTCTTGACGAAGGCTTCCCCGAAGGTCTTGCCCACGCCCATCACCTCGCCGGTGGACTTCATCTCCGGGCCCAGGATGGTGTCGACGCCCGGGAACTTCACGAAGGGGAACACGGCCTCCTTCACGCTGAAGTAAGGCGGCGTCACCTCCTTCGTCACGCCCTGCTGCGCCAGGGTGCGGCCCACCATGCAGCGGGCGGCCACCTTGGCCAGCTGGATGCCCGTGGCCTTGGAGACGTAGGGCACCGTGCGCGAGGCGCGCGGGTTGACCTCCAGCACGAAGATCACGTCCTGGCCGTCCTTCTCCTGGATGGCGAACTGCACGTTCATCAGGCCGACCACGTTGAGGGCCTTGGCCATCGCGGCGGTCTGGCGCTTGAGCTCGGCCACCGTCTCCCTGGACAGCGAGTACGGCGGCAGCGAGCAGGCGGAGTCGCCCGAGTGCACGCCGGCCTGCTCGATGTGCTCCATCACGCCGCCGATGAAGACGGCGCCGCTGGCGTCGGCGATGCAGTCGACGTCGCATTCCACGGCGTCGTTCAGGAAGCGGTCCAGCAGCACGGGGGAGTCGTTGGACACCTTCACGGCCTCGCGCATGTAGCGCTCGAGGTCGCGCTGCTCGTGCACGATCTCCATCGCGCGGCCGCCCAGCACGTAGGAGGGACGCACCACCAGCGGATAGCCCAGGGCCTCGGCCTTCTCCAGCGCCTCGGCTTCGGTGCGCGCGGTGGCGTTGGGCGGCTGGCGCAGGCCCAGGTCATTCAGCAGCTTCTGGAAGCGCTCGCGGTCTTCGGCGGCGTCGATCATGTCCGGCGAGGTGCCGACGATCGGCACGCCCTCGGCCTCCAGGCCCAGGGCGAGCTTCAGCGGCGTCTGGCCGCCGTACTGCACGATCACGCCGGTGGGCTTCTCCTTGTCGACGATCTCCAGCACGTCCTCGAGCGTCAGCGGCTCGAAGTACAGGCGGTCGGAGGTGTCGTAGTCGGTGGAGACCGTCTCCGGGTTGCAGTTGACCATGATGGTCTCGTAGCCGTCCTCGCGCAGCGCGAGCGCGGCGTGCACGCAGCAGTAGTCGAACTCGATGCCCTGGCCGATGCGGTTGGGACCGCCGCCCAGCACCATGATCTTCTTCTTGTCGGTCGGCTCCGCCTCGCACTCTTCCTCGTAGGTCGAGTACATGTAGGCCGTGTTGGTGGCGAACTCGGCGGCGCAGGTGTCCACGCGCTTGTAGACCGGGCGCACGCCCAGCTTCTTGCGCTGCTCGCGCACCGCCTTGTCGGTGGTCTTGAGCAGCTTGGCCAGGCGACGGTCGGAGAAGCCCTTGCGCTTGAGCTCGCGCAGCGTGCCGGCGTCCAGGGACGCCAGCGCGCCCTCGCCCTTGCTCGCGACCAGCTGGTCCAGCTCCAGCTCGATCTTCACGATCTGCTCGATCTGCACCAGGAACCACTTGTCGATCTTCGTGAGGTCGTGCACCTCGTCCACCGACCAGCCCTGGGCGAAGGCATCGCCCACGTACCAGATGCGCTCCGGGCCGGGCTCGCCGAGTTCCCGCTCCAGCACCTCGCGGTCCTGGGTCTTCTCGTTCATGCCGTCCACGCCCACTTCCAGGCCGCGCAGGGCTTTCTGGAAGCTTTCCTGGAAGGTGCGGCCCATGGCCATCACCTCGCCCACGGACTTCATCTGCGTGGTCAGGCGGTCGTTGGCGTCCTTGAACTTCTCGAAGGCGAAGCGCGGGATCTTGGTGACCACGTAGTCGATCGTCGGCTCGAACGAAGCCGGCGTGGCGCCGCCCGTGATCTCGTTGCGCAATTCGTCGAGCGTGTAGCCCACGGCCAGCTTGGCGGCGATCTTGGCGATCGGGAAGCCGGTGGCCTTGGAGGCGAGCGCCGAGGAGCGCGACACCCGCGGGTTCATCTCGATCACGATCATGCGCCCGTCCTTCGGGTTGACCGCGAACTGCACGTTCGAGCCGCCCGTGTCGACGCCGATCTCGCGCAGCACCGCCAGCGAGGCGTTGCGCATGATCTGGTATTCCTTGTCCGTCAGCGTCTGCGCGGGAGCGACGGTGATCGAGTCGCCGGTGTGCACCCCCATCGGGTCGAGGTTCTCGATCGAGCAGACGATGATGCAGTTGTCCTTCTTGTCCCGCACCACCTCCATCTCGAACTCCTTCCAGCCGAGGAGCGACTCCTCGATCAGCAGTTCGCTGGTGGGCGAGGCTTCCAGGCCGCGCTTGCAGATGATCTCGAACTCTTCCGAGTTGTAGGCGATGCCGCCGCCGGTGCCGCCCAGCGTGAAGCTGGGGCGGATCACCGTGGGGAAGCCGACCTGCTTCTGCACGGCCCAGGCTTCGTCCATCGAGTGCGCGATGCCCGAGCGCGCCGAGCCCAGCCCGATGCGCGTCATGGCGTCCTTGAACTTCAGGCGGTCTTCCGCCTTGTCGATCGCCTCGGGCGTGGCGCCGATCAGCTCGCACTTGTACTTGTGCAGCACGCCGTTGCGCCACAGGTCCAGGGCGCAATTCAGCGCGGTCTGGCCGCCCATGGTGGGCAGCACGGCGTCCGGCCGCTCCTTGGCGATGATCTTCTCCACCGTCTGCCAGGTGATCGGCTCGATGTAGGTGACGTCGGCCGTGGCCGGGTCCGTCATGATCGTCGCCGGGTTGGAGTTGATCAGGATGACC
>JAEZEB010000350.1 GCA_023438115.1 Pseudomonadota bacterium | reverse complement strand
GCCCTTGCCCGGGGCAGTCGTCGTTTCCTCGGATGACCCTTTGCCGCTGGCGGCGCGCCACGACCTGGTGATCGTCGCCACGCCGATGGCGGCCCTGCGCGACATGCTGTCCCGCCTGCGCGATTGCGGCCGGCCCGTCGCCTGGCTGTGCAAGGGCTTCGAAGCGCCCGCCACCCAGCCCTGGGGCTTGCTGGGGCACGAGATCCATGCCGAAGTGGCACCGGCGCTAGCCGCCGGCGCGCTCAGCGGCCCCAGCTTCGCGCAGGAGGTCGCCCGGGGCCAGCCCACCGCGCTGGTTGCGGCCAGCGCCTCCGCCTCCGTGCGCGAAGCGCTCGTTGCCGCTTTCCATAGCCCCTCGATGCGCGTTTACGCCAACCAGGACCTGCCCGGCGTGGAGGTCGGCGGCGCCGTGAAGAACGTGCTGGCCATCGCCACCGGCCTGTGCGACGGCCTGGCGCTGGGGCTCAACGCGCGCGCCGCGCTGGTCACGCGCGGCCTGGCCGAGATGACGCGGCTGGGCCTGGCGCTGGGGGCGCGGGCCGAAACCTTCATGGGACTGTCGGGCCTGGGCGACCTGGTACTCACGGCCACCGGCGACCTCAGCCGCAACCGCCGTGTCGGGTTGTTGCTGGCCGAAGGGCGCACGCTGCAGCAGGCAGTCGAATCGTTGGGGCACGTCGCCGAGGGCGTGTACAGCGCCCGCACGGTCGTGCAGCGGGCGCAGCGCCTGGGCGTGGAGATGCCGATCAGCGAGGCGGTGGTCGACCTGCTCGACGGTCGCCTGACACCTCGGGAGGCGGTGGAGGCGCTCATGGGCCGGGGTCCTGCATCGGAAATCCGGGCCGAGGTTCCGGGCCAGGCTTAGCGACCCTCGCGCGCCCGCCGGCAGGCACATCTCGTCGGGGTTCGGCTTCGCGCTCACCGCCGACCTGCGAACTCCCGTCGGCGTTCACAACCTTGTAGGTCGGGGTGAGCGCGAAGCCGAACCCCGAGGCATGCGGCGCGGATTGCGGCCGAAGCCGCGACGGCGAGCTTCAGGCGATCTTCGCCAGCGCGTCCCGCACCTCGTCGAGGTTCGCGGGGCGCGTGACGCGCGCCACTTCCTGGCCGTCCTTCATGAAGACCAGCGTGGGCCACAGCTTCACGCGGAAGCTGCGCCCCAGCGGCTTGCCGGGGCCGTCCTCCACCTTCATGTGGCGCACGCCCGGATAGGACGTCAGGGCGCCGGCGATCAGGGGCTGGGCCGCGCGGCACCAGCCGCACCAGGGCGTGCCGAATTCGAGGACGGTGGGGCCGGCGAGCGCGTCCACCTCGGCGCGCGCCGGCTCGGTGGCAGGGTAGGTGGTCTCCATGGCGCGATTGTCGGCTGTCGCGGCGGGATGTCCGTCGGCGCGATCCCGGTCCCTTTGTGGGAGCCAGGACTCTGCGCAGACTCCTAGTCCAGCACCAGCTGGGTCTGCGTCACCACGGCGCAGAGCTTGCCCTGCTCGTCGCGGATGCTGGTCTGCCAGACCATGGTCGTGCGGCCGCGGTGCAGCGCGACGCTCTCGCCGGTGACCACGGTGTCCACGCGCGCGCCGCCGATGAACTTGGTGCTCGAGTCCGTCGTGGTGGTGCGCTTGCCCTGCGGCAGGTTCAGCACGGTGCCCACGGCGCCCAGCGTGTCGGCGAAGGCCATGTGGGCGCCGCCGTGCAGGATGCCGCCGGCCGTGCAGAGGTCCGGGCGCACGCGCATCGTGGCGACCACGCGCGTGGGCGTGGCCTCGGTGAGTTCCACGCCCATCAGGCCGGGGAACAGGGGCTGCAGCAGTTTCTGGAGGGCGGAAAGGTCCATGCGAGGCACTGTAGCGCCGTGCTTTCCGCCGTGCCAGCAGGGGCGTGGCCGTGCGGCTATGCTCAGGCCATGCCTGAAGTGTTCGATTTCTCCCCGGCCGCCGTTGCGGACCTGGCCCGCGGCGACGCCGCCCGCGCGCTCGCCGAGGACGTAGGCGGCGGCGACCTGACCGCCGGCCTGGTGGATTCTTCGCGCCGTGCCCAGGCGCGCGTGCTCGCGCGCGAGAGCGCCGTCGTCTGCGGCGCGCCCTGGGTGGAGGCCGCGCTGCGCCAGGTGGATCCCGGCGCGAAGATCGCGTGGTTGGTGCCCGAAGGCGCGCGCTGCGCCGCGGATCAGGTGGTGCTGCAGGTGGAAGCTTCCGCCCGCGGCCTGCTGACTGCGGAGCGCACTGCACTGAACTTCCTGCAGCTGCTCAGCGCCGTCGCCACCAAGACCGCCACCTACGTGGAAGCGGTGCGCGGCACGCGCGCGCAGATCGTCGACACGCGCAAGACGCTGCCGGGCCTGCGCCTGGCGCAGAAGTACGCGGTGCGCACCGGCGGCGGCACCAACCACCGCATCGGCCTGTACGACGCGGTCCTGATCAAGGAAAACCACATCGCGGCCGCGGGCGGCGTCACGCCCGTGCTGCAGGCCGCGCAGCGCGTCGCCGCCTCCGCCGCCTTCATCGAGATCGAGGTCGAGACCCTGGCGCAGCTGCAGGAAGCGCTGGACGCGGGCGCGAAGATGGTCCTGCTGGACAACATGGACCTGCCCACGCTGCGCGAGGCGGTGCGGATCAACGCCGGCCGCGCCATCCTGGAGATTTCCGGCGGCGTCACGCTGGAGCGCCTGCGCGACCTTGCGGAAACCGGCGTCGACCGCATTTCCATCGGGACACTCACCAAGGACGTGCAGGCCACGGACTTTTCCATGCGGCTGAAGGAACTGTGATGAACGCCGTCGCCATCCCCATCAAGGAAGTCGAGTACGAGCACCCGCTGCCGGGCAGCACCTGCGACACCAAGTACGCCTGGGCGCGCGTGCCGGTGGAGCCTTCGCCCGGGGAGCGCTTGGCGCTCAAGGACAAGATCAAGCGCCTGCTGAAGGAGCGCAACGCGGTCATGGTGTCGCACTACTACGTGCACCCGGACCTGCAGGACCTCGCGGAGGAGACCGGCGGCATCGTGAGCGATTCACTGGAGATGGCGCGCTTCGGCCGCGACCATCCGGCGCAGACGCTGGTGGTGTCCGGCGTGAAGTTCATGGGCGAGACGGCCAAGATCCTCTCGCCCGAGAAGCGCGTGCTGATGCCGGACCTCGACGCCACCTGCTCGCTGGACCTCGGCTGCCCCGCGGACGAATTCGACGCCTTCTGCAAGCAGCATCCGGACCGCACGGTGGTGGTCTACGCCAACACCAGCGCCGCGGTGAAGGCGCGCTCGGACTGGCTGGTCACCTCCAGCTGCGCGCTGGACATCGTCGGCGCGCTCAAGGAGAAGGGCCACAAGATCCTGTGGGCCCCCGACAAGCACCTGGGCAGCTACATCCAGCGCCAGACCGGCGCCGACATGGTGTTCTGGAACGGCTCGTGCATCGTGCACGACGAGTTCAAGGCCTTCGAGCTGGAGGACCTGAAGAAGCAGTATCCCGCCGCCAAGGTGCTGGTGCACCCGGAGTCGCCGGCCGACGTGGTGGCGCTGGCCGATGCCGTGGGTTCGACCTCGGCGATCCTGAAGGCCGCGCGCGAGATGGACGCGCGCGAGTTCATCGTCGCCACCGACAACGGCATGATGCACAAGCTGCGCACGCTGAACCCCGGCAAGGTGTTCATCGAGGCGCCCACGGCGGGCAACAGCGCCACCTGCAAGAGCTGCGCGCATTGTCCGTGGATGGCGATGAACGGGCTGGCGGGGCTCGCGCACGTGCTCGAGACCGGCGCGAACGAGGTCTTCGTCGATCCGGCGCTGGGCGAGCGCGCGCGGGTGCCGATCGACCGCATGCTGGCGTTCACCGCGGCGCTGAAGTCGGGGCAGCCGGCCGGCGCGCTGGTGCCGGACATCGGCGCGGCCTGATCCCGATGACCCTGCCGGCGCCCGTCCCGTTCCGGCTCGACGCCGGCGCCCTGGCGCTGGCGCAAGGGC
>JAEZEB010000211.1 GCA_023438115.1 Pseudomonadota bacterium | reverse complement strand
GCACGGGCGTGCCGCCGCCGGGGATCTGGTTCGCCGGGGACGGCGGCGCGGCCGGCGTGGCGGGCGCCGCGCGCTCCAGCACGCTGCCGGAATCGACGGGCTGCGCGTCGTAGCCGAAGTAGGCCAGCGACAGCGTGCACGCGAAGAACACGGCGGCCAGGACGGCGGTGGTGCGCGAGAGGAAGTTGGCGCTGCCGGTGGCACCGAAGAGGCTGCCGCTGGAGCCGCTGCCGAAGGCGGCGCCCATGTCGGCACCCTTGCCGTGCTGGATGAGGATGAGGCCGATCATGGTGATCGCGGTGAGGATCATCACCACGAGCAGGATCGTCGTGAGGGCTTGCATTCGAATGGCTCCGTTGTGTCTTTTGTGGTCGCTCAGCGCGAGGCGGCGGCGATGATCTGCAGGAAGTCGGGGGCCTTCAGCGACGCGCCGCCGATGAGGCCGCCGTCGATGTCGGGCTGGGCCAGCCGGCTGGCCGCGTTGGCGGCATTCATGCTGCCCCCGTAGAGGATGTGTACGCGGCCGGCGTGTTCCGTCGCCGCCGCGAGCTGCTTGCGCAGCAGCGCGTGCACCTCCTGGGCTTGCTCGGGGGTGGCGGTCTTGCCGGTGCCTATGGCCCACACGGGTTCGTAGGCGACCACGATCTCGCTGATGCAGTGGCCGTTGACGTGGATCACGGCAGCGAGTTGCCGCTTCACCACATCCGCCGTCCGGCCGGCCTCGCGCTCGGCAAGCGTCTCGCCGACGCAGACGATCGGCGTGACGCCGTGCGCCAGCGCCGCCTTGGCCTTCTCGGCCACCAGCGTGTCGGTCTCGCCGTGGTACTGGCGCCGCTCGGAGTGGCCGACGATGGCGTAGCGCACGCCGAACTCGCGCAGCATGGGCGCCGAGACCTCGCCGGTGTAGGCCCCCGCGGCATGCTGCGACACGTCCTGCGCGCCGAGTTCCAGCTTCGAGCCGGAGCGGAGCATCTGCACCTGGCCCAGGTACGGCGCCGGCACGCACACCGCCACTTCGCAGCGCGCGTCCTGCATCCCCGCGGCCACCGCGCGCACCAGCGCGTCGTTGGCCTCCAGGCTGCCGTTCATCTTCCAGTTGCCGGCGATCAGCTTCTTCTTGGTCGTCATCTCTCGGTGGCTACCAGGTCAGCACGATCTTGCCGATGTGCTGGTTCGTCTCCATGAGGGCATGGGCCTTGGCGGCGTCGGCGGCCGGGAAGGTGCTGTGGATCACGGGCCGGATCGCCCGGCTTTCGAGCAGCGGCCACACGCTCTTCTTCAGGGAAGCCGCGATGGCCGCCTTGAAGGGAACGGGACGCGGGCGCAGCGTGGAGCCCGTGATGGTGATGCGACGGCGCAGCACCAGGCCGGCGTTGAACTCGCTCCTGGTGCCGCCCTGCACCGCGATGATCACGATGCGGCCGTCCTCGGCGACGCACTTGACCTCGCGGTCGATGTACGCGCCGGCCACCATGTCGAGGACCACGTCCACGCCACGGCCGCCGGTGAGCTCCTTCGCCACTTCGGCGAAGTCCTGCGTCCTGTAGTTGATCGCGTGGTCGGCCCCGAGGTCCAGGCAGGCCTGGCACTTCTCGTCGGAACCGGCGGTGGCGATCACCTTGCCGGCGCCCAGGGCCTTGGCCATCTGGATCGCCGTCACGCCGATGCCGCTCGTGCCGCCCTGCACCAGGAAGCTCTCGCCCGCCTGCAGGCGGCCGCGGTCGAACACGTTGCTCCAGACGGTGAAGAAGGTCTCCGGCAGCGAGGCGGCTTCGATGTCGCCCAGGCCTTGCGGCACCGGCAGGCACTGGCCGACCGGCGCGACGCACAGCTCCGCGTAGCCGCCACCGGCCACCAGCGCGCAGACACGGTCGCCGGTGCTGAAGCCCGCCTGCGCCATCGCGGCGGCGTCGCCGCCCACGATGGTGCCCGCGACCTCCAGGCCGGGGATGTCCGACGCGCCGGGCGGCACGGGATAGTTGCCCGTGCGCTGCAGCACGTCCGGGCGGTTCACGCCGCTGGCCGCCACGCGAATGAGCACCTCGCCCGCGCCGGGCACGGGATCGGGCCGCTCACCGGCGCGCAGGACCTCCGGCGCGCCGTACTGGGTGATCTCGATCGCCTTCATGGCCGCAGGCCTTACTGCAGGTCGCCGCCTTCGGGCGTGTTGGATTCCTGCTGCGGCTCGGGACGCGGCTCGCGCTGTTCGCGCGGCTCGCGGGCCTCGCGCGGGGGGCGGTCGCCCCGGTCGCCGCGATCGCCACGGTCACCGCGGTATTCGCCGCGCGGGGGACGGTCGCCACGCGGTTCGCGCGGCTCGCGCTCGGGCATGCCTTCCGGACGCTCCAGCAGCGCCTTCATGGACAGCTTCACGCGGCCCTTGTCGTCGGTCTCGAGCACCTTGACCTTCACCACCTGGCCTTCGGACAGGTAGTCGGTGACCTTCTCCACGCGCTCGTGCGCGATCTGGGAGATGTGCAGCAGGCCGTCCTTGCCGGGCAGCAGGTTCACCAGCGCGCCGAAGTCCAGGATCTTGGTGATCGGGCCTTCGTAGACCTTGCCGATCTCCACTTCCGCGGTGATCTGCTCGATGCGCTTCTTCGCCTCTTCGGCCTTGGCGGCGTCGGTGGAGGCGATGGTGATGGTGCCGTCCTCGGCGATGTCGATCGTCGTGCCGGTCTCCTCGGTCAGCGCGCGGATGGTGGCGCCGCCCTTGCCGATCACGTCGCGGATCTTCTCCGGGTTGATCTTCATCGTGTACAGGCGCGGGGCGAAGTCGGACACCTCCGTCTTGGCCTCGCCCAGGGCTTCCTGCATCTTGCCCAGGATGTGCATGCGCGCTTCCTTGGCCTGCGCCAGGGCGACCTGCATGATCTCCTTGGTGATGCCCTGGATCTTGATGTCCATCTGCAGGG
>JAEZEB010000162.1 GCA_023438115.1 Pseudomonadota bacterium | reverse complement strand
GTGCTGTTCGGCGTGCTCGCGGGCGCCGGCCCCTGGCTGGGACGCGAGGCCCTCGACATCGTCGCCGCCGGCCTGCGCTTCGAGCGCACCGCCGCCTTCGAGCCCGCGCAGCTCGCGCCCCGCCTGTCCTGGCTGGGCGTGCAAGGCCTGCTGCTGGTGCTGCCCGTCGCGGCGGCGCTCGCCTTGCTCATGGCTTTCGGATCGATCGCCGTCGGCGGCTGGAACTTCACCACGCAGGCGCTGGAACCCAAGTTCGAGCGCCTGAATCCGCTCGCGGGCCTGAAGCGCCTGGTCGATCCGCGCCAGCTGCCGCAGCACCTGCGCCTGATGGTGTGTGCCACGGCGCTGCTCGGTGCCGGTGCCTTCTATCTCGCCCACCACGTCCACGAGATCGGCGCGCTGATGCGCGTGCCGCTCGTCTCCGGCCTGCGCCACGGCGCGGGCTGGCTGGCCGGCGGCATCGCGCTGCTGGTGGCCGTGTGCCTGGTGTCCGCGCTGGCCGACGTGCCGCTGCAGATCTACCGGCACCACGCCGAGCTGCGCATGACGAAGGAAGAGGCGCGGCAGGAACACAAGGAAAACGACGGCGACCCGCACATGAAGGGCGAGCGCCGCCGCCGCGCCCGCGAGCTGGTGCGCGGCCGCATGCTGTCCAACGTGCCGAAGGCCAGCGTCGTCGTGACCAACCCGACGCACTACGCCGTCGCGCTGCAATATGAGCAGGACATGGCGGCGCCGCGCATCGTCGCGATGGGCACCGACCTGCTGGCGCTGAAGATCCGCGAAGTGGCCACGGCCGCCCGCGTGCCGGTGCTGGAAGCGCCGCCGCTGGCGCGCGCGCTGTACCGCCACGGCGACGTCGGCGCGCAGGTGCCGGTGGAGCTTTACACCGCCGTCGCCCAGGTGCTGGCCTGGGTCTACCGCCTGCGCCACGCCGTGCAGGCGCCGCCGGAGCCGGTGATCGACGTGCCGCGCGGCATGGACCCGAACGAGGTGGCGGCATGAGCGCGCAGGCCGCGGGCGTGAACGCCAGCTGGTTCTCTTCATTGCCGGCCGTGCGCACGCTGGGCGCGCCGCTTCTCATCGTCCTGATCCTGGCGATGATGCTGGTGCCGCTGCCGCCGCTGGTGCTGGACCTGCTGTTCGCGCTGAACATCGCGGTGGCGCTGGTGGTGCTGATGGTGTCCAGCTACACGAAGCGCACGCTGGACTTCGCGAGCTTTCCCAGCGTGCTGCTGGTCACCACGCTGATGCGCCTGGCGCTCAACGTCGCGTCCACGCGCGCGGTGCTGCTGCACGGCCACACCGGCACCGGCGCCGCCGGCCAAGTGATCGAATCCTTCGCGCACTTCCTGATCGGCGGCAGCTTCGCCGTCGGCCTGGTGGTGTTCGCGATCCTGACCATCATCAACTTCGTCGTCATCACCAAGGGCGCGGGGCGCATCGCCGAAGTGTCGGCGCGCTTGGCGCTGGATTCGATGCCGGGCAAGCAGATGGCGATCGACGCCGACCTCGCCGCCGGCAGCATCGACGAAAAGGAAGCCCGTCGCCGCCGCAAGGAAGTGACGCAGGAAGCCGAGTTCTACGGCTCCATGGACGGCGCCTCCAAGTTCGTGCGTGGCGACGCGATCGCCGGCATCCTGATCCTGTTCGTCAACATGATCGGCGGCCTGGCCATCGGCATGCTGCAGCACGACCTGGCCTTCGGCGCCGCGGCCAACAACTACATCCTGCTCGCGATCGGCGACGGCCTGGTGGCGCAGGTGCCCGCGCTGGTGATCTCCGTGGCCGCCGGCCTGATCGTCTCGCGCGTGGGCGACGAGGACATCGGCCGCCAGATCGCCGGCCAGCTGTTCACGATTCCGCGCGCGCTGGGCCTCACCGGCGCCGTGCTCGGCGTGCTGGGCCTCATCCCCGGCATGCCGCACATCCCCTTCCTCACGCTGGCCGCGCTGTGCGGCTGGGGCGCATGGGCGCTGTCCAAGGCGGCCGCCGAGCGCGCCGCGCAGCCGGAGCAGGACAGCGCGAAGGCCGCGGCGCCCAATGGCGAGGCGAGCTGGGACGACGTGACGCCGGTCGACGTGCTGGGACTCGAAGTGGGCTACCGCCTCGTCGCGCTGGTGGACAAGGAACGCGGCGGCGACCTGCTGGGACGCATCAAGGGCGTGCGCAAGAAGTTCGCCGGCGAGGTGGGTTTCCTGCCGCCGGCCGTGCACATCCGCGACAACCTCGAACTGCATCCTTCCGCCTACCGCATCCTCCTCAAGGGCGTGGTGGTGGGCGAGGGCCAGGCCTTCGCGGGCATGTTCATGGCGATCAACCCCGGCCACATCAAGGTGCCGCTGGTGGGCACCGCCACGACCGATCCCGCCTTCGGCCTGGCCGCCACCTGGATCGAGGCACGCACGCGCGACCAGGCGCAGGCCGCCGGCTACACCGTGGTGGACGCCGCCACCGTGCTGGCCACGCACCTGAACCACGTGATGCAGTCGCATGCCTCCGAGCTGTTCGGCCGCAGCGAGCTGCAGGAATTGCTGGACCACACGCGCCGCTACGCGCCCGCGCTGGTGGACGAGACCGTGCCCAAGCAGGTGCCGCTGCCGCTGCTGCAGAAGGTGTTGCGCAACCTGCTGGACGAGACCGTCCACGTGCGCGACATCCGCGGCATCCTGGAAGCGCTGGCCGAACACGCCGGCAAGGACGCCGACGAACTCACGCGCGAGGTGCGCATCGCGCTCGCCCCCGCGATCGTGCAGCACCTGTACGGCCCCGTGCGCAACCTGCCGGTGCTGGCCATCGAGCCGGGGCTCGAGCAGGTGCTGGTGCAGGCCCTCGCGCCGCAGGCCGCCGCGCCGCTCGATCCCGCCATGGGCGAGCTGCTCGCCGAGCGTGCCGGCCAGGCCGCGCAGCTGCAGGAGCAGGACGGCCAGCCCGCCTGCCTGCTGGTGCCCGACCGCATCCGCGTGCCCGTGGCCCGCCTCGTGCGCCGCAAGGCGCCCCGCCTGCACGTGCTGGGCCATTCGGAAATCCCGCGCACGCATTCCATCCAGATCCAGCGCGTCATCGGAGTCAACGCATGAACGTCCGTCGATTCGTCGGCAAGAACGCCCGCGAGGCCATGGCGCAAGCCCGCGCCGCCTATGGCGACCAGGCCGTGGTCCTGTCCAACCGCCCGGTGCCGGGCGGCGTGGAGATCCTCGCCATGCCCAGCGCCGACGTGCCCGTGCGCCCGGCGCGCGAGGAGCCGCGGCCCGCCGCCGCGCGCGTGCCCGCCGAGCCCATGAGCAC
>JAEZEB010000109.1 GCA_023438115.1 Pseudomonadota bacterium | reverse complement strand
GCCCAACCGTTCCCGCTTCCGTGCATTTCCTATGAGCCAACTCGATCACAAGTCCGAGGCCTGGTCCGCCCTGTTCAGCGAACCCATGAGCGACCTCGTCAAACGCTACACCGCCAGCGTGTTTTTCGACAAGAGGCTGTGGCAGGCGGACATCGCAGGCTCCCTGGCGCATGCGGCGATGTTGCAAAAACAGGGTGTCATTTCCGCAACGGATCTGGCCGAAATCCGCCGCGGCATGGACCAGATCCGGCAGGAGATCGCCTCCGGCGCCTTCGAGTGGAAGCTCGATCTCGAGGACGTCCACCTGAACATCGAGGCCCGCCTGACGCAGCTGGTGGGCGACGCCGGCAAGCGCCTGCACACCGGGCGCAGCCGCAACGACCAGGTCGCCACCGACGTGCGCCTGTGGCTGCGCGGCGAGATCGACCTCGTGTGCGGCCTGCTGACCGACCTGCAGAAAGCCCTGCTCTCCATCGCCGAACAGAACGTCGACGTGGTGCTCCCCGGCTTCACGCACCTGCAGGTGGCGCAGCCCGTGAGCTTCGGCCACCACATGCTGGCCTACGTGGAGATGTTCGCGCGCGACCACGAACGCATGCTCGACGTGCGCAAGCGCGTCAACCGCCTGCCCCTGGGCGCCGCCGCGCTCGCGGGCACCAGCTACCCGCTGGACCGCGAGTTCGTGGCGAAGGAGCTGGAGATGGAAGGCGTGTGCCAGAACTCGCTGGACGCCGTGAGCGACCGCGACTTCGCCATCGAGTTCACCGCCGCCGCCTCGCTGGTGATGGTGCACGTGAGCCGCATGTCCGAGGAATTGATCCTCTGGATGTCGCAGAACTTCGGCTTCATCCGCATCGCCGACCGCTTCACCACCGGCAGCTCGATCATGCCGCAGAAGAAGAACCCCGACGTGCCGGAGCTCGCGCGCGGCAAGACGGGCCGCGTGGTGGGCCACCTGATGGCGCTGATCACGCTGATGAAGGGCCAGCCCCTGGCCTACAACAAGGACAACCAGGAAGACAAGGAGCCGCTGTTCGACACCGTCGACACGCTCAAGGACACGCTGCGCATCTTCGCGGAGATGGCCGGCGGCATCACCGTGGTGCCGCAGGCGATGGAACAGGCCGCCAACCGCGGCTACGCCACCGCCACCGACCTGGCCGACTACCTGGTGAAGAAGGGCCTGCCCTTCCGCGACGCCCACGAGACGGTGGCGCATGCGGTGAAGGCCGCGCAGTCGCACAACTGCGACCTGTCGGAATTGCCGCTTTCGGTGCTGCAGCAGTTCAACCCGGGCATCGACAAGGACGTGTACGACTGCCTGTCGCTGCGCGGCTCGCTCAACGCGCGCAGCACGCTGGGCGGCACGGCGCCGGCGCAGGTGCGCGCGCAGATCGCGCGGCACCGCGAGCGCCTGGGCGCGTAAGCGCCCAGCAAGCGTGGTCTAAGCCACCCGCAGCAGCGGGTTGGCGCGGCCCGCGTTCGGGTCGATGCGGCCCGTGGGCAGCTGGTAGGCGCGGTCGTCGAACAGGTCCACGCCGCACTGCAGGCCTTCCAGCCAGTCGAACAGGTCGTTGATCGCCTGCGCGCCCGCGATGGGCGCGCCGTGCTGCGGCACGATCATCTTGATGTCGAGCTGGCGCGCCATGCGCACCCACAGGCGCAGGATCTTGTTGGACACCATGTAGCGCCGGTGGAAGCCTTCCATGCGCGGGATGTGCGCCTTCAGGTCACGCACGGGCTTCTGCGCGTCCGCGCCGCTCATGAGCGACACGCCCAGGTCGCCGGTGAAGAGGATGCGGCTGACCGGGTCGTAGAAATGGAAATTGCCTTCCGAATGCAGGAAGTGCGCGGGCACCAGCCACAGCTCGGACTGGCCCAGCGGGAGCCGGCCGCCGCCATCGGGCACGCCGATCATGCGATCCTCCGTCTTGCCGCTCTTGGCGTAGTGCGGCGCGAAGCGCTCCCACACGCGCGAGATCACGAGCTTGGCGCGCGTGGAAGTGAGCCAGCGGTCCAGCGAGGCGATGATGTCCGGGTCCGCGTGCGAGGCCACCAGGTAGGTCAGGTTCTGCGCCGGGAACCAGCGCGAAAGCGCCATGAACAGCTCGTTGAAGGCGAGGTTGCCGCCCGGGTCGATGATCGCACCGACCCCGTGGTCGACGACGAGGAACTGGTTGGCCTGCACGGCCTGGCCGTCCTCCTCCATGAGGTCGGTGAACATCAGGCACGCGTGGTGCTCGTTGCGGAAAAGCTCGATGGGGGACAAGGGAGACTCCGTTGGAATTGTGCGGACCACTTTAGGGTCCGCTCCCCCGCCCGCGGTTGACGATCGTCAACCACGAGCCGCGTTCAGTTCGCGAGCATCCAGTCGAAACTGACCTCGCCCGCGGTCCCCGGTGGCAGCGTGCCGGTGAAGGTCCAGCGCAGCGCGCCCGAGGTTGCACCCGGCGCGGGACTCTGCGCCACCGTGCACGCGAGTCCCGAAGGCATGGGACCGCAGACGGCCCCCACGAACACGGCATAGGCAGGCAGGAAGTCGTTCACCTGCACGTCCGCGATCGGGCTGGCCGTGTCGTTGCGGAAGGTGAGGCGGTACTGCAGCGTCTGGCCCGGCAGGGCCTGGCCGCTCGTGTCCCAGCCGGAGCCGGTGGTCAGGTTGCGCACGGCCTTGGTGAGCGTCAGGCCCGCGCCGCTTTCGGCGCCGACAGTGGTCACGTCGACGTTCACCAGCGCCGCGCCGGTATGCCCGGCGCCCTCGCCCACCACCAGCGTGGCGGACAGCTGGTGCTGGTTCGCCATGTTCACGCTGGCCGATTGCGGAACGGCATCGCGCACGACCACGCAGACGGGGCCGCCGGCCTGCACCGCCACGGAGGCGCTAAGGATCGCGTCGGCGCCATCGACCGCGCCGTTGCAATCGAGGTCGCGGTACAGCAGCGCGGTCCAGGCCGGCAGCGAAGCCGGCGGCTGCGAGGCGAGCGCAAAGCTCACGCTGCCGTTGGCCGCGGCGTTGAAGCGGTGCGCATACGTGGCCGTACCTCCGGCCGGCACGGTGCGGGACTGCCCTTGCACCAGCGTCGAGACGGGCAGCAGCGAGACCACCACGCCCGCATGGTCGATGCCCGCGACAGGCGTGAAGACGAGCGTGCGCGCGGGCAGCGACGCCGTGCCCGCCGTCGTGCCCACGCCAACGCGCGCCAGGTCGTGGCCAGAGACTTGCGGAATCGACAGCGTCACGGGGCTGCCTGCGACCGCCGCGGGCAGGGCCAGCTCGAACGTGCCGTCGCCCCGCGTCAAGCCCGTCGCCACAACGTTGCCGATCGAATCCAGCAGCGACAGCGACAGGTTGGCCAGCGGAGGTTCACTGCCCGCCTGCACGCCGTCGAGCGCCGTGGCGCCGCCGGCGCCCGTGTCGGCGAACACCTTGCCGGCCAGGCGCGCCTCCACCGGGTACTGGCCGAGGTTGGCGCCGGCCACGTTGCCGCCCGCCACCGTGAGCGTGATGGCACGCGCACCGCCGCCCGTGGGTTCCGACTGCACGTAGCCGGAGGGCACCGAGGGCGCGGTGTCCGCGGGAGTGTTGTTGACCGATTGCAGGACCGCGTAGCTGCCCGGGCCGAGCCCGTTGAAGGTGTACGCGCCGTTCGCATCCGGCGTCGCGACCTGCAGCACCACCCCGCCCTGCAGCAGCTTCACGTATATGCCCGGCGCCGCGGGTTCGCCGGTGTCGAAGGCGCCGTTGCGGTTGCTGTCGCGATAGACGCGGCCGGCGATGGACAGCGCCGCGAGGTTGAAGGTCTTCACGTCCACGTTGGAGAAGCGCACGCCGTCGACCGGCGTGATCGCCGCCTGGCCCACCACCCGCAGCAGGCCGGCCGGCTGGCCCGAAAGAGGCGTGGAGCCGTCGGCGCCGTACAACCGGACCGTCCAGGTGCCCACCGGGTCCGCAGGCCCGGGCGTGTAGCCGTCGGCCACGCCGTTGTTCGTCCACAGCGCATCGCCCGCCGTGGCGTCGCCATGCGAACCGTCGTTGAACAGCGGGATGTCCGCCGCGTGGCTGTTGTCCGGCCGGTACAGCTTCGCGATCACGAGGCCGTTGCCGCCCTGGGCGTCCAGGCGCGCGCGGATCTGCAGCGGCTGGCCGGGATGGAGCGTCGTGGCGGCGGCCGGCAGTTCCAGCACCGCGCCGAAGCCCTGCGGCGTGCCCACCGTGCCGTTGACCACGGACCATTCGATGTCGTCGAGGTGCCACCACGAGCGGAACTGCTCCGTATGACGCGTGGCGAAGCGCAGGGTGATCGTCTGGTTCGCATAGGTGGAGAGGTCTACGGTGAACTCCCACCAGGGCTCCTGGCCGCGGCTGACCACCGTCATGTTCGACGTATGACCGCCTGCGGTGTTGGTATCGAAACCGTTGTACTGCCCATAGCCGGATGCCGACCCGCTCGCCGACGCTGTCCCCCGGTTCGGCGAGAACGGCCGCGTGTTGTAGTTGCCGTAGGTCGGGCCCAGGATGTTTGTCGTGGCGTTATTGGAACGAACGATGACCGCGGTGAGATAGTCGTAGTTGCTCCCGCTGTTCTGACCCGAGTCCCAGCCCTGCACCCGATAGCGGATGCGCAGAACACCGGCGTTGGAAGCCGGCACCCGGATCGAACGACTGAGCTGGACGATATCCGTGCCCGTGGATTCGTTCGCACTGCGCGCGCCCATGAGGAAGGAATACGCGCCGGTGCGCGGATTGCCGTTCACGGTCCGCGGCTGCGCTCCGTTGCCAACAACCTGTCCGTCGGTGCCAACGCTTGGCGTCTCCTCCGGCCTCACCTGCGAGTCGACGGCCCGGTTCGCGTCCCGCTGCAGGGTCCAACCCACCGGCGCCACCTGGTTGTTGGCCACGACGGCATGCTCGAAGTTGCCGCCGATGGGCGTGACGCCCGCCCGGCCCTTCGGGCCGCCATTCTCCAGGATGTCGAAGTACAACCAGTAGTTCCTGGACGCCGAGGTGGTGATGAAGCGCAACTCGCCGCGACCATTGCCCGTTGCGTCGCTCGCGCCGTTGAACACCGCGTCGGTGAATTCCTGCGTGGGGACCACCGTACCGTCGATGTCCACGACGCGCGGCGAAGTGACGTCGAGGGTGCCGCTCGCGCCCAGCTGCGCGAGCAGCGTGCTGAAGTTCACGTCGACGACCGCGGTCGCCCATTGCGGCGTGTTCGCCGGCAGGGTCAGCGGCACGCGGTAGTGCCAGTCCGACGCCGCGGCCGCCGACGCCCCCCACCAGGCGGGACTCGCCTGCAGCGCCGCGCGCGCCGGCTGCAGCGACACGCCGGAGAGCGCGCCCGCGAGGGCGGCCAGCAACAGGAGGGAACGCAGGAAGGTCGTGGCTCTCATGTCACTTCATCACGCCGTCCAGCGCGGTTTCGTCGAAGATGTACCGCACCCGCACGTAGAGGCCGCGGGAGTAGTCGTCGGCGGCAAGCACCGGGTCGCGCGCCTCCATGAAGTTGTAGCCCACCACGAGCCACAGGTTGTCGGCGAAGCGGTAGCCGGCCTCGATGCCCAGCCCGAGGCTGCGGGTGTTCGCGCCGGAGAGAACCATGCCCTGGAGCGCCACGTTCCACTTGGGATCGATCTGCCAGCTCGCGCGCGCGCCCACCAGCGCCGCGCGCGAGCGCGTGGACAGGCCCAGGGTGTTCTCGCGCGACTGGCGCGCGGCCAGCCGGGTGGAGAAGCGCAGCTGGTCGCCCGCGTCCTGGCCGACCTGGATGGAGATCACGTCGGAGTCGCGCGAGCCCCCTTCCACCGGTTCGCGCACCGATTCCAGCAGGAACAGCGCATCGCGGTCTTCCGTGCGCCAGGCGGATCCCAGCTGCACCCGCGAATGGATCTGCAGGCGCGGCTCGGTCGTGCGCTCCGAGCGGAAGAAAGCCTGGCGCGCCAGCAGCGTCCAGCGCTCGTCGAACTTGTAGGCCACGCCGGAGCTGGCCAGCAGCGTGTCCTCGGTCTCGCCGCGGCTCACCTCCAGGCGGCCATTGGCGCGCCACTGCTCGGACAGGTTCAGCTGCACGGCGCTGGTCACCGCCAGCGAGTCGCCGCTGGTGGCGGCCAGCGCGCCGCCGGCCGGCTGCCCGCGCAACGCCTGCACGCGCTCCAGGCCCGCGGCCAGGCGCACGCCCGGCAGCACTTCCCAGCTCTCCTTGGCACCGAACGCCGCCGCCGGCACCGAGGTATCCTGGCCCGCGGTGTCGCGCAGCTCGCCGTACACGCGGCCCGTGGTGCTGTAGGCCGTCTCGAAGCCCAGCGCCGTCTTCTGGTGGCTGGCCGATGCGTTCGAAAGGACCGGCAGCGTGTTGACGAACTCGTGGCGCCCATACAGCTTGGTGCCGCTCCCCAGCTGGTAGGAGACGCCGCCGGCCAGCAGGCGCTGCGAGCTGTCTTCCGGCGCCTGCTCCGCTTCCGCGAACATCGTCAGCGCGGGCAACTGCTGCGGCTGCAGCGAGACCTTGCCGCGCAGCGTGGTCACATCCGTCTCCGGCGTGCCGCCGGCCGCGGCGAGGGCGCCAGTGTCCTGCAGCTTGCGCACGCCCGCTTCGACGGCAACGCCCGGTGCGGGCGCGGCCTCGATGCCGGCGTAGGTGACGTCCTGGCGCGTGCCGGTCACCTGGTCGCGGCCCTGGCTCAGCTTGCCCACTGCCTTGACGGACTCGCTGAGGCGCAGGGCCGCGCCTGCCGTGGCGTCCAGGCGGCCGGCGCTCACGCCCGCGGAGGTGTTCTCGAAACCTTCGCTGGTGCGGGTCACGACGGCGGCCAGTTCCACCGGCCCGGCATTGCCCTTCACCTCCACGCGCGCGCCCGTGCCGCTGTCCGCCTCGGGACCGCCGCGCTCGGAGCGCGCGAGTTCGGCCGACACCTGCAGGCCGGGCGCCAGCCGCGACTGCACCATGGCGCCCTGCAAGGTGTAGGGCGCCGTGGGATCGTCCTCGCGCACCATGCGGCCCGCCACGGCGGTGTTCTCGCCCACCTGCGCGGTCACCTGTGCGCCGGCGGTGGTGAAGGCCGGTTCGTTCGCGTCGATCTCGAAGGTGACGCGCACGAACACCGGGTTGCCCGCAGCGTCGAAGGCCCACACCGGCGAGCTGAACAGGATGCGCCCGCTCAGGTCCTCCAGCTCGTAGTCGTCGAAACGCGTGAGCGTCGTGCTGCTCAGGACCACCTGCTGGTTGAGGCGGTCGCGCACCACCAGCTCCACCCGTTCGCTGTTCGGCACGATGCTGCCGGCGGGCAGGCGGTACGGACCCGAGGTACCGTTGGGCGCGAACTCGACCACCTGCTGGCGGGTGCGATCGCGCAGCACGAAGGCGTCGAGCGCCACCCCGCCGCGCTCCAGGTGCGTGGCGGCGCCCGTGACCGGCCGGTTGTACGCGGACAGCGTCGGCTTCACGCCGGAGGCGCCGGCGAACTCCGTGTTGAAGTCGCCCACGAGCACCCAGGAGTGCTCCTTCTCCACGCGCACGTAGAGCTTGCCGGCCGACTGCGCGTCGAAGGCGCGCGTGGAGCTGTCGCCGTAGACCGGGTAGTACTCGTCGGGCGAGATGTCGCGGAACAGGCGTTCGCGCACCTGCTTGTCGGAGTCGTAGGCCAGGGTCAGCAGGTAGTCGCCCTTGACCTTTCCCTTCAGGTACAGCGCCGCGCGCGCGCCCGCCTGGCCGCGGCCGAAATCGCGGGACAGGCCCTGCAGCTCCTGGCTGAAGGCGTCCAGAGAGTTGGTGGGCGCGACCACCATCGCCTGCCCGGAGCGCACGCGCACGATGCCTTCCACGACGCCGGCGGCGATGAAGGGGCTGGCGCGCGGGACGAAATCCAGCGTCTGCCGGTGCACCACCGCGCCCGCCGCCGCCGTGACGTTCACGCGCATTGCCTGCGCGGGCTGACTCAGGGCCACCACGGCCTCGCCGCCTTCGACGAACACGCGCACGCCGCCGTCGGCTTCCAGCGTGCCGGGCACCAGCCACTGGCCCACTTCCGTCGCGAGGGTCACCGGCAGGCGCGCGGTGACCGGCACGCCGGCCGCGTCGAGCAGGCGGATGCGCACGTCGACGCGCCCTTCGGTGCCGGTGTAGAAGCGATCCGCCACCGGCGCCAGGCGGATCTGCGCGAGCTCGCCGGGTGCGACCACGCGCAGCTGCACGTTGGCGCGCGCATTGCCGAACTGGTCCTTCTGCACCAGCCGCAGTTCGTTCGGGCCGGGCTTGAGCTGCACGGCCACGAACTCCAGCCCCATCATGGCCTTCTCGGGATACAGCGAACGCTGGCCGATGCGGGTGGCGGGCACGGCCTCGCCGTTGACCGTGAATTCCAGCTGGCTGCCCGCCGGCGCCTTCACGCGCACGGACACCACCGCCGAAGGCAGCACCTGGCCTTCGACGAGATTGAGGAACGCGGCCTTGTTGTCGGCGCTCGCGAGCAGCTGCGCTTCCAGGTCTGGTGCTGTTGCAGGCGCGGCCGCTTGCGCCGACGCAGCCGGAACGCCTGCATCGCGCGGCGCCACCGCGGCGGCCGGGGCGACCACGCCGGAGTTCGCCACCGCGCCGCTCACGCCGGCGAGCACCGGCGCGGGGACGGTGGCGCTGAAGGTGCGGTCCAGCGCCTGGAAGGCTTCGTCCTCGCGCAAGTCGGCGGCGCGCGCCTCGGCGGCCGAGCGCGCGGCGGGCGAGCATTCGAGCGCGATGTCGCGCTTGAAGAGCTCGCCGTCCTTGAGGTCGACGAAGTCGAGCGCGCGCGAACCTTCCGCCAGCCGCACGCCTTCGGGCAGGCTGGCCGGATCCACCTTCAGCACGTGCGTGCCCGGGCGCAGGCCGTAACGGCTGTAGCGGCCGCTGCGATCGGTGGTGATGGAGGTGCCGTCTTCCAGCAGCAGCCGCACGCCGGGCATGCCGACCGGCTCGCCCGCTTCCCTGCCGCAGGCGAGATGGACCACGCCGGTGAGCACGCCCTTGTTGTCAGTCTCGAAACCGCGGCGCACCGCGATCCTCACTTCCGCGGTGTTGGAGCTGGCACCGCGTCCCGAAGCGCTCGCCGCATTGCGCACTTCCTCGCCCGCCGAGTGCGTGATGGCGGTGCGATAGGTGACGGTGTGCGTCTCGCCGGGTCCGAGGTCGGGCACCGGCACGCGGCCGAGGCGTCCGCCGGTGCCGGCGTCGGCGACCGCGCGGCCGTTCACGCGCAGCGTGCCGGGCACGTAGCTCAGACCGGGCGACATCACGTCCTGCAGACGCACGGAGCTCACGCGCTGCTCGCCCACGTTGCGCACGGTGACGCTGAAATCCAGCTGCTCGCCCACGAGGACGACGTTGCGCGAGGGCTTCTTCGCGACGAACAGCGTGGCAACCTGCGCGGCCAGCGGGTCGACCGGCAGGTCCAGGATCACGGGTTCCGGCGAAGGCCCCACCGCGAAGGGATTGCCGAGGCTGCCGCCGCCCAGGTTGCGCGCGCCGGGCAGCGTGGCCATGACGCGGCGTGTCGGGAAGCTGTAGTCGGCGGTGGATTTCACCGCCAGGCAGTAGCTGCCCGCCGGCACCAGCGGAAACTCGAAGCGCCCGCCGTCGCGGCTGACGAAGGGATTGGGCGAAGCCACCAGCGCGCCCGTGCTGTCTTCGGTGAGCACCGGCGCCAGCGTGCCGGTGCAGGTGCCCGCGGCGCTCTCGAACAGCGACACCACCATGCCGTCCACCGGCTGGTTGGTGCTGCTGTCGAACACGATGCCGCGCGGATCGATCAGGCGGAAGCTGGCGCTGATGGGGGCGAAGCAGCCGTCCACGCTGACCGTCACGCGCGCGCCGGCGGGCGACTCCAGCACGCCGGTATCCGCCTGCGGCCGGCCGCGCTGCGTGGGCAGGCGCTCGAGCCGGAACACGCCGGTGTCGGGGCCGGTCTCGGTCGCCACCACCTGCTCCGCGTCGCCCTCGCTCGTGACCACGCGGGCGGCGCGCACGTCGGGCGCGAGCGGATCCATGTTGCAGGCCTGCGCATCGAGCCGCGCGTGCGCGCTGCGGCCCACGTAGACGGCGCGCGCGGGAATGGTCTGCGCCGCATCGGCGAACACCTGCAGCGTCGCCGCGCCGGCGAGGACCTGCGTGCGCGCCGGCGCCCCGACATCCAGCCAGGGCAGCACCGAGCCGTCGACTGTGGCCGAGACACCGACTTGCAGCGTGACGCCCGCGCCATAGACCGCCGGCAGGTTGAGCGGCAGCACGCGGAAGGAGAAGTCGGCGCTGTCCTCGTGCGGCACTTCCGCGAGCAGCAGGCCGACGCCGTCGACGGCGACACCGGCCGGTGGCGCCGCGCGGTGGAACACGTTCGCGGGCTCGCCCGCGTAGTGGAAGAAGGAAGCGCCCGCCGCCGAGACGAACACGGATCCGGCGGGCACGGGGGAAAGGACGAACGCCGCCGTCGCGGCCGCGCCATCCAGGGTATAGAGGACCGCGTCGGGCGCGGCCGTGGTGGAGCGGTTGCCCACCCGCACGGTGAAGACGACTTCCTGGCCTGGCGTTGCGGTGGGGCGGCTGGCCTGCACGGTGGCGCCGAACTGCGCCATCGCGATTTCCAGCGTGACCTCGTTGGAGCGCACCGGGGCGCCGGTCCACGCGTGCGTGGCCTGCGCCACGTTGCGCACCG
>JAEZEB010000103.1 GCA_023438115.1 Pseudomonadota bacterium | reverse complement strand
GCCCGGCATCACGTCGGCACCCGAGCCGCCGGTGTGCGGACCCGACCCGGCGATCCCCGAGGGACCGCCCGGCGGGCCGTCGGGCGCGGCCGGCCGCACGACTTCCGCCGTGTTGCCGGTTCCGGGGCTGCCTGGCGCGTTCGGGTTCGTGTCCGCACGATCGCTGCAGCCGGCCAGCGCCAGCGTGCACGCGGCGATCACGGTTCCGGAGGTCCAGGCTTTCCGCATGGCGTGCTTGCCTTCCCTTACTGGGTGGTCGTGCCGGCGGACGGCGTGCTCGAGGTCACGCCCGAGCCCATGTCGGTGCCCGCGGCGGTGCCGGTGGTCGAGCCCGTGGTGCCGGAAGCGCCCATGGAGGTGCCGCTGCCGGTGGTGGCGCCCAGGTCGGTGCCCGTGCCCGTGGTGCCCGTGCCGGCCGTCGTGTCGGTCGTGCTGCTGCCGGTCATGGAACCGGAGCCGGTCGTGCCGGCCGTGCTGCTCGTGTCGGAGGGCGTGGTCGTGGTGGACGGGGTCGTGCTGGAGGTCGTGTCCGTGGTGGTGGACGAGTCTTCGGCGTTGCCGCAGGCGGTCAGGGACATGGCGGCCACCACGGCCAGGGCGGCAACTTGCGCGATCGGGGACTTGATCATCAGGTACTCCTTGAGGGTTTCGTTTCGCTAGAGACTGACAGCGTTCACTGCGCGCTGCCTGCGGCTCACTTTAGTGACCGTCCAGGCGCGGGATGTCGTCTGCCACTGTCGAAGGCTGTAGGACAACGCACGGGCCGCAAAGTACCGATTTCAGGCGAGCGCGGATGCAAGTGCATCCTCCCGCAACGCCTCTGAAACCGCGCGCAATTCTTCCTTACGAATCGTGATGGACCGGCCCAGCGCATGCAGGTTGACGCGCGAGGCGAGCGCGCGGTTGAACACCTGCTCGCGCTCCTCGCGCACGTGCCGCTCCACGTAATCCTGCAGCACGGCCACCTTGGCGTCGTACAGCGGGTCCTCGGGCGCGGCGGCGAGGATCTGCGCGATCAGCTCGCGCTGCGTGCCATGCTGCTCCTCGGCTTCGTCTATCAGTTCCTCGTCGCGCAGCGCGTCGCGCAGGGCCGGGTAGAAAAGCTCCTCTTCCAGGCGCGCATGGATGGTGAGCTCCATGCAGATCTCCTCGGCGAGGGCGCGGCGCTGCAGCGCGCCGGCACGCGTGCGCACCAGCTCGCGGTAGGACTGGAAGAGCGCGTGCACGGAAAGATGGTCGGCATCGAGCAGGTCGATGGCGTCGGGCGCTTGTTTTTTCATGGTGTGTTGCGTCGTGGACGGGTTCACGAGCGGCCCGAGCTTTCCGCCTTGGTCTTCTGGAACTGCTTCATCACCGGCGCCGCGGGCGAGCCGCGCGTCGCGCCGGTCGGGGGCGGTTGCAACTCCTTGTCCGCGTCGCGGCTCTTGCCGCCCGCGGCACGTTCCGACCCGGCGGTCGGGGGTGTCTTGGATGCTGGTTTCATGCGGACCTCTCGTGCGGTCCAACTCTAGGGAAACGCGTGTCCGGCGCTGTCAGCCCGCGGACGGCACTCCTGTAGGACAGGAGTGACCCGGCCGCCGGCCGGTCGCGCTCAGAGATTGCCCAGCGCCTGCTGCAACTCGCGCCGGTACAACGGCGCCTCGTGGATGTCGTTGTGCCCGGCGCCCGGCACCAGCAGCAGCCGCGCGGAAGGCCGCACGGCATGCAACCTTCGCGCATGGTGCGCGCCGATGAGCGCGTCGCGCTCGCCATGCACCAGCAGCACCGGCCCGCCGATCGCCGGCAGGTGGCTCGCGGTGTCCAGGCCATAGCGCACCAGGGACGAAGGCACCCAGGGGTAGTACTCGGCGGTCAGCGCGCGGATGCTGGAGTACGGCGACACGAGGACGGTGAGGTCAGGCGCCCTGCCCTCGCGCGTGAGCTGCTCGGCGAGATCGGCCGCCAGCGCGGTGCCCAGCGAGCGGCCATAGAGCACCACGCGCTTGCCCGCGTACTGCGGCGCGAACACGTTCCAGACGGCACGCACGTCTTCTCGCAGCTGCCGGGCGCTGGAGATGTGGCCCGTGCTCTTGCCGAAGCCGCGGTAGTCGGGCATCACCAGGTCGTAGCCGGCCTGGCGGTAGAACTCCGCGTTGCCGAACCAGCCGGCGAGGTTGCCGCCGTTGCCGTGCAGGAAGAACACGACACCACGCGCTTCGGGGCGCTGCAGGTGCATCACGGACAGCGTGGCGCCGTCCACCTCGACGCTGCGCTCGTGGATGTCCGGTTCGCGCGCGAGCGGATAGTCCGCCGGCAGCGGCACCGGATAGAACATGAGGCTTTCCTGCCGGAACCAGAGGAAGGCCAGCAGGGCGGCGTAGACGGCCAGCCCCGTGCCGACGATCCAGGCCAGCGCGAGCCAGGCGGCCTTGGGCATGGGGCGGGAGCGTAGCGCCCCGCCGCCCGCCCTACAAGCGGCCCAGTGCGGAGAGCAGGGCCTGGCGCACCGTGGGGAACTGGTGCACGTCGCCGTGACCCGCGCCCGTCACGCGCAGCAGCTGCGCCGAGCGCATCGACTTGCACAGCGTCTCGCTGTGGTGGATCGGGATCAGTTCGTCCTTCTCGCCGTGGATCAGCATCACGGGGCCGAGCAGCTTGGCCGCATGTTCCAGGGTGTGCAGCGGGTAGCGCAGCACCTGGATCGGGACCCAGGGATACAGCTCCGCCGCCAGCGCCTTCATGCTGCTGTAGGGGGACACCAGCAGCGTCAGGTCGGGCGCATGGCCGTCCGAGCACAGGCGGGCTGCAAGCCCCGCGGCCAGGCCGGTGCCGAGCGACTGCCCCGAGATGACGACGCGCTTGCCCCGGTAGGCCGGCGCGAAGTGCTCCCACACCGCCATCACGTCGGCGTGCAGCTGCTCCTCGCTCTCGATCTGGCCCGTGCTCTTGCCGAAGCCGCGGTAGTCGAACATCACCACGTCGAAGTTCGCCTGGCGGAAGGCGTCGAGCTCCACGAACCACTTCTTCAGGTTGCCCGAGTTGCCGTGCAGGAAGAAGAACACCCCGCGCGGGTTGGGCAGCGCCATGTGGGCCACCGACAGCCGCGCCCCCGGCACGTCGATGAAGAACTCGCGCGTGTCCGGATCGCGGCAGATCGGATCGTCCGGCGGCAGCACGTCCGGTTCGAACAGCAGCCGCTCCTGGCGGAAGTAGAGCCAGCCCACGGCGCCCGCGTAGACAGCGCCGAGGGCCAGCAGCAGGGACGCGGAGAAGATCGCATAGACCATGTTGCCTCCTCCGAGTGCGGCCTTAGCGACTGCGTTTGGCATCGGGATCGCTCGGGCCGTTCCGGTCGGAGAGGCCGGCGCCGGGAGCGCCGAGGTTGCCGGCGTCGCTGGGTTTCTTCTCGTCCCAGGTGCGGCCCTGGCCGGTGACCTTGCCGCGCGGGTGGGTCATGTCGGTGCCGTCGTCGAAGTTCAGGGCGCCGCCGCCCATGGGCTTGTCCTCGGCCACGCCGTGGTCGCGCTGGTTCACGCCCGAGGGCGCCACGAGGTCGGGCTGGTTGTCGCTGGTGACCCCGATCTTGCCGGGGCCATCGCCGCGGTCATCCTGGCTGCCCGGCGCTTCCGAGCGGGCGGTGCCCTTCTCCTCGCCGGCCATGGGACGGTCCGGCATGCGGCCGCCGCCGGCGACGTCACCCGTTCCGCGGGCGGAAGCCTGCCCGTCGGTGGCGAGGCCTTCGACGTCCGGGGACGGCCGGTCCTTGTCCTTGCGGGGGATCCCGTCGCGGGATTGTTCCTGGTTGGGCATCGCGGACTCCTTTGCTGTTGTATCGGACGGCCTTCGACCGCCACGTCATACAGTGTTCCGCCCGCACCCATGGCCGACCTGTCGGTTCCGCCCGGGGACTCGCGTAGGAAGCCGGCGCGGAGCGCGGCAGGCGGCGGGCGCGCGCAGGAGCGCACCTTGCGCCTGCGCGCCAGGCCGCGCATCCCTCCGGGGAAGTAGGTGGCCCTCGCTACTGCGGCCGATACAGCGCGCGCAGCTTGTCGCGCTCGGCCGCGCGCAGGCCCAGCCCGTCACGCAGGTAGGCGTCGAGCGAACCGTAGCGTGCATCCGCCTCGTCGAGCGCCGCCTGCAGGAAGTCGGGCTGCACGCGCCAGAGCACTTCCATCGCCTCGCGCGGAAGCCCGTAGCGCGAATCCCCGGGCAGCTGCAGCCTGTCGTTGGTGAGCAGGTAGTCGTGCCACACCTCGTCGTCGTGGGCACCGACGGCCTTGAGCAGCAGCGCCGCGGCCAGCCCCGTGCGGTCCTTGCCGGCCGTGCAGTGGAACACCGTGGGCTGGTCCGATTCGAGCAGGTGCCGGAAGAATTCGGCGAAGCGCGGCGTGCCTTCGCGCACGAAGCCCCGGTAGGTGTCCCGCATGTACGCCACGATGTCGGCGCCGCTCAGGCCATGCCCTCGCGAAGCGAGGGCCACGAGTTTCTGCACGATGGTCGGTTCGATCGGCAGCGAATGCACCTGCACGTCGCGCAGCCGGCAGACGGCGGACGCGCGCTCCTGCACGCCGCGGAAGTCCAGCACGCGCGCGATGCCCAGCGCGCGGATCTGCGCAGCATCGGCGTCATCGAGGGCGCCGAGGTGGTCGGAACGGTAGAGGTTGCGCAGCGGACGGTCAGGGGCGCCGACGGTGCGGAAGTTGGAGGAACTCGGAAACCGCATCCCTCCATTGTCGCGCGCTACGTGGACCGGCTGCTGTCGCTGCCCGCGCCGCCCCCGCCCTGGGCATCCGCATCCCGCAGGTCGGGGCTGCCCGCTTCGGGCGCGCGCTCGTTGCCCTGCTTCTGCGTGCTGTTGCTGCCCTGCGCGCCGCTGTTGGCCTGGCCGCGGCTGCCCCGCGCGCCCTCGTTGCCTGGGCTCTTGCTGTTCGGGATGGTGGCGTCGTCGTCCCGGTTCATGCCTGGCCGCCCTTCTTGCCGCCGGCGCTGGCGCTCGCGCGCCGTCCGCTTGCCTTGTTGGCCGTGGCCTTCTCGCCCTGGCGCTGGGCCGAGCGTGCATTGCTTGCCTTCTTCGTGCCGCTGCTGGCCGCGCCGCGGCTGCCGCTGCTGCGGCTGGAATCGCTCGCGGACTTGCCGCCGCCGAGGGTGGGGGAAGAGGAACTGCGGGATGCCATGGCGTGTCTCCTTCGCTGACATGGACGGGATGTCCGGTCGCAATGTAGGCGCCGGTCGCGGCCCCGCTGTCGGAGCGCCGCAGCGCCTGCCGTAGGACGAGCGCGTATCCGCCGGATGGAGGGTCTGCCGTCCGGGGCGTTGACGCTGCCCCGGGCCAACCGCACGATGGCGCCGCGCCGCCGTCCCGGCCGGCGCGCCCGCGAAGGGAGGTGCCCATGGCCACCACGACGCTCGCGACCCGCTCGGGCCGCGCCACGGTGCAGCGCGTGCTCGACGCCCGCCGCGACACGCTGGACTTCCGCGACCGCATGTTCGAGCCCACGCTCGTCGAGGTCCCCACGCACATCCCGCTCGCGGATTACCGGGCCTGGAAGATCCCGGTGCTGGACCAGGGCAGCGAAGGCGCGTGCACCGGCTTCGGCCTCGCCACCGTGGCGAACTACCTGCTCACGCGGCGCAAGGTCCTGCCGGATCCGGCGCCTGTGAGCGCGCGCATGCTCTACGAGATGGCGCGACGCCATGACGAGTGGCCCGGCGAGAACTACAGCGGCTCCAGCGCCCGTGGCGCTATGAAGGGCTGGCACAAGCACGGCGTGTGCAGCGAGGCCGAATGGCGATCCGCGCGCCGTGCGGCCGCGAGCGCCGGCGGGCTCACCGATGCGCGCACCGCCGACGCGCTGCGCCGGCCGCTGGGCGCCTACCTGCGCGTGAACCACCGCGACCTGGTGGCGATGCACAGCGCGCTGGCGGAGGTTGGCATCCTCTTCGCCACGGCCGTCGTGCACGCGGGCTGGGAAAAGGTGACGAAGCAGGGCGACATCCCCTATCCCGCCCCGGCCGCCGGCGCGCATGCCTTCGCCATCGTCGCCTACGACGCGGAAGGCTTCTGGATCCAGAACTCCTGGGGGCCGCGCTGGGGCGTGCGGGGCTTCGCCCGCATCTCCTACGACGACTGGCTGGCCAACGGCACCGACGTCTGGGTGGCGCGCCTCGGCGCGCCGGTGACGCTGCGGCGCAGCGAATCCTCCGCCATCGCGCACGCACCCACGGCGGGTCGCTCCAGTGCCTATTCGTACGCCGACCTGCGCCCGCACATCGTCAGCCTGGGCAACCAGGGGCGCCTGCGCACCGGCGGCGACTACGGCACCTCGGCCGAGGACGTGCGCGAGATCTTCGAGGCGGACATGCCGCGGGCGATGAAGGACTGGCCCGTCAAGCGCGTGCTGCTCTACGCGCACGGCGGGCTGGTCGACGAGCGCGCGGCGGTGCAGCGGCTGGCGGACTACCGCAGCGCGATGCTGCAAGCGCAGGTGTATCCCATCTCCTTCGTGTGGCACAGCGACTACTGGTCCACGCTGACGAACATGCTGCAGGACGCGCTGCGCAGGCGCCGGCCCGAAGGCGCGCTGGACGCGGCGCGCGACTTCCTGCTGGATCGCCTGGACGACACGCTGGAGATCCTGGCGCGCGGCCTCACGGGCAAGGCAAGCTGGGACGAGATGAAGGAGAACGCGCTGGCGGCGACCGCGGCGGGTGGCGGTGCACGGATCGCGCTGGAGCACCTCGCGGCACTCGCCGCGCGCATGCCGCTGGAAGTGCACGTGGTGGGGCACAGCGCCGGCTCCATCTTCATGGCGCCGGTGGTGCGCATGCTCACCGCCGCGGGTGCGACGGTCCGCTCCGGTTGGCTCGCGGGCGAGCCGGGCTACGGCCTGCGCATCGCCACCTGCACGCTGTGGGCGCCCGCGGCGACGCTGGACCTGTTCAAGCAGGCCTACCTGCCCGCGATCCGCGACGGCGGCATCGGGCGCTTCGCCCTGTTCGCGCTCAGCGACAAGGCGGAGCAGGACGACCACTGCGCGCGCATCTACAACAAGTCGCTGCTGTACCTGGTCTCGCGCAGCTTCGAGGCCGGCGCGTTCGGCGAGGGCACGCCGCTGCTGGGCATGGAGAAGTGGATCGCGGCGGACGCGACGGTGCGCCAGCTGTTCACCAGCGGCGCCGCGGACCTGGTGTTCTCGCCCAACGACGCGCCGACGGGTTCGGTCGCCGCCTCGCGCAGCGTGGAGCACGGCGGCTTCGACGACGACCAGGCCACGGTGCAGGCGACGCTCGCGCGCGTGCTCGCGGCTTCGTCCGCGCACGCCCCGGCCAAGGCCGACCTGGAGTTCGATTTCCATCGCTCGGGCGCGTCGCTGCGGCAACGGCGGGAGACGCTGGCCCGGCAGGCGCAGGTGTAGGGCGCGGCTACTTCCACAGCGCGCGGGAACGCGCGCGCACCTGCATCACGGGTGCCTGCGGCTGGGCGCTGGCAGCGACGGCGGCGCTCGCCTCCGGCCACACCACCTGCTCGAACTGCGCCGCCATCGCCTCGCCGATGAAACGCGTGCGCCCCGCGTACACGTGGCGGTCGCCGCCGCCCGCCTGCTGCGAGACGTAGAAGCGCTGCGGCACCATCAGGTGCAGGTGCTCCTTGGCGCGCGTCATCGCCACGTACAGCAGCCGGCGCTCCTCCTCGAGTTCCTCGGTGCTGCCCGTGGCCATGTCGCTGGGGATGCAGCCGTCGACCACGTTCAGCACGTGCACCGCCTTCCACTCCTGGCCCTTGGCGCTGTGGATCGTCGAGAGGATCAGGTAGTCCTCGTCGCGCAGCGGCGGGCCGCTCTGGTCGCTGGTGGCATCCGGCGGATCGAGCGTGAGCTCGGTGAGGAAGCGTTCGCGGCTGCCGTAGCCCGCGGCCAGGCGCGCGAGCTGCTCCACGTCCAGCTTGCGCACCTGCGCGTCGTCGTGCATGCGTTCGAGCTGCGGGAGGTACCAGGCCTTCGCCAGCTCCATGTCGGCGGGCCAGGCGAGTCCCGGTTCGTGCAGGCGCGCATAGAGCGCCGCCAGCGGCTCCCAGGCTTCCTTCGCCTGCGCCGGCGGCTCGAACGCCTGCAGCGCGGCCTGCGGATCACTCGCGTCCGCCATCGCATCGAGCAGGCGCGTCGCCGTCGCCGCGCCTATGCCCGGCACCAGTTGCGCGACGCGGAAGCCCGCCATGCGGCTGCGCGGGTTCTGCGCGAAGCGCAGAACCGCGAGCAGGTCCTTCACGTGCGCGGCCTCCAGGAACTTGAGGCCGCCGAACTTCACGAAGGGGATGTTGCGGCGGGCGAGCTCGAGTTCGAGCGCCGCGCTGTGGTGGCTGGTGCGGAACAACACCGCCTGCGCCTTCAGCACGGTGCCTTCCTCGCGCCGGCGCAGCACCTCGTCGGCCACCCAGCGCGCCTGCTGCACCTCGTCGGGCACCAGCACCAGCTGCGCGCGCTGGCTGGAGGCCTGGTCGGAATACAGGTTCTTCGCATGGCGCTCGCGGGCGGCCGCGATCACCGCGTTGCTCGCTTCCAGGATGGGCTGCGTGCTGCGGTAGTTGCGCTCCAGCGTGACGATGCGCGCCGGCTGCGTGAACTGCCGCGGGAAGTCGAGGATGTTGCGCACGGTGGCGCCGCGGAAGGAATAGATGCTCTGCGCATCGTCGCCCACCACCGTCACGCCCTGCCCCGTGGGCTTAAGCGCCAGCAGGATCTCCGACTGCAGGCGGTTGGTGTCCTGGTACTCGTCGACCAGCACATGGTCGAAGCGCGCGCCGATCTCCTCGGCGAGCGCCGGCTCCGCCACCATGTCGGCCCAGAAGGCCAGCAGGTCGTCGTAGTCCAGCACGTTCTGCTGCTGCTTGGCCTCGACGTAGGCGCCGAAGAGCTTCTTGAGCTCGTCCTCCCACTGCGTGCACCAGGGATAGAGCTGCTGCAGCACCAGCCCCAGCGGATCGCGCGTGTTGAGCACGCGCGAATAGATGCCCAGGCACGTGCCCTTGAGCGGGAAGCGCTTCTTCGATTCCGCCAGCCCGATCTCGTGCCGCACCATGCCCATCAGGTCCTCGGCGTCGCCGCGGTCGTGGATGGTGAAGCTCTCCTCCAGCCCGATGCGCGGCGCGTACTCGCGCAGCAGGCGCGCGCCGATCGAATGGAAGGTGCCGCTCCAGGGCAGCGCGGGCAGCGACTGCGTGCCCTGCAAGCCCAGCGCCCTCTGCAGCACGCCGCCCACGCGCCGCTCCATCTCCTGCGCGGCGCGGCGGCTGAAGGTCAGCAGCATCATGCGCTGCGGATCCGCGCCGTGCCGGATCAGCGTGGCAACGCGATGCGCGAGCGTGTTGGTTTTGCCGGAACCGGCGCCGGCGATCACCAGCAGCGGGCGCGTGTCGCCCGCCGCGTCGCCGGTGCCGTGCGTGGCCGCTTCGCGCTGTTGCGGATTGAGGGATTCGAGGGGGTCGGGGTACTGCATGGGACGCTGCTCGCGCTGTATATTAATCCAGTGGATTCCCCCATCCTCGTCGGCACCGCGTCGTGGACCGACAAGACCCTCATCGCCTGCGGGCGCTTCTACCCGCCTTCGTGCCGGACGGCGGAACAGCGCCTGCGCTTCTACGCGCAGCAATTCCCGCTGGTGGAAGTCGACTCCAGCTACTACGGCATGCCGACGCCGCAGAACGCGCAGCTGTGGGCGGAGCGCACGCCGGACGGCTTCACCTTCAACATCAAGGCCTTCCGCCTCTTCACCGGCCACCAGGCGCTGCCGACCGCGCTGCACCGCGACATCCAGAAAGCGCTCGGCCCCGCCGTTCCGCGCACGCTGTACTACGCCGACCTGCCCACCGAGATCCGCGACGAGCTGTGGCGCCGCTTCCTCGAGGCGATCGCGCCGCTGCACGCGGCCGGCAAGCTGGGCGCGGTGCACTTCCAGTTCGCGCCCTGGCTGCTGCGCAACCGCGAGGGCATGGCGCACGTGGAGCACTGCGTCGAGAAGATGCAGGGCCACCTCGTCGCCGCGGAATTCCGCCACGGCACCTGGTTCCACGGCGAGCACCTGGAGAAGACGCTCGAATGGGAGCGTTCGCTGGGCCTGGTGCACACGGTGGTCGATTCGCCCCAGGGCTTCGCCAACTGCGTGCCCTGCGTATGGGACTTGGCGAACCCGCGGCTGGCGATCGTGCGCCTGCATGGCCGTAACAAGGAAACCTGGAACAAGAAGGGCCTGGCCGCCTCCTCTTCGCGCTTCGACTACCAGTACAGCGCCGAGGAGCTCGCCGCGATGGTGCCGGAAGTGCGGGAGCTCGCCCGCAGGGCCCAGGCGGTGCACGTGGTCTTCAACACCAACAACGAAGACCAGGGCCAGGTGGGCGCGCGCATGATGCGCGAACTGCTGCGCGTAAACCGGCGGTAAAAGCCTGTACGCGGCGGGAAGGCCGCGCGGCACCGGGTAGCATTGGCCGACCGTTTTTCCGGAGTACCCGATGATGAGTTTCCGCCTCCCCCTGCTGGCCCTGGGGCTCGCCGCGGCTTTCGGCGCGCAGGCGCAGCTCAAGCCGCCGAAGGCCGAGGCC
>JAEZEB010000244.1 GCA_023438115.1 Pseudomonadota bacterium | reverse complement strand
GAATCGATCGGCATCGTGATCAACACGATCGAGGCCAACATGCGGACCGAGGACCTGCTGGCCCAGTCGCAGTCGCTGGCGCAGGAACTCCAGTCGCGCCAGGAGGAGCTGCAGCAGACCAACGAGGAACTGCAGGAGAAGGCCCGCCTGCTGGCCCACCAGAACCAGGAGGTGGAGCGCAAGAACGCGGAAGTGGAACAGGCCCGCCAGGCGCTGGAGGAGAAGGCCAAGCAGCTGGCCCTGACCTCCAAGTACAAGTCGGAGTTCCTGGCCAACATGTCGCATGAGCTGCGCACGCCGCTGAACTCGCTGCTGATCCTGTCGGACCAGCTTTGCAAGAACCCCGAGGGCAACCTCACGCCCAAGCAGGTGGAGTTCGCCAAGACGATCCATTCGTCCGGCAACGACCTGCTGATGCTGATCAACGACATCCTGGACCTGTCGAAGATCGAGTCGGGCACGGTGGTGGTGGACGTCAACGAGCTGCGCCTGTCGGACCTGCAGCTGTACGTGGAGCGCACCTTCCGCCACGTGGCGGAGGCCAAGAACGTGGACTTCACGGTCCGCACCGGCATCAACCTGCCGGCGTCCATGGTCACGGATGCCAAGCGCCTGCAGCAGATCCTGAAGAACCTGCTGTCCAACGCGTTCAAGTTCACCCACCAGGGCCACGTGACGCTGACGGTGGAGGAGGTCTTCGCGGGCTGGAGCCCGGACAACGAGGACCTCAACCGCGCGCAGCAGGTGATCGCCTTCTCGGTCTCGGACACCGGCATCGGCATCTCGCCGGACAAGCAGCAGATCATCTTCGAGGCCTTCCAGCAGGCCGACGGCTCCACCAGCCGCAAGTACGGCGGAACGGGCCTGGGCCTGGCCATCAGCCGCGAGCTGTCCAAGCTGCTGGGCGGCGAGATCCGCCTCGTGTCGGCGCCGGGGCAAGGCTCCACCTTCTCGCTGTACCTGCCGCTGGTCTACATGGCCACGCGCACCGCGCGCCGCGTGACGACCGACTACCGGGCGGAGCAGGCCGCCGGCCCGCTGCCCAAGCGCCTGGCGCCGCCCGCGCAGCCGCAGCCGCAGCCGACGCTGCAGGACATCGTGGAGATGGCGGACGAGACCGAGGAGGCGCTCGCCGCGGACAACGTCGCCAGCGACGACCGCGACAGCATCCAGCAGGGCGACCTGGTGCTGCTGATCGTGGAGAACGACCTCGCGTTCGCCCGCTTCCTGCTGGATGCGGCGCGCGCCAAGGGCTTCAAGGGCCTGGTGACCACCGCCGGCGCCGGCGCGCTGACGCTGGCCGGCCAGCACAAGCCTTCCGCCGTGAGCCTCGACATGCACCTGCCCGACATGGCCGGCTGGCGCGTGCTGGACCGCATCAAGCACGACCTCGGTCTGCGGCACGTGCCGGTGTGCGTGATCTCCACCGACGACAGCAAGGACCGGGCGTTCCAGTCGGGCGCGCTGGCCTTCCTGGAAAAGCCGATCCGCTCCAAGGAACTGCTCGACGGCATGCTCGAGCAGCTGCACGACTACGTGTCCCGGCCGGACAAGAACCTGCTGGTGGCGCTGCACGACGAGGCCGTGCGCAGCGAACTGCTGGAGCAGATCGAGGGCGAGCAGATCGACGTGACGGTGGCCGCCGGCGCGGACCAGTTGCTGGAAGCCCTGGGCGCGAACCGTTTCGACGCCGTGGTGCTCGAGGACGGTTTCCCGGGCCTGGACCCGCGCGAGCTGCGCCGCGTGCTGGGCGCGCAGGACCGGATCGGCCCGATGCCGCTGGTCCTCTACCGGGGCGAAGGATCGGCGCGGCAGTCCTGGCATTCCGACGAGGACATCACGGTGCAGGAGGCGCCCGACGGCGCCCGGCTGTTCGATGCGACCCTGGTCGCGCTGCACCACGGCCTGGCGCGCCTGCCCGAGGCCAAGCGCGACGTGATCGACGGGATCTACGAGAGCGCCAACCCGCTGGCCGGCAAGCGGGTGCTGATCGTCGACGACGACATGCGCAACATCTTCGCGCTGGCCACGGTGCTCGAGGAGCACGGCATGGACATCGTCTGGGCCGACAACGGCCGCGAGGCGATCAACCGCGTGGCCAACGACCCGGGCATCCAGGTGGTCCTGATGGACATCATGATGCCGGAGATGGACGGCATGGCGACCATGAAGGAGATCCGCAAGCTCCCGCAGGGCCGCAACCTGCCTATGATCGCGGTGACGGCCAAGGCCATGAAGGGAGACCGCGAGAAGTGCATCGAGGCAGGCGCCTGGGATTACCTGGCCAAGCCGGTGAACACGCCCGACCTGCTGGCGGTCCTGCGTGCCTGGCTGCAGCAATGAAGACCCCGGGGCCGGCACGGCGAGGCGCGTCCCCGCCCCACAAGGAATTCTGGTGACGAGCACTGCGAGCCCCGGCCCGGAGGCCCCCGAGAAGGCGAACATCCTCGTGGTGGACGACCTGCCGGAGAAGCACGTCGTCTTCCGCACCATCCTCGACGAGCTCGGCCAGAACATCGTCAGCGCCCGGTCCGGGCAGGAGGCGCTGAAGTACATCCTGGACATGGAGTTCGCGGTCATCCTGCTGGACGTGAACATGCCGGACATCGACGGCCTGGAGACCGCCGGCCTGATCCGGCAGTACAAGAAGTCCTCGCAGACGCCCATCGTCTTCATCACCGCCTACGTCGACGAACTGCAGGCCCGCCGCGGCTATGCCCTGGGCGCGGTGGACTACATCCCCTCGCCGGTGGTTCCGGAGGTGCTGCGCTCCAAGGTGCGCGTGTTCGTGGACCTGTTCCGCGCCAACCGCCAGCTGCAGAAGCAGGCGGCCCAGCGCGAGGCGCTGGCGCGCTCGGAGGCCCGGGCCGTGGCGGCGGAGGAGGCCATCCACCGGGCCGACTTCCTGGCCGAAGCCAGCCGGCTGCTGTCGCGGTCGCTGAACCTCGACGACACCATCGCCGCCATCCTGGACCTGTGCGTGCCGATGCTCGGCCGCCGCGCCGTCCTGGGATTGCCGGACAAGGAAGGCGGCGTGCGCCGGCTGGAGATGCATCCGGCCCCGCGCGCGGACGATCCCGAAGTCTTCACGCCCGAACTGCGCCAGGCGGCCGACCAGGTGATCCGCGAACGCCAGTTCAAGCTGGCCACCTGGGAAGGCGGCCGCGCGGCGGCCATCTGCCCGCTGATGGCGGGCGACGAAGTGCGCGGTGCATTGGCGCTGCTCGGCACGGTTTCCCACTTCGATTCCGCGCGGATCGCGCTGGTGCGCGAATTCGCCGGGCGCGCCGCCATCGCCATGGAGAACGCCCGCCTGTATTCCGCGGTGCAGGAGGCCGACCGGCGCAAGAACGAATTCCTCGCGATGCTGGCGCACGAGTTGCGCAACCCGCTCGCACCGATCCGCAACGCGGTGCACATCCTGGCCAGCGCGCAGGAGCTGCCACCCAAGCTGGCCTGGGCGCGGGACGTCATCGGGCGGCAGGCCGACCACATGGCGCGCCTGATCGACGACCTGCTGGACGTCTCGCGCATCGTGCAGGGCAAGGTCGCCGTCAAGCCGGAGGCGATGCAGCTCGCCACCCTGGTCGAACGCTCGGTCGAGGCCAGCGCGCCGCGTCTTGGCGCCCGCGAGCAGGTCCTGGACGTGGTGCTGCCAGAGGAACCCATCGAGCTGCACGGGGACGCGGTGCGCCTGTCGCAGGTGCTGTCGAACCTGATCAACAACGCCTGCAAGTTCTCGCCCCCCCGCAGCCGTATCCGGCTGGCCGCGCGCTTCGCCGACGGCGAGCTGCAGATCGCGATCCGGGACGAGGGCGCGGGCATCGCGCCCGAATTCCTGCCGCAGATGTTCGACCTCTTCGCGCAGGCGGACCAGTCGCTGGACCGCTCGCAGGGCGGCCTGGGCATCGGCCTGACGCTGGTGAAGCACCTGGTGGAACTGCACGGAGGCCGGGTGTGGGCGTCCAGCGAAGGCCTGGGGAAGGGCGCGGAGGTCACGGTCTGCCTGCCGGCGCGCGTCGCCGACCCGCAGGGGCAACCCGCGCCGGCAGCCGCGCCGCGATTGCCGGCGCAGAGGCCGGCGACGGCCACCCGCATCCTGGTGGTGGACGACCTGGCGCCCTCGGCGGAAACGCTGATGACGCTGCTGGAGATGGAAGGCTTCGAGGTGCGGGTGGCGCACGAGGGTCAGGACGCCCTGCGCATCGCCCGCGAGTTCCAGCCGGAGGTCGTGCTGCTGGACATCGGGCTGCCGGGCATGAACGGCTTCGAGGTCGCGCACGGCCTGCGCAGCCAGCCCGAATCCAAGGACGCGCTCCTCATCGCGCTCACCGGCTACGGCGAGGCGGAAAGCCGCGCGCGTTCCGCGCAGGCGGGTTTCGATTTCCACATGGTCAAGCCGGCGGACGTTGACTTGCTGCTGACGATGCTCGCCGATCCGCAGGAAGCGAGGAAGTCCGTGGGCACCGCCGCTGCGGCGGCCTGATTTCGGCTGCTACAATCGCGGGCTTGCTCGGAAGGGTGGATGAGCGGTTTAAGTCGCACGCCTGGAAAGCGTGTGTGGGTTAATAGCCCACCGCGGGTTCGAATCCCGCCCCTTCCGCCAGCAAACCCGTCGAACCCGCCCTTGGCGGGTTTTTTCATGCCTGTCGCCCAATACTGTCCAAGCGCGATTTGGACAGATGGACAGATACTTAGACAGTAGGGCGTGGGCTTAGACAGGTAACGGGCTGACTGCCTAAGCACACTGCCCGCCCTCGATACGCCAACAGGAGCGCATCCGCCGGAAACCCGCGCCGCCGCTCGTCGGATGGGCTGTTGTGCTGTCCACACAGTCCATTGAAACAGCCTTGACCATCTGTCCAATGAGTAACATAGTCTGTCTATTCAGTCTTAGACAGAGGCGCTCTTGCTCACCAGCAAAGAGATCATCGAGAGGACCGGCATCTCGCGTGCCACTCTCAACAACTACATCGCCAGTGGTCTCGTGCCGCGGCCGCAGGTGCTGCCGCCGGGACCCGAACATGGCGCTGCGCCTCGCATCGGCTACTTCCCCGACGACACCGTCGAACGCATCGAAGCCATCCAGCGCCTGAAGCGCGAAGGCTGGACCATCAACAGGATCGCCGAACACCTGGCGGCGAATCCCCCGGCGGGGCAGGCCGCGCCCGCCGCCACCACGGCGCGCCCCATCGCCAGTGCGGCCACGGTCGCGGGTCCGGCGGCCACGGCCTCCGGCCGGCTCTGGCTGCGCGACGTGCGCCACCCGGCCTACATCGTCGACGAGTCCTTCCGCATCGTCTGGGCCAACGACGAAGCCCGGACCTCGCCGCTGTCGCCCCTGGTCGCGGGTGGCACCGCGGGCAACGTGTTCCAGCGCCTGTTGCAGGCGCCCGCCGGAGCGGCGCGCGAGGCGCTGCTGCGATTCCATGTCGACGTGGCCCGCCAGCGCGCCGCGGCGGCGCCCGAACTGTTCGCCGGCATGCCCGCCGCGGACGCGACCGCTCTCGAGGCCCTGCTGCGCGATGCGCGCGTGCAGGAGCCGCGGCTGGTCAGCCACCTGCTCGTGCCGGCCGTCGCGGGCGGCCAGGCCCGGCTCGCATACGCAGTGCACCTGCGCGACGGCGTGCTCTTCGCGTTTGCCGCGGCGCCCGAGGCGGAGCAGCCCGCGCAAGCCGCGCGCGTTCCGGCCCAGGCGCCGGCCGCCCCACGGCTCACGCCGGTGGCGGTGCTGGTCGCGACCCTGCAGGATGCGCACGGCCTGTGGGTGCGGCTGACGGCGCAGGAGTACTTCGAGCTCCTGAACGAGGTCTGGACCGAGCTCGATCGCGTCTTCCGCCACCACCACGGGGTGCGCGGCGTGCAGGGCGGCGAGGTCCTGGTCAGCTATTTCCTGCCGGGGAACGGCAGCGGCAACGGCAACGGGCAGGGCTACCTGTTCAACGCGCTGGCCGCCGCGCAGCAGGCCCGCGACGCGATGCGGCAGGTCAGCCGCCGCTGGCACAAGCGCAAGAGCTGGGACATCGAGCTGACGATGAACGTCGGCCTCGACGAGGGACAGGAGTGGATGGGGGGCGTTGGGAGTGCAGCCCTCGGCGCGGTCCGGGTGTTGGGGGTCGCCCCGGACCGGGGCCGGCCGGGGGGCCGGTGCAGCCGGCG
>JAEZEB010000234.1 GCA_023438115.1 Pseudomonadota bacterium | reverse complement strand
GGGCCACCCCAGCCACATGTTCGACGGCCGCCCGGTGATCGGCATCTGCAACACCTGGTCGGAGCTGACGCCCTGCAACGCCCATTTCCGCCTGCTGGCCGAGCGGGTGAAGCGCGGCGTGCTGGAGGCCGGCGGCTTTCCCCTGGAGTTCCCCGTCATGTCGCTGGGCGAGACCAACCTGCGCCCGACCGCCATGCTGTTCCGCAATCTCGCCAGCATGGACGTGGAGGAGTCGATCCGCGGCAATCCGATCGACGGCGTCGTGCTGCTGTGCGGCTGCGACAAGACCACGCCGTCGCTGGTGATGGGCGCGGCGAGCTGCAACCTGCCGACGCTGGTGGTGTCCGGCGGGCCGATGCTGAACGGGCACTACCGCAACCGGCTGATCGGCTCGGGCACCGCGGTCTGGCAGTTCAGCGAGGACGTCAAGGCCGGCAAGCTGACCCTGGAGGACTTCATGGACGCCGAGGCGTGCATGTCCCGCTCGGTCGGGCACTGCATGACCATGGGCACCGCCTCCACCATGGCCTCGATGGTCGAGGCGCTGGGCCTGGGCCTGCCGCAGAACGCCGCCATCCCCGCCGCCGATTCCCGCCGCAACGTGCTGGCGCACATGGCCGGGCGGCGGATCGTCGAGATGGTCCACGAGGACCTGACGCTCGACCGGATTCTGACGAAGACGAACTTCGAGAACGCGATCCGCGTCAACGGCGCCATCGGCGGTTCCACCAACGCCGTGATCCATCTGCTGGCGATTGCGGGGCGCGTCGGCGTCGATCTGACGCTCGACGACTGGGACAGGCTGGGACGCGACGTGCCGACCATCGTCAACCTGATGCCGTCGGGAAAATACCTGATGGAGGAGTTTTTCTATGCCGGCGGCCTGCCGGTGGTGATAAAGCGCCTCGGCGAGGCCGGCAAGCTCCACAGACAAGCGCTCACCGTCTCCGGCGGCCCGGTCTGGGACGAGGTAAAGGACGTCCGCAACTGGAACGAGGACGTGATCCTGCCCGCCGACCGGCCGCTCACGGCGCAGGGCGGCATCGCGGTGCTGCGCGGCAACCTCGCGCCCGGCGGCGCCATCATCAAGCAGTCGGCGGCCGACCCGGAGCTGATGGAGCACGAAGGCCGCGCGGTGGTGTTCGACGGCCTCGAGGACCTCGCGAACCGCATCGACAGCGAGGACCTCGACGTGCATCCCGAGGACATCCTCGTGCTGAAGAACATCGGCCCCAAGGGCGCGCCCGGCATGCCGGAGGCCGGCTACATCCCGCTGCCGCGCAAGCTCGCGCGCCAGGGCGTCAAGGACATGGTGCGCATCTCCGACGGCCGCATGAGCGGCACGGCCTTCGGCACCATCGTGCTGCACGTCACGCCGGAATCCGCCGTGGGCGGTCCGCTTGCCTGGGTGCGCAGCGGCGACCGCGTCCGGCTCTCGGTGGCGGCGCGCGAACTCAGCCTGCTGGTGTCGGATGCGGAACTGGAGAAGCGCCGCAGCGAGGCGCCGGTGCAGCCGCAGGCGGCAGAGCGCGGCTACCGCAAGCTGTTCCTGGCGACGGTGACGCAGGCCGACCAGGGCGTCGATTTCGACTTCCTCGCGGCGCCGCGAAAACGCGGGACCGTGCCGCGCGCCTGAACCCGCCGGCGAGCGTGACACTTCTCACGTTCGCCGAACCCGGGCACATCGTCCCGGCGTTTTCCATGTCTGCCGAGCACATAGGCGCGGCGCGACTCCTCTTCCTAGACTGGCCCTGAGCATCGAAGCAGGGAAAGGCCCGCAGAGGCGAGGGCAGGGCGGCCCGACCGCCCGGCGAAGAGGAGACGACATGAGACTGCTTTCCCGGGCGCATGCCGCCCTGGCGGCCCTGGTGATCCTTGCGCTGGCCGGATGCGGCGGCGCAAGTTCCGCCCCGCCGCCTCCGCCGTCCGCCGCGGATCCGCTGGAACGCGCGGCCGCCCTGCCTTTGTCGAACGCGATGATGAAGTCGCCCGGCGCCTTCGCGCGCACGGGCAACCCGAACGATCCTTCCCTGGGCGTCACCTGGCCGCGCTGGCCGGCCACGCTGGTCTTCGACGCGTCCACCAGCATCACGGTGCGGTGAGGGCGGCCATGCTGAACACGCTCTTCGCTCCCGCGCACTGGCTGCTGGCGCGGCTGCACTTCCTCGCCGCCCTGCTGGCCGGCTGCGGCCTCATCCTGGCGCCGACCCTGGTCGCGCTGTTCGCACGCGAGGCCTTGCCTGGCGCGGCGCTGCATCTCGTCGCCGGCGCGCTGAGCCTGGTCGCAATCTACGCGCTGCTCGCGCTGCGCACCTTCGTGTCGCTGGACATCGCGCGCATCGTCCGCATCACGGATCGCCTCGCCAGTGGCGAACTCCTGGACAACGTGCAGGCCGGCACCGCGGGCACGCATGATGGCGGGCGGCTGCTGGATTCCGTGCTGCGCGTGAACGCGACGCTCGCCGGCATCGTCAAGCAGGTCCGCTCCAGCGCCGAGGCGGTGGTGGCGGGCTCGCACACCATCGCGGAGGGCAACGGCCAGCTCGCGCAGCGCACGCAGGAGCAGGCGGCGTCGCTGGAGGAGACCGCCAGCGGGATCGAGGAACTCGCCTCCAGCGCGGAGCAGAACGCGGCGGGTTGCGCGCGGGCCAACGAACTGGCGGTCGATGCGCGTGCCGTCGCTGCGCAGGCTTCCGGGCAGATGCGCGAATTGTCGGCCACGATGGAGCGAATCGCCGCGAGCGCCCGCCGGGTCGGCGAGATCCTCGGCACGGTGGAAGGCATCGCCTTCCAGACCAACATCCTCGCGCTCAACGCCGCCATCGAGGCC
>JAEZEB010000222.1 GCA_023438115.1 Pseudomonadota bacterium | reverse complement strand
GCATGATCGACTTCTGCTTCGTGTAGAAGCGCACGCCTTCCTCGCCGTAGGCGTGCATGTCGCCGAACAGGCTCTTCTTCCAGCCGCCGAAGCCGTGCCAGGCCATGGGCACCGGGATCGGCACGTTGATGCCGACCATGCCCACCTGCACGCGGCGCGAGAACTCGCGGGCCACGTTGCCGTCGCGGGTGAAGCAGCTCACGCCGTTGCCGTATTCGTGGGCGTTGATCAGGTCCACGGCTTCCTTCAGGTCCTTCACGCGCACGCAGCCCAGCACCGGGCCGAAGATCTCCTCCTGGTAGATCTTCATGTCGGGCTTCACGTCGTCGAACAGCGTGCCGCCGATCCAGAAGCCCTGCTCGCAGCCCGCGCCCGCCATGGCGCCCTGGAACTTGCGGCCGTCCACGACCAGCTTCGCGCCTTCCTTCCGGCCCTGCTCGATGAAGCCGGCGATGCGCTGGTGCGCCACGCTCGTGACGATCGGGCCCATCTCGGCATCGGCCTCGGTGCCGTTCTTCACCTTCAGCGTCTTCGTGCGCTCGGCGAGCTTGTCCATCACCTGGTCGGCGGCGTTGCCCACCAGGATGCCCACGGAGATCGCCATGCAGCGCTCGCCCGCGGAGCCGAAGGCCGAGCCGATCAGCGCGTCGACCGCCTGGTCCATGTCGGCGTCGGGCATCACCACCATGTGGTTCTTGGCGCCGCCCAGGGCCTGCACGCGCTTGCCGTGGCGCGCGCCGGTCTCGTAGATCTTCTGCGCGATGGGCGTGGAGCCGACGAAGGACACCGCCTTCACGTCCGGGTGCTCCAGCAGCGCGTCGACGGCTTCCTTGTCGCCTTGCACGACGTTGAAGACGCCGTCCGGCAGGCCGGCTTCCTTCAGCAGTTCGGCCATGCGGATGGAGGCGCTCGGGTCCAGCGGGCTGGGCTTGAGCACGAAGCAGTTGCCCGCGGCGATCGCCACCGGGTACATCCACATCGGCACCATCACCGGGAAGTTGAAGGGCGTGATGCCGGCCACGACGCCCAGCGGCTGGCGCATCGTCCAGTTGTCCATGCCGGTGGAGACCTGGTCGGTGTAGTCGCCCTTGAGCAGCTGGGGGATGCCGCAGGCGAACTCGACGATGTCGATGCCGCGCGTGACCTCGCCCTGCGCATCGCTGAACACCTTGCCGTGTTCGGCGGTGATCATGCGTGCGAGCTCGTCGCGGTGCGTGTTCAGCAGCTCGAGGAACTTGAACATCACGCGCGCGCGGCGGATCGGCGGCGTGTCGGCCCAGGCGGGGAAGGCGGCCTGCGCCGAGGCGACGGCGCGCGCCACTTCGGCGTTGTTCGCCATCGCCACGCGGCCCGTGACCTGGCCGGTGGCAGGATTGAAGACGTCGCCGTGGCGGCCGGCCTGGCCGGGGACGACCTTGCCCTCGATCCAGTGTTCGATGGAGGCGAGGGCGGCGGAGCGGGACTTCTCGGGTGCGTTCATGGTGCTTTCCTGCGGGGAGGCGGCCAGTCTAGGCCGGTCGCCCGGGTTTGCAAAGGCGGGACTGCTGACCGCATTGTTTGCCACAATGAACAATGGCCAGCAAACCCAGCCCGGCGCCCTCCTTCGCGGACCTGCACCTGCTCACCGTCCTGGGCGAAACCCGCAGCTACACGCAGGCCGCGCGGCGCCTGGCGATCTCCAAGGCTTCCGTGAGCAGCCGCATCGCCGAGCTCGAGCGTTCGGCCGGCGTGCCGCTGGTGCGCCGCACCACGCGCTCCGTGGGGCTCACGCAGGCGGGGCAGCAACTCGTCGACGAGACGCGCGGCGCCTTCGAGCGCATCGCGCAGAGCTTCGCCGGCATCCGCGACCTCGCGGGCCATCCCCGCGGCCTGCTGCGCGTGACGGCGCCCGTCGCCCTGGGCCGCCAGTTCGTTGCGCCCAGCCTGCCGGCCTTCCTGCAGAAGTATCCGGAGGTGCGGCTGGAGCTGGACCTGGGCGACCGCTTCGCCAACCTCGCGCAGGAGGGCTTCGACCTCGCGATCCGCCACACGCAGTCCCCGCCCGAGACGCACGTGGCCTGGCAGCTGTGTCCCTCGCGCTCGCTGCTGGTGGCGAGCACCGACTACCTCAAGCGCCACGGGCGTCCAATGCATCCGTCCGAACTCGCCGGCCACGCCTGCCTGCTGTACCTGCGCGACGGCGGCGGCGCCACGTGGTCCTTCGAGCGCGGCAGCGGCCGAAGGGCCGAGCGCGTCGTGGTGCCCGTCGACGGGCCCTTGCGCGCCAACAACAGCGAGGTGCTGCGCGAGGCGGTGCTGGGCGGCCTGGGCATCGGCCTGCTGCCCGACTTCAGCGCGGCGGGCCATCTCGCGCCGCGCCAGCTGGTGGCGGTGCTGCCCGAATGGAAGCCGCTCGGCTTCTTCGGCGATGCGATCTACGCGATCCGCCCCTGGGCGCCGCAGGTGCCGCGCGCGGTGCAGTGCTTCGTCGACCACCTGAAGGCGGTGTTCGCGGGCGGCTTCCGCTAGAAGAGATCGTGCGGGACCTGCACCGGCATCTCCAGGAGGATCTGCGCCATGCCCTTGCCCAGCGGATCGTTGCGCAGCGAGGCCATGCCGCCGCCGTCCAGCGCCTCGGTGCAGAGGAAGTTCAGCGCATGCAGGCCGGGCAGGTCGTAGCGCGTCACTTCCCCGGCGACGAGATGCGCGAGCCATGCCTTCACGCGCTGCCCGGTCAATTGCGCGCGCAGCCAGGGCAGCCATTCGGGCCGGCGGGCGATCACGCCGATGTTGGAGTGGTTGCCCTTGTCGCCGCTGCGTGCCCAGGCGAGGCGCACGAGCGGGACTTCGACCAGGTCGCCTTCGGGCATCGCCGCGTCCACCGCGCGCACGTCCTGCGGCGGCGGCACGGGTGCCTGGCCCGTGGGAACCGCGACCGGAAGCGAGGCGCCCTCCATCTCCACCTGCGGCATGAGCCGCGCCTTGTCGACGAGGAAAGCCACCTGCCGGATCGACGGACCGGGGCTGGGACGCCCGCCCGCACCTGTGGTCCCCGGCGCCCAGCTGGTGCCTGCCGGCGCGATCTCGCGCGCGAAGAGTTCCAGCGCCTCCTTCTGCGGATGCATCACCGCCACCTGCAGCACCGCCTCGCGCACGGCGGCCGTGCGCGCGTGCGGACCGTAGTTGGCCTGCTCCGAGCCGAGCACCTCGATGCGCGTGCGGCTGTAGGGCGGCCATTGCCGCTGCGCGAACAGCTCGCTGGTGCGCGCGAGGATCGCCTCGCCGGTGCGCTGCGCCTTGCGCGCGGCATCGATTCCGACGATGGTGAGCTGGCCGGTGCAGCGCCACCCTTCCATCGTCGTGGCCGACACCTTGTACGCGGCCCCCGGCGCCAGGCCGCGGGCGCCGGTGACACGCACGCGGTGCTCGCCCACCCGTTCCAGCCGGACCTGCGTGAAGTCGCAGGTCACGTCCGGCAGCAGGTAGCGGCGCGGATCGCCGATCTCGTAGAGCACCTGTTCGGCGATGACGGCGGTGTTCACGAGGCCGCCCGTGCCTGCAGGCTTGCTGACTTCGAAGCTGCCGTCCGCTTGGCATTCGACAATCGGATAGCCGATGTGCGGCCAGTCCGGCACGGCTTCCCAGTCGGTGTGCAGCCCGCCGGTGGCCTGGCAACCGCATTCAAGGATGTGCCCCGCGAGGCTGCCTTGTGCAAGCCGGTCGAAATCGCCGGCGTCCCAGCCGAAGGCGTGCATCAGCGCGCCGAGCGTCACCGCGCTGTCGACGCAGCGCCCGGTGATGACGACATCCGCGCCGGCATCCAGCGCCTGCCGGATCGGCAGCGCGCCCAGGTAGGCATTCGCGGTGAGCAGGCGCGCGGGCAGGGCCGCGCCGGTCTGCAGTTCGCGCACGCCTTCCTCGCGCAGTTGCGGCAGCAGCGGCAGCACGTCGTCGCCGGTGACCACGGCGATCTTCAGCGCCACCCCCTGTTCGGCCGCCAGCGCCCGCAGCGCCTGCGCGCAGGCCTGCGGGTTGACGCCACCGGCGTTGCTGATCACGCGAATGCCACGCTCGGCCACTTCTCGCAGGATGGCCTTCATCGTGACGTCCACGAAGTCCGTCGCGTAGCCGCGCTGCGGGTCCTTGCCGCGCGCCGCGGCCAGGATGGACATCGTGAGTTCGGCCAGGTAGTCGAACACGAGGAAGTCCAGCTGCCCGTGCACCACCAGCTGCGGCGCGCCCACGCTGCTGTCGCCCCAGAAGCCCGAGGCGCCGCCTATGCGCACGCTGCGCCGTTGTTCCATCCCCCGTTCGGTGGTCCCGTTGGCCATGGCTGGTCTCCTTGGCTGCCGTTATAACCGCGCGGATGAGCCCGGCCCGTTCTCCTACACGACAGCAGCCGGCCCTGCCTTTAGCATGCGGAGTTTCGTCCGCCTCCCAGCCATGACCGACGCCACGCCCCGCTTCGAACAGGCGGCCGCGACCCGCGGCCCGGCGGTGCGCCTGCTGGGCGAGTGGACGGCCGGGCAGTTCGCGCGGCCGGACCTGCCGCGTCGCCTGCAGCGCTCGCTGCCCGGCGCGGCCCAGGCCTGGGACC
>JAEZEB010000213.1 GCA_023438115.1 Pseudomonadota bacterium | reverse complement strand
CATCCACGCGCTGCTGGGCGAGAACGGCGCGGGCAAGTCCACGCTGATCAAGGTGATGGCCGGCGTGGTGCAGCCCGACGCCGGCCGCCTGCTGCTGCAGGGGCAGCCGCGCCGGTTCTCGCATCCGCAGGAGGCGGTGGCCGCCGGCATCGCCTGCATCTTCCAGGAACTGTCGCTGCTGCCTGATCTCAGCGTGGCCGACAACATCTGCATCACCAACCCGCCGCGCCGCTACGGCTTCATCGACCGCCGCGCGCAGCGCCGCATCGCGGAAGCCGCGCTGGAACGTGCCGGCGCCGGCGACATCCATCCGCTGGCGCCGGTGTCCAGCCTGCCGCTGTCGCAGCGCCAGCTGGTGGAGATCGCCAAGGCGCTGGCGCGCGAGCCGCGCATCCTGATCCTCGACGAAGCCACCTCCGCGCTGCCGGCCGCCGAAGTGGAGCGCGTCTTCACGCTGCTGCGGCGGCTGCGCGACGAAGGCCTGGCGATCGTCTACATCTCGCACCGCATGCACGAAGTGAAGGCGCTCGCCGACGACTGCTCGGTGTTCCGCAACGGCCGTGACGTGGCGAGCTTCCCCGCCGGCACGCGCACCGACGCGCAGGTGGTGGAGATGATGATAGGCCGCGACCTCGCGCACGCCTTCCCGCCCAAGCCCCCGCCGCCACCGGAAGACCGCGCGCCGGCCCTGGAGCTGCGCAGGCTGTCATGGGGCGGGCGTTTGCACGACGTCTCGCTGGCCGTGCGCCCGGGCGAGATCGTCGGCCTCGGCGGTCTCGACGGCCAGGGGCAGCGCGAGCTGTTCCTCGCCCTGTTCGGCGTACTGCGCGGCGTGCAGGGTGAGCTGCGCGTGGACGGCCGCCCCGCATCGATCGGCGGGCCGCGGGAGGCGCGCCGCCTGGGCCTGGCGCTGGTGCCCGAAGACCGCAAGACCGACGGCCTGCTGCTGCCCATGTCGGTCAGCGACAACCTCAGCCTGGCCGCCCTGCCGCGATTCGGTCGCGCCGGCGTGCTGCGCCAGGACGAGGAAAGCAGTGCCGTCGAAGGCGTCGCGCGCCGGCTGGCCATCAAGGCCGGCAGCCTGCACGACGCGGTGGCCACGCTGTCCGGCGGCAACCAGCAGAAGGTGGTGATCGGCAAGTGGCTGCTCAACGCGCCGCGCGTGCTGCTGCTCAACGACCCCACGCGCGGCATCGACGTCGGCACGCGGCAGGAAATCTATGCGCTGGTGCGCACCCTCGCCGACGAAGGCGCGGCGGTGCTGCTCTACGCCACCGACTACGCGGAGCTGATCGGCTCCTGCGACCGCGTGGCCGTGATGTACGACGGCCGCATCGTGCGCTGGCTGCAAGGCGATGCGCTGACCGAACACGCGCTGGTGGCCAGCGCCCTCAACCTGGAAACGGAGGCTGCGGCATGAACCGGGGCGAATGGCGCTACCACCTGCGCGAGCACCGCGGCACGCTGGGCGCGCTGGCGCTGTTTGCCGTGCTGTTCGCGCTGTACATCACCAAGCATCCGGTGGGCTGGGATGGCGCGGTGCTCGCCACCGCCGCCAACAAGGGCGTGCTGCTGGCCGTCGTCGCCATGGCGCAGACGCTGCCAGTGCTGATGGGCGGCATCGACCTCTCGGTGGGCATGGTGTTCGTGCTGGCCAACTGCCTCGCCTCGCATCTGGTGGTGGGCTCGGCAGCGCAGGCGGCCGCAGGCATCGTGGTGGTGCTGGCGGCCGGCGCGGCATGCGGCCTGGTCAACGGCCTGGTCATCGTCTACGGCCGGCTGCAGCCGATCATCACCACGCTGGCCACCGGCATCATCTACTTCGGCCTCGCGCTGGGACTGCGGCCAGTGCCCGGCGGCGACGTGCACGCCGAGCTGGCCGATGCGCTGACCGGCAGCCTGCCCGGCGGCGTGCCGGCCATGCTGGTGGTGCTGCTGGCCGTGGTGCTGCTCGTATGGGTGCCGTTCCGCCATTCGGTGACGGGCCGCGCGGCCCTGGCCATGGGCTCTTCGGAAGCCGCCAGCTACATGTCGGGCGTGGCGATGGGGCGGACGACGCTCGTGACCTACTCGCTCGCCGGCCTGCTGGCGGCCATCGGCGGCTTGCTCCTGACCTTCGTCACCTATTCGGGCGAAGCCTCTCAGGCCATCGGCGGCGTCTACACGCTCAACTCCATCGCCGCCGTGGTGCTGGGAGGCACGTCCCTGGCCGGCGGTTTCGGCAGCGCGATCGGCTCGATCTTCGGCGCCTTCGCGCTGCGCACCATCGGCGACCTGCTGTTCGTCTTCGACATGGAGCCGCTGTGGCAGCCGCTGTTCCAGGGCGTGATCCTGCTGGTGGCGGTGTGCGTCGGCTGCCTGCGGCTGCTGCGGGTGGACAACCGCCTCGCGCTGTTCCGGTGATGACGGCCCTCGCACTGCGCCTGAAAAGCTCGCGCCACCTGCCGGTGCTGGCGGGCGCCGCCTGCACGGTGGCCCTGCTGCTGGTGGGCAGCCTCTATTCCAGCAACTTCCTGTCGCCCGACTACCTGCTGCTGCAACTGCAGATCGCCTCCTTCCTCGGCATCATCGCCACCGGCGCGATGCTGGTGATCCTGCTGGGGGGCATCGACCTGTCCGTGCCCTGGGTGGTGACGGTGGGCGGCATGATGTCCGCCGCGGCGGCCGGCTGGTGGGGCGGCGCGGCCGCGCCTTTCGCGATCCCCTTCGGCATCCTGTGCGGCGCGGCGCTGGGCCTGGTCAACGGCATCGGCGTGGCCTACCTGCGCGTGCCCTCCATGATCTTCACGCTGGGCATGAACGCCGTGGCGCAGGGGCTGATCGTCGTGCACACCGGCGGCTTCGCGCCGCAGGATCGCGCCACGCCTGCCATGCACCTGCTGGCCACCGGCCGTTCGCTGCTGGGGATTCCCAACGCATTGCTGGTGTGGAT
>JAEZEB010000208.1 GCA_023438115.1 Pseudomonadota bacterium | reverse complement strand
TTCGACCGGGTCCTCGATGGTGAGGATGTGGCCGCTCGTGTTCTCGTTGCGGTGGTCCATCATCGCCGCGAGCGTGGTGCTCTTGCCGGCGCCGGTGGAGCCCACCATCAGCAGCAGGCCGCGCTTTTCCATGATCAGGTCCGCCAGAATCATGGGCACCTGCAGCGTGCCGAGCGGCGGGATGTCGGTGGCGATGTAGCGGATCACCGCGGCGATGCTGCCGCGCTGGCGCATGGCGGAGAAGCGGAAGTTGCCCGCGCCTTCGAGCTGGTGCGCCATGTTCAGCTCGCCGGTGGCGTCGAGCTCCTCCATGCGGTGCGCGGGCAGCACCTCGGCGAGGAGCGTGCGGGGAGCATCGGGCGGGAGCAGCTGGTTGTTGATCGGCAGCGTCTGGCCGTTGATCTTGATCATGGCCGGCGCGTGCGCCGACAGGTACACGTCCGAGGCCTTCTTGTCGGCCATCAGGCGCAGGATCCGCTCCATCGTTCCCATTGCCATCCCTCTACTCCTCTTCGTCCGGTGTGCCGCCGCCCCGCGCGGCGCCTGCTCAATCGCGCAGCAGGTCGTTCAGGCTCGTCGTCGAGCGCGTCTTGGCGTCGACCTTCTTCACGATGATCGCCGCGTACAGGTTGTAGCGGCCGTTGTCCTTGGGCAGGCTGCCCGAGATCACCACCGAGCCCGCCGGCACGCGGCCGTAGTGCGTCTCGCCGGTGGCGCGATCGTAGATCGGCGTGCTCTGGCCGATGTACACGCCCATGGAGATCACCGAGTTCTCCTCCACGATCACGCCTTCGACGATCTCCGAGCGCGCGCCGATGAAGCAGTTGTCCTCGATGATGGTCGGGTTCGCCTGCAGCGGCTCCAGCACGCCGCCGAGGCCCACGCCGCCGGAGAGGTGCACGTTCTTGCCCACCTGGGCGCAGGAGCCCACCGTGGCCCAGGTGTCGACCATGGTGCCTTCATCGACATACGCGCCGATGTTCACGTAGCTGGGCATGAGGATCGCGCCCTTGGCGACGAAGCTGCCGCGGCGCGCGACGGCCGGCGGCACCACGCGCACGCCGGTGGCCGCCATTTCCTCTGGCGACAGGTGCGAGAACTTGGTGGGTACCTTGTCGAAGAAGGCCAGCTCGCCGGCCTTCATCACCACGTTGTCGTTCAGGCGGAAGGACAGCAGCACCGCCTTCTTGATCCACTGGTGCACCGTCCACTGGCCGACGCCCTCGCGGGTGGCGACGCGCAGCTTGCCGGTGTTCAGTTCCGCGATCACGTGCTCCACGGCGTCGCTCACCTCCTTCGGGGCGGCGGCGGGGGAGAGGCTGGCGCGGTTGTCCCACGCGGTGTCGATGATCTGCTGGAGCTGCTGGGTCATTGGGGGGCTTCTATTTGGATGGACTCTGGACGAATTGCACGATGCGCTGCGCGGCCTCCAGGCACTCGGCGGTGTCCGCCACCAGCGCCATCCGGATGCGGCCGGCTCCGGGATTGCCGCCGCCCGCCTCGCGGGCCAGGTAGCTCCCGGGCAGCACGGTCACATTGTATTGAGCCAGCAGGTCGCGGGCGAACGCGGTGTCGCTTCCCCGCACTCCGGCCCAGAGGTAGAAGCCGGCGTCGGGCAGGCGCACGTCGAGCACCTGTTCGAGCAGGGGCGTCACTTCGGCGAACTTGCGCCGGTACAGCTCGCGGTTCGCGACCACGTGCTGCTCGTCGTTCCAGGCCGCGATGCTGGCCGCCTGCACGATCGGGCTCATCGCGCTGCCGTGGTAGGTGCGATAGAGCAGGAATTGCTTGATCAGGGCCGCGTCGCCGGCCACGAAGCCGCTGCGCATGCCCGGCACGTTGCTGCGCTTGGACAGGCTGGTGAGCATGAGCAGCTTGGGGAAGCCGCTGCGTCCCAGCTTCTGCGCCGCTTCGAGTCCGCCCAGCGGCGCCTCGTCGCGGAAGTAGATCTCGCTGTAGCACTCGTCGGAGGCGATCACGAAGCCGTGCCGGTCCTGCAGCGCGAACAGCTTCTTCCACTCTTCGAGCGGCATCACGGCGCCCGTCGGGTTGCCCGGCGAGCACACGTACAGCAGCTGCGTCTTCGCCCAGACGGAGTCGGGGACGCTGTCCCAGTCGACGGCGAAGTTGCGCGCCGGATCGCTGGGTGCGTAGTACGGCTCGGCGCCGGCGAGCAGGGCCGCGCCCTCGTAGATCTGGTAGAAGGGATTGGGGCAGACGACGACCGCCGGCTTCGCCGGATCGACCACCGTCTGCGCCAGCGCGAACAGCGCCTCGCGCGAACCGTTGACCGGCAGCACCTGGGTGGCCGCGTCCACCTGCAGGCCGTAGCGGCGCCGCAGCCAGCCGGCGCAGGCCTCGCGCAACTGCGGCGTGCCGGCCGTGGGCGGGTAGCCGGCGAGGTCGCTACCGGGCGTGTCCAGGGCCTGCACCAGGGCCTTCTTGATGAAATCCGGCGTGGCGTGCCTGGGCTCGCCGATGCCCAGGCTGATGGGGCGGTGCGCGGCCGGCGGCGCCACGCCTTCGAACAGTTTGCGCAGCCGCTCGAAGGGGTAGGGCTGCAGGCGCGACAACAGGGGATTCATCCCGGGATTATCCCCATGCGCCTGCCTGGCCCACCGCGCGGCCGGGCGCCGCGTGCTTCAGGCGTGGCGGCGCACCTGCACGGAGCGGTCCAGGCGCTGGAAGACCTGGTCCACCGCGATCACGAACGCCATCCCGAGCGCGAACACGGTGACCAGCACCGGCAGGTCGCGCGCGGCGACGATGCCGAAGCCGGTGGGGATCGCGCTGGGCGTTTCGGTGGTGCAGAGGATGGTGGCGGCGGCCATGCCGGTGTAGTGCATGGCGCAGACGGCCGCCGCCATCACCGCGGCGGCGGCGGCGCGCGCCACCGGGCCCTGCACGAGGAAGGCGAGGAAGAGTGCCGCGGTGGCCGCGACCAGCGCGATCGCGACGGACGCGGCCACGAGCACGCCCGACCATTCGAAGAAGCCGCCGAAGCGCATGCCGTACATGCCGAGGTAGTGCATGGCGCAAACGGCGAGGCCCAGCAGCAGGCCGCTCTGCAGCAGGTGGCGCAGGCTGCCGGGATGGCGGGCCACCCAGGACAGGGCGACCGTGCTGCCGACGATCACGAAGGCGAGCGAGAGCAGGGTTTCGGGCATCGCGTAGCCGATGCCGATGTCCACGCGCATCGCCAGCATCCCGATGAAGTGCATGCCCCAGACGCCGATGCCTCCCAGGGCGACGCCGGCGGCGATCAGGTTGATGCGCCGCAGGGGTTGCGTCCCGCGGGTGATGCCGCGCGCGGCGGTGAGGGCGACGAAGGCCCCGACGAAGGAGATGACGAACGACAGGGCGACATAGAAGTCGTCGAAGGAGGTCGGCAGGGGAGCGGGATTCACGGGTCTGACTGGAAAGCAGTGAATGTTTGAAGGAAAAGTCACCGGCGGCGGTGGCGCTTGCCGGGCGTCCATTGGTATTTTCCCTAGAGTTACAAACATTCAGTTACTTTGCGTCAGCTTCCCTGAAGCCCGGCCGGAGCCGCCTCCTGCCAGCGTTCGCCCAGCAGGGCCATCAGCTGGCGGGCGTTGTCAGGCGCGTGGCGCTTGTCGGTGTTGTCGAAATAGCAGTAGACGTCGCGCCCGGCTCGCACCCGGGCGCGGGTGGGACTCACCAGGCGGGCGTCCTCCGGCTCACCACCCTCGCGCCAGGCGTCGATGAAGCGGGCCCAGCGTTCCAGCTCCTCGTCGCTGTAGCGGCTGTTGTACAGCTCGGTGGAGCCGTGCAGGCGCATGTAGACGAAATCGGCCGTCACGTCCTCGTACAGCGGCCAGGGCTCGGGCGTGTCGGCCACCACCCAGGCGATGCGGTACTTGCGCAGCAGCCGGATGAAGTCGGGCGTGACGAAGCTCGCGTGCCGCACTTCCACGGCGTGACGGAGGCGCCGGTTGCGCCCCGGCTCCAGCAAGGCACGGCCGGCCAGGCGCTCGTCATGCCGCGCGGCGATGCGCGCCGCTTCGTGCGTCGTGGCCGGCAGCAGCTCGAAGAAGGCCTCGAACACCTCCGGATGGAAGCGCAACATGGGCGGGAACTGCCACAGGATGGGCCCCAGCTTGTCACCCAGTGCGAACAGGCCCGAGGCGAGGAAGTTGGCCAGCGCCGTCTGCACGTTCCGCAGCTTGAGCATGTGCGTGATGTAGCGGCTGCCCTTGATCGCGAAGACGAAGCCCGGCGGCGTGTCGCGGGCCCACATGGCGTAGCTGGAGGGGTGCTGCAGCGAGTAGAAGGAGCCGTTCAGTTCCAGCGAGGGGAACACGCGCGATGCATGCTGCAGCTCGCGCGACTGCGCCAGCCCGCGCGGATAGAAATGGCCGCGCCAGGGCGTGTAGCGCCAGCCGGAAACGCCGATGAAGACCCGTCCCGCCATGGCCGGGTTGTGCCACAAGCGGGCGGATGCGGGGGGTGCTCAGGCCAGCTTGTGCACGGGGCGGCGGCGCCAGACGAGCAGGTAGTACGCCGCCTGCAGGGAGGCCCCGCAGCCGTAGGTCACGAGGTAGGTGAACCACAGCGCCGGCACGCCGCCACGGCGCTCGAGGAGCCAGCCCACGGGGAACTGCAGGAAGGCGATGCAGGCCAGGGAGATCAGCATGGGCACGCGCACGGTGCCGGCCGCGCGCATCACGCCGCTGAAGACGCTGCCCAGCCCGACCAGCAGGCTGCCCCACACGCTCACATACAGCAACTGCGTTCCCAAGCGCACGACCGCCGGGTCGGAGGTGAAGACGCGGACCGCGTGCGGCGCGAATAGCACGACGGCCACGGCCAGGCTGCCGGTCAGCACCAGGTTCAGGGCCAGTCCGACGCGCGTGACGCGATGGATCTCCTCGGCGCGGCCGGCACCGATCGCCTGCGCGGCGAGCACCGAAGCCGCGATGGCGATCGACATGGCGGGGAACTGCACGTACGCCGTCACCTGGTGCGCGGCGCCCCAGGCCGCCACGGCCTCCGCGCCGTGCCGGTTCACCAGCGACAGCAGCCCGATGTCGGCCAGCGAGCTGGCGACGAAGAACAGGCCGGGCGGCAGACCGAGCCGCCCCACCTGGCGCAGGATGTCCGGGCGCCATCGAAGTTGCTGCCGCAGCGCCCCGGGGGCCAGCAGGTGGCCGGTGCGCGCCAGCCGTCCTCCGAGCCAGGCGAGCGAGAGCAGGTTGGCGGCCAGCGTCGCCCAGCCTGCGCTCGCCACGCCCAGGGGCGGCAACCCGGTCCAGCCGCCGATCAAGGCGGGCGTGAGCATCGCGGACGTGGCGCAGGTGACCACGAGCACCCGCAGCGGCGTGACCGAGTCGCCGAGGCCGCGCAGCAGGGCGGCGGCCAGCATCGAGGTGAAGAGCACCGGCAGCGACAGCATCATGACCCGCGCGTAGCCGACGGCTCCGGGCAGCACCTCCGCCGGCGTGCCCAGGGTCCGCAGCAGCGGTCCCACCACCAGCGCGCCGGCCATCGCGATCGCCGCGCCGGCCAGGAGCCCACCCAGCAGCACGGCCCCCGCGATCTCGCGCACCTTCGCCTCCTGCCGGCCGCCCCAGGCCTGGCCGACCAGGATGGAAGCGCCGGAGCCCAGCCCGATCACGAACGCGAAGAGGAACATCAGCACCGGGAAGAAGGCGACCGCCGCGGCCAGCGCCTGCGCGCCCAGCATCTGCCCGAGGAAGACGCTGTTGAAGGTGCCCGAGAGCGCCTGCAGCACGTTGGTCAGCACCAGCGGGCCCAGGAACGCGGCGAACCGCGGCCACAGCGCGGTGTCGGCGGGCAGGTGCACGGCGGCGGTGGCGGGACGCATGCGGCATCGTAGGGCCGCCCGTGCAATCCGTCACGGATGGTTGCGGCCGGTGAGCAGGGGAAACCCGCCGCCGCGACGGCGGGAGCCGCCGGACCAGCGGTTATCATTTCCCGCAGCGACGCCGGCTCTGCAGGGCCGGCGTTCCTTATTCGAACCAAGAGTCAGGGGCGAGGGGCGTGCGTCTCACATCGATCAAGCTTTCCGGGTTCAAGTCCTTTGCCGAGCCCACCAATTTCATGCTGCCCGGGCAGCTGGTCGGCGTGGTGGGTCCCAACGGTTGCGGCAAGTCCAACATCATGGATGCGGTGCGCTGGGTGCTGGGCGAGTCCAAGGCCAGCGAGCTGCGCGGCGAGTCCATGCAGGACGTGATCTTCAACGGCACGACCACGCGCAAGCCGGCTTCGCGCTCGTCCGTCGAGCTGATCTTCGACAACGCCGACCACCGCGCCGGCGGCCAGTGGAGCCAGTTCGCCGAGATCGCCGTCAAGCGCGTGCTCACGCGCGACGGCACCTCCAGCTACTACATCAACAACCAGCCGGTGCGCCGGCGCGACGTGCAGGACGTGTTCCTGGGCACGGGCCTGGGCCCGCGCGCCTACGCCATCATCGGCCAGGGCACGATCAGCCGCATCATCGAATCCAAGCCCGAGGAGCTGCGCCTGTTCCTCGAGGAGGCCGCGGGCGTCTCCAAGTACAAGGAGCGCCGCCGCGAGACCGAGAACCGGCTGCACGACACGCGCGAGAACCTCACGCGCGTCGAGGACATCCTGCGCGAGCTGAACGCCAACCTCGAGAAGCTGGAGAAGCAGGCGGAGGTGGCCGCGAAGTACAACCAGCTGCAGGCCGACGTCAGCCTCAAGCAGCACCAGCTGTGGTTCCTCAAGCGCGCGGAAGCCGAGGTCGACCAGGGCCGCATCAAGGCCGATGCCGACAAGGCCATCAACGATCTCGAGTCGCGCGTGGCCGACCTGCGCCGCATCGAGAGCGAACTCGAGACCATCCGCCAGGCGCACTACGCGGCCGGCGACCAGGTGAACCAGGCGCAGGGCCAGCTCTATGAAGCCAGCGCCGAAGTCGGCCGGCTCGAGGCCGAGATCCGCTTCGTGGTGGAAGGCCGCCAGCGGGTGGAACAGCGCCTGGTGCAGCTGAAGGAGCAGGCGGCCGAGTGGGCCACGCGCAAGGAAGAGGCCGAGGCCGAGACGGAGAACCTCGCCGCCCGCACGATGGAAGCCGAGGAGAAGGCGACGCTGCTGGCCGCGCAGGTGGAAGAGCAGGGCCTGCAGCTGCCCGACCTCGAGGAAGCGCTGCGCCAGGCGCAGTCGCGCTCGTCCGAGCAGCGCGGCGCCGTGGCCCAGGTGCAGCAGCAGATCCAGGTGCTGGCGGCCGACCAGCGCAACATCGAGGAGCAGTCCCGCCAGCTGAACCAGCGCCGCGAGCGCCTGGCCGCCGACCGCAACGCGCTGGCCGCGCCCGACGAGGCGCGCCTCGTGAACCTGCAGCATCAGCTGCAGGCTGCGCAGGAAGCGGCCGAGACGGCCGACGCGCGCCTGCAGGAACTGCAGGAGCAGGTGCCGCAGCTGGACGAGGAGCGCCGCACGCGCCAGCAGGACGTCAACGCGCAGAACGCGCGCCAGGCCGACCTGTCCGCGCGGATGGAAGCGCTCAAGGCGCTGCAGGAAAAGGTGCGCACCGACGGCAAGCTGCAGCCCTGGCTCGCGAAACACGGCCTCGGCGGCCTGCAAGGCCTGTGGAGCCGCATCCACGTGGAGCAGGGCTGGGAGAGCGCCCTGGAAGCGGCGCTGCGCGAACGCCTGAACTCGCTGGAAGTCTCGCGCCTGGACATGGTGCGGGCCTTCGCGAGCGATGCGCCGCCGGCGCGGCTGGCCTTCTACCACGCACCCTCCGCCGCCGCGCCCGAAGCGCCGGCGGCGTTGCCGCGCCTGGCGGACCTGCTGCGCCTGAACGACGCCGGCCAGAAGGCCCTGCTCGCCGACTGGCTGCATGGCTGCTACACCGCCGCCTCTCTGGAGGAGGCACTGGCCGCGCGCGAGAAGCTGCAGCCGGGCGAAGCCATCTACGTGAAATCCGGCCATGCCGTCACCGCGCACAGCGTGAGCTTCTATGCGCAGGATTCCGAGCAGGCCGGCCTGCTGGCGCGCCAGCAGGAGATCGAGAACCTCGAAAAGCAGCTGCGCGCGCAGGCGCTGATCACCGAGGAGGCCCGCACGGCCCTGGTCCGCGCGGAGGCCGCCTATTCCGATGCCTCGCAGCGCCTGACGGCGGCGCGGCGCGAGGCGGCCGAATCGCAAAGCCGCGCGCACGAGCTGCAGGTGGAGACGCTGCGCCTCACGCAGCTGGCCGAACAGACCCGCGCCCGCAGCGAGCAGATCAGCGGCGACCTCGCCGAAGTCGACGCTCTGCTGGAGGAACTGCAGGAGCGCCGCGTCTCGGCCGAGGGCCGCTTCGAGGAGCTCGACATGCAGCTGGCCGACAGCCAGGAGCGGCATGCGCAGCTCGACGAGCGCGTGATCGAGGCCGAGCGCAAGCTGGCGGAGGCGCGCGAGCAGCAGCGCAGCCTGGAGCGCCAGGCGCAGGAAGCGCAGTTCGCGCAGCGCGCGCTGGAAGCGCGCCGCGGCGAGCTGCAGCGCGCCATCGAGACGGCCACGCAGCAGGCGGGCTCGCTGGCGGGCGAGGAGGAACGCGCCCGCGCCGAACTGTCGCGCCTGACCGACGCCGCCGCGCAAGGCGGGTTGCAGGCGGCGCTGGAACTCAAGGCGGAGCGCGAACAGGTGCTGGGTGCGCGCCGCAGCGAATACGACGACCTCACCGCCAAGTTGCGCGCGAGCGACGAGCGCCGCCTGCAGCTGGAGCGCGAGCTCGACCCGCTGCGCCAGCGCATCACCGACCTGCAGCTGAAGGAGCAGGCCGCACGCCTGGGCCTGGAGCAGTACACGCAGCTGCTCGCCGACGCGCAGGCCGACGTCGAGGCCGTGGCGAAGTCGGTGGAGGAAGGCAGCGTGCGCCTGTCCGGCCTGCAGTCGGAGATCGACCGCCTGCACCGCGAGGTGAACGCGCTGGGCGCCGTCAACCTGGCGGCGCTGGAAGAGCTGAGCACGGCGCGCGAGCGCAAGCAGTTCCTCGACGCGCAGACCAAGGACCTGACCGAGGCCATGACCACGCTGGAGGACGCCATCCGCAAGATCGACGCCGAGACGCGCGACCTGCTGGGCAGCACCTTCCAGACCGTCAACGAGCACTTCGGCCGCATGTTCCCGGAGCTGTTCGGCGGCGGCAACGCCAAGCTGGTGATGACGGGCGAGGAGATCCTCGACTCCGGCGTGCAGGTGATGGCGCAGCCGCCGGGCAAGAAGAACCAGACGATCCACCTGCTGTCGGGCGGCGAGAAGGCGCTGACGGCGATCGCGCTCGTCTTCGCGATCTTCCAGCTGAACCCGGCGCCGTTCTGTTTGCTGGACGAGGTGGATGCGCCGCTGGACGACGCCAACACCGAACGCTATGCCAAGCTGGTGAGCAGCATGAGCAAGGAAACGCAGTTCCTCTTCATCAGCCACAACAAGATCGCCATGGAGATGGCCGAACAGCTGATCGGCGTGACGATGCAGGAGCAGGGTGTCTCGCGCATCGTGGCGGTGGACATGGAATCGGCCGTGTCGATGGCCGAGGCGGCCTGATGCGCTCCGCACGGCCGCCCGAAGGCGCGCGCCCCCTCCGCTTGCGGGAGGCTTTCTGCTGATGTCGGGATTCACGATCGGACTTGCGATCCTCGGCGCGCTGGTGCTCGCCGCGCTGGTGGCGTGGAACGCCTGGACCACGCGGCGCAGCCTGCCGCGCCAGGCCGAAATGGCCGGCGTGCTGGCCGAGGACATGGCCACGCATCCCATGGAGCGCACGGAGCCGGTGCTGGACGACGCCCCGCTGGCGCCCATCCCGCCGCCCGAACGCAAGCCGGGCCTGGATGCACTGATCGACGCCATCGCGCACGTGGCGGTGGAAGGGCCGGTCTCCGGCGAGGCCGCGCTCGCCGCCCTGCCGCCCACGCGGCGCGCCGGCAGCAAGCCCTTTGCCGTCGAAGGCCGGAATGAAGCCACCGGCGAGTGGGAGACCCCGCGCGCCGGCCAGCGCTACGCCGCCTTCCAGGCCGGCGTGCAGCTGGCCAACCGCAGCGGCGCGATCAACGACATCGAGTTCTCCGAGTTCGTGATGAAGGCGCAGGCCTTCGCCGACGCGGTGAACGGCGAGGCGCAGTTCCCCGAGATGCGCGACGAGGTGGCGCGCGCGCGCGAGCTGGACCAGTTCGCCGGCAGCCACGACGCGCAGCTGGGCTTCACGCTGCGTGCGCGCCAGGCCGCCTGGAGTCCCGGCTACGTGCAGCAGAGCGCCTCGCGCCTGGGCTTCGTGCCGGGCGCGATCCCCGGCCGGCTGGTGCTGCCGGCCCACGCGCCGGGCGTGCCGCCGGTCCTGGGGCTCTCGTTCCCGACTCACGCGGCGCTGTCGGAAGATCCCGCGCACTCGGCGATCCGCGAACTCACGCTGAGCCTGGACGTGACGCACGTCCCGCGCACCGAGCAGCCCTTCGTGCGCATGCGCGACGCGGCGATCGCGCTGGCCGCCTCCATGGACGGCGTGATCACCGACGACAACGGCCAGGTGATCCCGGTCGAGGCGCTGGACCGCATCGGCTCGGACCTCGAGCACCTCTACGACACGCTGGACGCGCGCGACCTCTCGGCCGGCTCCCCGCAGGCCAGGCGCCTTTTCTCATGACCGCTTCCCCCCGCATCCGCGAGCGCATCGATGCGCTGCGCGAGCTGCTGCATCACCACGCGCACCAGTACTACGTGCTGGACGCACCGGAGATCCCCGACGCCGAGTACGACAAGCTGTTCCGCGAGCTGCAGGACCTGGAGCAGCAGCATCCCGAGCTGCTGACGCCGGACTCCCCGACGCAGCGCGTGGGCGGCCGCGCGCTGGAAGGCTTCGCCAAGGTGCGGCACAAGGTGCCCATGCTCTCGATCCGCACGGAGACGGACATCGAGGCGAGCGGGGCGCGCAACTTCGACGCGCGGGTGCGGCGCGAGCTGGGCCTGAAGGAGGGCGATCCGCCGGTCGAATACGTCGCCGAACTGAAGTTCGACGGCCTGGCGATCAACCTGCGCTACGAGCACGGCGTGCTGGTGCAGGCGGCCACGCGCGGCGACGGCGAGATCGGCGAGGACGTCACGCAGAACATCCGCACCATCGGGCAGATCCCGCTGCGCCTGCGCGATGCGCCGGCGGTGCTCGAAGTGCGCGGCGAGGTCTACATGCGGCGCGACGATTTCGAGCGCCTGAACGAAATGCAGCGCGAGAAGATCGCCCAGGGCGCGAAGAACGAGAAGACCTTCGTCAATCCGCGCAACGCCGCGGCCGGCGCCGTGCGCCAGCTCGATCCCGGCATCGCGCGCCAGCGGCCCCTGAGCTTCTATGCCTACGGCTGGGGCGAGATCGAGGGCGGCCCGGCCTTCGAGACGCAGCACGAGGTGCTGATGGCGCTGAAGGCCTGGGGCCTGCCGGTGTCGGAGCGGATGGTCGTGGCGCAGGGAGCCGACGACCTGATCGCCTACCACCAGGCGGTGGGGCGCGACCGCGACAGCCTGCCCTTCGACATCGACGGCGTCGTCTACAAGGTCAACAGCCTCGCGCTGCAGAAGCAGCTGGGGTTCGTCACGCGCGAGCCGCGCTGGGCGGTGGCGCACAAGTTCCCGGCGCAGGAGCAGCTGACCACCGTGGAGGCGATCGACGTCTACGTCGGCCGCACGGGCAAGCTCACGCCGGTGGCACGCCTGCAGCCGGTGTTCGTGGGCGGCGTGACGGTGACCAACGCCACGCTGCACAACGAGGACGAGGCGCGGCGCAAGGACGTGCGCGTGGGCGACACCGTGATCGTGCGGCGCGCCGGCGACGTGATTCCCGAAGTCGTCGCCGTCGTGCCCGACAAGCGCGCGGCCGGCACCGAACCCTTCACCATGCCCCGGACCTGCCCGGTGTGCGGATCCGCCGCGGTGCGCGAGGAAGGCGAAGCCGACTACCGCTGCACGGGCGGGCTGTTCTGCAGCGCGCAGCGCAAGTGGGCCATCCTGCATTTCGCGCAGCGCCGCGCGCTGGACATCGAGGGCCTCGGCGAGAAGCTGGTGGACCAGATGGTGGACGGCGGCATCATCCGCACGCTGCCGGACCTGTACCGCCTGGGCCTGGCCAACCTGGTCGCGCTGGAGCGCATGGGCGAGAAGTCGGCGCAGAACCTGCTGGCGGCGCTGGAGCATTCCAAGGCGACGACCTTGCCGCGCTTCCTCTATGGCCTTGGAATCCGGCACGTGGGCGAATCGACCGCGCGCGACCTGGCGCGGCACTTCGGAAAGCTGGGCGGGATCATGGATGCGTCCGTGGAGCAACTGCTCCAGGTGCCCGACGTCGGCCCGATCGTCGCCGAGAGCATCCACGCCTTCTTCCAGCAGCCGCACAACCGCGAAGTCATCGAGCAACTGCGCGCTTGCGGCCTGCGCTGGGAAGAGGGTGAGCCGGTGGCGCAGGCACCCAAGCCGCTCTCCGGCAAGACCGTGGTGCTGACCGGCACGCTGCCCACGCTGTCGCGCGACGAGGCGAAGGAAATGCTGGAAGCCGCCGGCGCGAAGGTGGCAGGCTCGGTGAGCAAGAAGACCGACTACGTCGTGGCGGGCGCGGAAGCCGGCAGCAAGCTGGACAAGGCGCGCGAGCTGGGCGTGGCGGTGCTGGACGAGGACGGCCTGCGGGCCCTTGTCGCCGGGGGCTAGGGCGCTTCGACGCGTTCCGGCTGGTGCTCGGGCCGGCGCCATAGCCAGGCCAGCACGATCGCCATCCCCACGATGACGCCGCCAACGGCCGGCAGCCAGGCAGGGGGCGCGACGAAGGACATCGAGATCGCGCTGCCGGCCATCATCACGGTGGTGATCCACTTGGCCTTGCGCGGCACCACGCCGTGCTCGTTCCAGTCGCGCAGCTGGCGGCCGAAGCGCGGGTGTTCCATCAGCCACTTGTGCAGCCGCGGCGAGGAGCGCGAGGCGCACCAGGCCGCCACGATGAGGAAAGGCACGGTGGGCATCACCGGCAGGAACAGTCCCACCACGCCCAGCAGGACGCACACGGCCGCCAGCCCTTGCAGGCACCAGCGCGCGGGGGCGGAAAGGCCGCGGGTGTCCGCGGAAGCTTCTGGACTCATCACCCGCGAGGATACCGTCCGGCAGCTTCGCGCGGGCGCTATCCTGCGCGCATGCCTGTACGAGAAATACTGAAAATGGGCGACCCCCGCCTCCTGCGCACCGCGCAGCCGGTGCGCGAGTTCGGCACGCCCGAGCTGGCGTCGCTGATCGTGGACATGGAAGACACGATGGCGGCCGCCAACGGCGCTGGCTTGGCCGCGCCGCAGATCGGCGTCGACCTGCAGCTGGTGATCTTCGGCACCGATGCGCCCAACCCGCGCTACCCGGACGCGCCGCCGGTGCCGCGCACCGTGCTGCTGAACCCGGTGATCACGCCCCTGTCGGACGAGGAGGAGGAAGGCTGGGAGGGCTGCCTGTCGGTGCCCGGGCTGCGCGGCGTGGTGCCGCGCTGGCGGCGGATCCGCTACAGCGGCGTCGATCCGCAGGGCCGGCCGATCGAGCGGGACGCGGAGGGCTTCCACGCCCGGGTGGTGCAGCACGAGGTGGACCACCTGTTCGGCAAGCTGTATCCCATGCGGGTGCGCGACTTCACGCGCTTCGGCTTCACCGAGGTGCTGTTCCCCGGGCTGGACGCGGCGGAGGACGACTGAGCGCCCGCCTGGTCGCTCTCAGGGAGCGATCGCGCCGATGCCCCGCATCATCATCACGCCGCCCAGCGCGGCGGTGTCGTGGCGGATGCGCGCCGCGAGGCCTTCGGAGTCGGTGCCGACGGCGGTCCAGCCGTGCTGGTGCAGCTTGTTGCGCACGTCGTCGGTGCGCGAGACGCGCGCCACGGCGGCGGACAGGCGCTCGACGATGGCGGGCGGCATGGACTTCGGCGCGGCCACGGCGGTCCAGATCTCCAGCTGGAAGCCCAGGATGCCCTGTTCGTTCAGGCTGGGGTAGTCGGGGACGAGCGGACTGCGGTTCTGCGAGGTCACGCCCACGCCCTTGAGCTTGCCGGCCTTGATCTGCGCGTGCGCCAGGCCCGGGGGCAGCAGCGCCAGCTGGATCTCGTTCTTGGTCAGCGCCTCGATGACCTGCGGGTTGCCGGCGTACACCTTGTGCACCGGGCTCATGTTGGTCTTGGTGCGCAGCAGCTCCATGCCCAGGTGGCCGACGGTGCCCACGCCGGGCGAGCCGTACTTCCAGTTCTCGCCGCCGTTGCGGGCGGCCAGGAAGAAGTCCTGCGCGTTCCTGAACTGCATGCTTGCGGGCGCGGCCAGCAGCACGGGGGCGGTGCCCACCAGGCTCACGGGCTGCAGGTCCTTCGCGGGATCGTAGGTCACCGTGGGATCCAGCAGCTTGGCGATCGTCATGTTGCCGTTGATCAGCGCGCCGATGGTGTGGTCGTCGGTGGCCTTGGCGACGAGATCGGTGGCGATGTTGCCGCCCTTGCCGACCTTGTTCTCCACGACGACGGGCTGGCCCAGCTCGCGCGACAGCGGCTCGGCGATGGTGCGCGCCAGCAGGTCCGGCGAGGAGCCGGGCGGGAAGCCCACGACCAGGCGGACCGGCTGCGTGGGCCAGTTCGCGGCGGGGGCGGGAGCGGGGGCCTTCTGGGCCAGGACAGGCGCTGCGGCGGCGATTGCCAGCAGCAGCAGGCCGCGGCGAACGGCGGTGCGGGGGTTCATGCGGGGATCCTCCAACGATACACGGGTGGCCTCTTGCCGGGCCACGGCGATGCTAACGGCCGAGCCACAATCACGGTCGAGATGACATTAGGAGAATCGCCTAGCGAAAGCCTGCTGCAAGCGAGTTGCTGAATGTTTCAGGCGGAGATCGCCTGCAGCAACTCCGTCTCGATCTCGATCTGCGTGCGGTTCTGTTGCAGCTCGGGTCCGTCGATCAGGAACATGTCCTCCACGCGCTCGCCGAGGGTGGAGACCTTCGCCAGCTGCAGGTTCAGCTTGTGGTGCGCCAGCACGCGGGCGATGGAATACAGCAGGCCGGCGCGGTCGCTGGCGGATACCGACAGCAGCCAGTGCTGCGCCTTCTCGTCCGGCCGCAGGTCCACGCGCGGGGTGATCGGGAAGCTCTTGACGCGCCGGGACACGCGGCCGCGGCTTGGCGCGGGCAGGGGGCCCGCGGCGGCGATCGTGGCGCACAGGTCCGACTCCACCATGCTGCACAGCTCGCGGTAGTGCTCCGGCAGCATCGCCGTCACGACCTGGAAGGTGTCCAGCGCATAGCCGTTCGTGGCGGTGTGGATCTTGGCCTCCAGGATGCTGAATCCGGCCTGGTCGAAATAGCCGCAGATGCGGGCGAAGAGGTCGGGCTGGTCCGGCGTGTACACCATCACCTGCAGGCCCTCGCCCACGGGCGAGATGCGGGCGCGAACGACCACCTTGCCGCTGCCCACGTGGCGCGAAGCGTGACGCGTGTGCCAGACGATGTCGTCGGCCTCGTGGCGCATGAAGTAGCTCACGTCCAGCGTGTCCCACAGCTTGCGGTGCGCCTCGAAGGGCAGGGCGAAGAGCTGCAGCTTGACCAGCGCCTCGCGCTTGCGCCCTTCCACTTCGGCCCGTGGGTCGGGCGCGCCGCCGCCGAGCGCCCGCAGCGTGTAGCGGTACAGGTCCTCCAGCAGCTTGCCTTTCCAGGCGTTCCACACCTTGGGACTGGTGCCGCGCACGTCGGCCACGGTCAGCAGGTACAGCGCCGTGAGGTAGCGCTCGTTGCCCACGCGTCGCGCGAAGGCCTCGATCACCGAGGGGTCGCCCAGGTCTTCCTTCTGCGCCACGCGGCTCATGGCCAGGTGCTCGCGCACCAGGAATTCGATCAACGCGCAGTCCTCCGCCTCGATGCCGTGCTGGCGGCAGAAGCGCCGCACCTCGCGCGCGCCCAGCTCGGAGTGGTCGCCGCCGCGGCCCTTGGCGATGTCGTGGTACAGCGCCGCGGCGTAGAGGATCCAGGGCTTGTCCCAGCCGGCGGCCAGCTGCGAGCAGAAGGGGTACTCGTGCGCGTGCTCCGCCATGAAGAAGCGGCGCACGTTGCGCACGACCATCAGGATGTGCTGGTCCACGGTGTAGACGTGGAACAGGTCGTGCTGCATCTGGCCCACGATGCGGCGGAACACCCACAGGTAGCGCCCCAGCACCGAGGTCTGGTTCATCAGGCGCAGCGCGTGGGTGATGCCGCGCGGCTGCATCAGCATCTGGCGGAAGGTCGCGTGGTTCGCCGGGTCGTTGCGGAAGGCGGTGTCCATCACCTTGCGCGCGTTGTAGAGCGCGCGCAGCGTCCGCGCCGACAGGCCCTTCACCCCGGGCGTCGTCTGGTAGAGCAGGAAGGTCTCCAGGATCGCGCGCGGATTCTTCAGGTACAGGTCGTCGCTCGCGACCTCGATCATCCCGCCCTTCTCGGAGAAGCGTTCGTTGATCGGGCGCGCTTCCGCCGCGTCGGGATCGAGGCGCTCCTCGATGTTCAGCAGCAGGATCTGGTTCAGCTGCGCCACCGCCTTCGCCGCCCAGTAGTAGCGCTTCATCAGGCGCTCGCTCGCTCGCTCCAGGGGACGGCCGTCCGGGCGCATCACGGCCTTGTAGCCGAACGATTCGGCCACGGCGTTCTGCAGGTCGAAGACGAGCCGGTCCTCGCGCCGTCCCGCCACCACGTGCAGCCGCGCGCGGATGGTGGACAGCAAGGCCTCGTTGCGCTTGATCTGGCGCGCCTCGAAGGCGGTGGCCAGGCCGCGGCGCGCGAGCTCGTCCCAGCTGCGGCCGAAGCCCGCGGCGTTGGCCACCCACAGGATCACCTGCAGGTCGCGCAGGCCGCCGGGCGACTCCTTGCAGTTCGGCTCCAGGGCGTAGGGCGTGTTCTCGAACTTCGTGTGCCGCTGGCGCATCTCCAGCGTCTTGGCGACGAAGAAGGCGCGCGCATCGATGGTGGCGCGGAAGCGCTCCTGGAAGGCGTTGAAGAGCGTGCGCGAGCCGGTGACGCGGCGCGCCTCCAGCAGCGAGGTCTGCACGGTCACGTCACGGGCGGCCTGGGCCACGCATTCCTCCACCGTGCGCACGCTGGAACCGATCTCCAGCCCGGCGTCCCAGCAGCTGCCGATGAAGGCCTCGATCTTCTGCTTCAGCGCGCCGTCGTGCTCGCAGGAGATGCCGTCGGGCACGAGCAGCAGCACGTCGACATCGGAGCAGGGAAAGAGTTCGCCGCGGCCGAAGCCGCCGACCGCGACCAGCGCGAGGCCGGCGGGCAGCCCGGCGCGCAGCCACAGCGCCTCCAGCGCCTCGTCGGCGGCGCGGCCCAGGGCCTGCAGCAGGCTGCGGATGGTGCGCGTGGACGTGCCGTCGGCCTGCAGCGAGGCGAGCAGTTCGGCCTTGCGGGCCCGGTAGCCCTGGCGGACGTCCATGACGGAGGAAGGGGCGGCCGTGCCGCCTCCATGGAGAAGGGGGTCGGCCAGTTCGCTCGTCATCGGCGGTCCGTCATGCGCGGCGCGGCGCGCTCACCCTTTCACGAAGGCCGGCGGCTGCGGGCTGCCCTCGGACAGCGTCAGTACCTCGTAGCCGGTTTCGGTCACCAGCACGGTGTGCTCCCACTGCGCCGACAGGGAGTGGTCCTTCGTCACGATGGTCCAGCCGTCGTTGCCCAGTTCCTTCACCTCGCGGCGGCCCGCGTTGATCATGGGCTCGATGGTGAAGGTCATGCCGGGCACCAGTTCCTCCAGCGTGCCGGGCTTGCCGTAGTGCAGCACCTGCGGCTCCTCGTGGAAGTTGCGGCCGATGCCGTGGCCGCAGAACTCGCGCACCACCGAGAAGCCGCTGCCCTCGGCGAACTTCTGGATGGCCCAGCCGATGTCGCCCAGGCGCGCGCCGGGCTTGACCAGCACGATGCCGTGCCACATCGCCTCGTACGTCACCTGCACCAGGCGCTTGGCGGCGATGGAGGCCTCGCCGACGATGAACATGCGGCTGGTGTCGCCGAACCAGCCGTCCTTGATGACGGTGACGTCGACGTTGACGATGTCGCCCTTCTTCAGCGGCTTGTCGTTGGGGATGCCGTGGCACACGACGTGGTTGACCGAGGTGCACAGCGAGGCCGGGTAGGGCGGGTAGCCCGAGGGCTGGTAGCCCAGCGTGGCCGACACCGAGCCCTGCTTCTTCATGTGCTCGGCGGCGATCCGGTCGATCTCGCGGGTGGTGATCCCGGGCTTGATGAAGGGCGTGAGGTGGTCCAGCACCTCCGCTGCCATCCGGCAGGCGGTGCGCATGGCCTGGATGTCCTGTTCGTTCTTGGTCGTGATGCCCATGGCCGCGATTATCCCAGAGCCCCAATGTCCCCGCGGGTAGAATCGGGAGCTCTCCACGGCCCCAGTCAGCGGCCGCGGCGCCCACTCCCAGACAGGTTTCAGACAGTGTCCCTGCACATCACCGAGTTCGAGGGGGGCCAGGCCCTCAGCGCGTTCCGGATCCAGCAACTCCTGCCCCGGTTGCAGGCGGTCCACCCGAAGATCGTCGGGCTGGCCGCCCGGTACGTGCACCTCGTCGCGAGCGACCACGCCCTGTCGGACGCCGAGCGCGAGCGCCTCGCCGCGCTGCTGACCTATGGCGAGCCCCACGCCGGTGCGGCCGAGGGCCCGCTGCTGGTGGTCACGCCCCGGCTGGGCACCGTCTCGCCCTGGGCCTCCAAGGCCACCGACATCGCGCACAACTGCGGCCTGGCGGTGCGGCGCATCGAGCGCGTCGTCGAGTACCGCCTGCAGATGGCTTCGGGCTGGCTGGCGGGCCAGGCGAAGCTCGAGCCGGCCCAGCTCGCGGACGTCGCGGCCCTGCTGCACGACCGCATGACCGAGAGCGTCCTGCCGCAGCGAGCGGAGGCGGCGCGGCTCTTCACCGAGCTTCAGGCGCAGCCCATGGAGCACGTCGACGTGCTGGGCGGCGGCCGCGCCGCGCTGGAGGAAGCCAACCGGCGCTTCGGCCTGGCGCTGGCCGAGGACGAGATCGACTACCTGGTGGCGGCCTTCCAGGGCCTCGCGCGCAATCCCACCGACGTGGAACTGATGATGTTCGCGCAGGCGAACAGCGAGCACTGCCGCCACAAGATCTTCAACGCCGCCTTCACCATCGACGGCGCGCCGCAGGACAAGAGCCTGTTCGGCATGATCCGCAACACGCACCAGGCGAACCCGCAGCACACCATCGTCGCCTATGCCGACAACGCCGCGGTGATGGAAGGCCACGAGGTGCAGCGCTTCGTGCCGGGCGAGGGCGGCGTGTACGCCGCTGCGCCGGCCACGCAGCACGTGCTGATGAAGGTGGAGACGCACAACCACCCGACGGCGATCTCGCCCTTCCCGGGCGCCTCCACCGGCGCCGGCGGCGAGATCCGCGACGAGGGCGCCACCGGCCGCGGTGCGAAGCCGAAGGCGGGCCTCACCGGCTTCACCGTGTCCAGCCTGTGGAACGGCCGCTTCGGCAAGCCCGGGCACATCGCCAGCCCGCTGCAGATCATGACGGAGGGCCCGCTGGGCGGCGCCGCCTTCAACAACGAGTTCGGCCGGCCCAACCTGCTGGGCTACTTCCGCGAGTACGAGCAGGAGGTGGCCGGCGTGGCGCGCGGCTACCACAAGCCCATCATGATCGCGGGCGGCGTGGGCACCATCGATGCCGGGCTCACGCACAAGATTCCCTTCCCGCCCGGAACGCTGCTGGTGCAGCTGGGCGGCCCGGGCATGCGCATCGGCATGGGCGGCGGCGCCGCCTCGTCGATGGCCACCGGCACCAACACGGCGGAACTCGATTTCGACTCGGTGCAGCGGGGCAACCCCGAGATCGAGCGCCGCGCGCAGGAAGTGATCAACCAGTGCTGGGCGCTCGGCGAGCGCAACCCGGTACTCGCGATCCACGACGTCGGCGCAGGCGGGTTGTCGAACGCCTTCCCCGAGCTGACCAACGACGCCGGCCGCGGCGCGCGCTTCGACCTGCGCAAGGTGCCGCTGGAGGAATCCGGCCTGGCGCCCAAGGAGATCTGGTGCAACGAGAGCCAGGAGCGCTACGTCCTGGCCATCGCGCCGGAATCGCTGGACCTGTTCCGCGGCTTCTGCGAGCGCGAGCGCTGCCCGTTCGCGGTGGTGGGCGTGGCGACCGGGGAGCGGCAGCTGGTGGTTGCCGACGAGGGCGCCGAAACGCCGGTGGACATGCCCATGGACGTGCTCCTGGGCAAGCCGCCCAAGATGCACCGTGACGTGCAGCGTGTCGCGCGCGAAGTGCCGCCGCTGGACCTCACCGGCGTGCAACTGCAGGACGCGGTGATCCGCGTGCTGAGCCACCCCACCGTCGCTTCCAAGCGCTTCCTCGTCACCATCGGCGACCGCACGGTGGGCGGCCTCACGCACCGCGACCAGATGGTCGGTCCCTGGCAGGTGCCCGTGGCGGACTGCGCCGTCACGCTGGCGGACTACGCGGGCTTCGCGGGCGAGGCGATGAGCATGGGCGAACGCACGCCGCTGGCCGCTGTCGACGCACCTGCGTCGGGCCGCATGGCGGTGGCCGAGGCCATCACCAACCTGCTGGCCGCGCCCATCGAGCTGCCGCGCGTGAAGCTGTCGGCCAACTGGATGGCCGCCTGCGGCGAGCCCGGCGAGGACGCGGCGCTGTACGACACCGTGCGCGCCGTCGGCATGGAACTGTGCCCGCAGCTGGGCGTGGCCATCCCCGTCGGCAAGGACAGCCTGTCCATGCGCACGCAATGGAGCGAGGACGGCGCCACGCGCAAGGTCACTTCGCCCGTCAGCCTGATCGTGACGGCTTTCGCCTCCGTGGCCGACGTGCGCGGCACGCTCACGCCGCAGCTCGATGCGGCGCAGGACACCACGCTGGTGCTGGTGGACCTGGGCCGCGGCCGCAACCGCGTGGGCGGCAGCATCCTGGCGCAGGCGCTGGGGCAACCCGGCGGCGAGGTGCCGGACCTCGAGGATCCGCAGGACCTCGTGAAGCTGGTCGCCGCCGTGAACGAGCTGCGCGCGCAAGGCCGCATCCTGGCCTACCACGACCGCAGCGACGGCGGCCTGCTCGCCGCCGCCTGCGAGATGGCTTTTGCCGGCCATGTGGGCGTGGCGCTCAACGTGGACCTGCTGGTCACCGAAGGCGACGGCATCGGCGACAGCCGCGCCGAATACGGCGACGCGAAGAACTGGGCCTCGCAGGTGAGCGCGCGGCGCGAGGAACTGACGCTCAAGGCCTTGTTCAGCGAGGAACTGGGCGTGCTGCTGCAGGTGCGCCGCGAGGAGCGCAACGAGGTCATGCAGGTGCTGCGCCGGCACGGCCTGTCCAAGCACAGCCACTTCGTGGGCGAGACGCGCCCGGCTTCGTCGGCCATCGACGTCGGCAAGGGCGAGGTGCAGGTCTGGCGCGACACCAAGGCGGTGTTCAGCGCGAAGCTCGCCGACCTGCACCAGGTGTGGGACAGCGTGAGCTGGAAGATCTGCCAGCAGCGCGACAACCCCGATTGCGCGGACAGCGAGCATGCGGCGGCCGGTGACCCGGACGATCCGGGCCTGCACGTCTTTCTCCCTTCCCCCCTGGGGGAGGGCCGGGGTGGGGGCTCTCCCGCGCTCAATCTCTCCCGACCCCGCGTCGCCATCCTGCGCGAGCAGGGCGTCAACTCGCATGTCGAGATGGCCTACGCCTTCACCCTCGCCGGCTTCGAGGCGGTGGACGTGCACATGACCGACCTGCAGTCGGGCCGGCAGCGCCTGGACGACTTCACCGGCATCGTGGCCTGCGGCGGCTTCAGCTACGGCGACACGCTGGGCGCGGGCATCGGCTGGGCGCGCAGCATCACCTTCCACGACGTGCTGTCGCAACAGTTCCGCAGCTTCTTCGCGCGCGGCAATACCTTCGGCCTGGGCGTGTGCAACGGCTGCCAGATGTTCGCGGAGCTCGCCGACATCATCCCTGGCGCGGAAGCCTGGCCGCGCTTCACCACCAACCGCAGCGAGCGCTTCGAGGCGCGCCTGGCGATGGTGGAAGTGCTCGAGTCGCCCAGCCTGTTCTTCCAGGGCATGGCCGGCGCGCGCCTGCCGATCGCCGTGGCGCATGGCGAGGGCTATCCGGACTTCGCCCGCCGCGGCGACGAGCAGACGGTCATCCGCGCGATGCGCTTCGTGGACAACCACGGCCGTCCTACCGAACGCTATCCCTTCAATCCCAACGGCGGCGCCGGCGGCCTCACGGCCGTGACCACCGCCGACGGCCGCTTCACCGCGCTCATGCCCCATCCGGAGCGCGTGTTCCGCAACATCCAGATGTCCTGGACCGCGGGCGATCCCGCCGCCCACAGCCCGTGGATGCAGATCTGGCACAACGCCCGCAAGTGGGTGGACTGACATGACCCAGCACCAGCCGCAGCGCGAACCCGATGCCCAGGGCGCCCCCGTGCGCCGCTTCACCGACCCGGACTACCGTCCGCTCGCGCCGGACCTCGCCGGCCTGCGCCGCGAGATCGACCGCATCGACGACGCCATCGTGAAGCTGATGGCCGAGCGCGCCATGTACGTGAAGGACGCCGCGCGCTTCAAGCGCGACGCCTTCCAGGTGAGCGCCCCCGCGCGCCAGGCGCAGGTCTTCGCCCACGTGCGCGAACTCGCCGCGCGGCACAATGCCACGTTCAACGGCGGCTTCGAGGGCCTGCCCGGCGTGGTGGAGTCCGCGTACCGGGCCCTCGTGGCCGGGTATATTGCCTGTGAGCAAACATACTTCGGGCGCACCGAGCCCGTGGACCCCGTTTCATTCGCCAAGGAAGAGAGCCAGTGACCCAAAGACGTACCCTCCTCAAGGCCGTTGCCGCCACCTCCGCCGCCGTGCTGGCACCGTGGATGGCCGCGCACGCGCAGGGAGACTTTCCCTCCAAGACGATCAAGCTGCTGGTGCCCTTCGGCGCGGGCTCCACGCCGGACGTCTTCGCGCGCCTCGTGAGCGAGCACGCCTCCAAGACCCTGGGCCAGCCCATCGTCATCGAGAACCGCGCCGGCGCCGGCGGCAACATCGCCACCAACCTGGTGGCGAAGGCCCCGGCCGACGGCTACACGATCGGCGTGTCCATCACCGGCCCGCTGGTGAACAACACCCTGATCTACGACAACCTGCCGTACGACCCCTTCAAGGACCTGCAGCCGATCACCTTCGGCGTGCACCAGGGCAACGTGCTGGCCGTGAGTTCCTCGCTCGGCGTGAACACCATGAAGGAACTCATGGACCTGCTGCGCAAGAACCCGGGCAAGTACAACTACGCCTCCGTGGGCGTGGGCACGCTGTCGCAGCTGAGCGTGGAAGCCATCAAGGCGCTGACCAACAGCTTCGTGGTGCAGGTGCCGTACGCCTCGTCTCCCGCCGCCGTGATGAGCGTGCTCCAGGGCGACACCCACCTGGTGAGCCTGGCGCCGCTGGCCGTCATGCCGCAGGTGCAGGCGGGCAAGATGAAGGTGCTGGCCGTTTCCACGGCCAAGCGCCTGCCGCAGCTGCCCGACGTGCCGACCTTCCGCGAAGCCGGCGTCGCGCTGGACGGCAGCGCCTGGATCGGCATCATCGCCCCCGCGGGCACGCCGCCCACGGTGGTGGCGCGCCTGAACCAGGCTTTCGTGGGCGCGATGCGCGATCCGGCCGTGCTGGCCAAGCTGCGCGCCCAGTACATGGAGCCGGAGCCGGGCACGCCCGAGCAGTTCGCCGCCTACATGCGCCAGGAGCGCGCGAAGTGGGGCCCGGTCATCAAGCGCGCCGGCATCAAGGTGGAGTGATGCCGCGGTGACGCGGGAGAGGGCGGCCCCGGCCGCCCTTTTTCATGCCTGCTGCGGACGCGTGCGGTAGAACCGCAGCGGCGCTTCCTGCGCCTGCCGGGCCTGCTGGTTCAGCACCGACTTCTTCATGCGGCCCACCACGTGCATCTCGCACGGCTTGCAGTCGAAGCGCAGCGTGAGCTTCTCGCTGCCGTTGATCAATTGCAGCGGCTCCGCCTTGATCGTGCCCTTGACGCCCACCACGCCCTTGGCCTGCTTGGGGCACAGGCTCATGGACCAGCGCACGCAGTGCTTGGTGATCATGAGGCTGGCCTCGCCTTCCTCCTCGTGCGCCTCGTAGGCGGCGGCGATCACCTTCACGCCGTGCTTCGCGTAGAAGTCGCGCGCCTTGTGGTTGAAGACGTTGGCCAGGTAGGTGAGGGTGTCTTCCGGATAGGGCGCCGGCGGTTCGACCGCGGTGCCCCGCAGCGGACGCTGGTAGCCCGCCGCGCGCGCGGCTTCCAGGTCCGCCACCGCGTCGCGGCGCAGCGCGTTCACCAGCGACGGCGGCACGAACCAGGGCTGCGACAGGTCCAGTGCGATATCCAGGGCCTCGAAGATCGTGTTGCCGAAGCGGCCCAGGTGGTCACGCAGCGCATCGAGGGCACGGGCGCCATCGCGCGCCGGCTGCCGGTCGAAGGCAGCCGCGGCCTCGCCCACGTAGCCGTCCTCGTCGGTCAGGCGCAGCGCGAAGCCCTGCGGCGTCTCGGCGAAAGCGGCCCACACGCCGATGCGGCGGTCGCTGGACTTTTTCTCCAGCGTGCGCACCCAGTCCATGTCGCGGTTGCGGTTGATGCGCGTGCCCTTGCGCAGGTCCTTCATGCCGGCGATGGGGTCCTTGGGATACACGCGCCAGTGCCCCCACCCCGTCCCTCCCCCAGAGGGGGAGGGAGCGGCGCCCAGCGGCTCCGCGCGGTTGATCGCCACGCCCACCAGTTCCTTGCGCAGGTCGAAGTAGCACAGGCCGTCGCCGTTGTGCAGCAGCGCGTGGGCGTCGTCGAGTTCCAGCTCGATGAAGTCCGCGCCGACCTTCGTCACCCAGCCGATCTCGCGGCCGGGATTCTTGGGCGAGTCGAACGCGCCTATGTCGTCCTTGCGTCCGTTGACGAAGTAGTCGGTGAACGCGCGGTTGAAGTTCTGGTCGGGATCGGGCGTGAAGGTGAAGGTGGTGCGGCCGCTGGAGGCGCGCGCCACCGGGAAGTCCGAGCCTTCGCGCGCCTCGATCAATTCGTCGAACAGCTTGCGGTAGTGGGCCGTGATGTTCTTCACGTAGCCCATGTCCTTGTAGCGGCCCTCGATCTTGAAGCTGCGCACGCCCGCGTCCACCAGCGCCGCCAGGTTGGCGCTCTGGTTGTTGTCCTTCATCGAGAGCACGTGCTTGTCGTGCGCGACGAAGCGGCCCTGCGCGTCGACCACGTGGTAGGGCAGGCGGCAGGCCTGCGAGCAGTCGCCGCGGTTGGCGCTGCGGCCGGTGTGCGCGTGGCTGATGTAGCACTGCCCGGAATAGGCCACGCACAGCGCGCCGTGGATGAAGAACTCCACCTTGCAGCGCTCGGGATCCAGCGCGGCGTGCACGGCGCGGATCTGCTCCAGCGTCAGTTCGCGCGCCAGCACGATCTGCGAGAAGCCCACGTCCTGCAGGAACTTCGCCTTCTCCACCGTGCGGATGTCGGTCTGCGTGCTGGCGTGCAGCTGGATGGGCGGCAGGTCCAGCTCCAGCAGGCCCATGTCCTGCACGATCAGCACGTCGGCGCCGGCGTTGTAGACGTCCCAGGCCATGCGGCGAGCGCCTTCGATCTCGTCGTCGCGCAGGATGGTGTTGTGCGTGACGAAGATGCGGGCGCCGAAGCGGTGCGCGTGCTTCGCCAGGCGCTCGATGTCCTGCACGGAGTTGCTGGCCGACACCCGCGCTCCGAAGTCCGGCCCGCCGATGTAGACGGCGTCGGCGCCGTGGTTGATCGCCTCGATGCCGATGTCGGCGTCGCGCGCGGGAGCGAGCAGCTCCAGCTGGTGGTAGAGCAGGGACATGGAGGGCGCGGCAGGCCGCGGGCAGGACCGGAACGCGCCGATTCTATCGGCGCGCCCCTCGCGCGGCGACTGGCCGCGCGGAGCCCCTCAGAAGTCGTATTTCTGGCCCGGCTGTGGCACCAGCACCGTGGTGCCCGGGTTGGGACCGAGGGCACCGATGAACTCCTCCGGCGTGCCGCGCAGCTGCGGCGTCGTGCCGTAGTGGATCGGGATGGCGTAGCGCGGCCGGATCATCTCGCGCACGGCCATGGCAGCATCGCGCGGGCTCATCACGAAGTGGTCGCCGATGGGCAGCAGCACCACGTCGGGCCGGTACATGTCGGCGATGAGGCGCATGTCGCCGAACACGCCGGTATCGCCCATGTGCCACAGCTTGAACCCGTTCTCCATCTCCACGATGAAGCCCACGGGCTCGCCGCCCGGGTGCACGACGTCCTTGCCCGCCGCATCCTTCCAGCCCAGCTCGGACGAATGCTCCGCCCGCACAGCCGTGATCTTGGGGCCCGCCGGTCCCCAGGGCATGATCGTGCCGCCCTTGCCGAAGCGCGGGGCAAGGCTGGCGGGCAGGATGCCCAGCGCCGCCACGGTCTGGCCGAGGCCCGCCGGCCCGTACATGGGCGCGTTGTGCATCTTCGCGAGCTCGGGCGCGTCGGCGAAGTGGTCGAAGTGCGCGTGCGTCACCAGGATCAAATCCACCTTGCCCAGCGCCGACAGGTCCTTGAACGCGGGCGGTGTCTTGGGATTGGTCTTGAGCCAGGGATCGATCACGATCACCTTGCCGCCCGGCGTGGTGATGCGCGTCGTGGCCTGCCCGAGCCACAGCACCTCGGTCTTGCCGGCGGCGAGC
>JAEZEB010000126.1 GCA_023438115.1 Pseudomonadota bacterium | reverse complement strand
CACGCGTCCCGTGAAATCCAGTGCCATCCGAAAACCGTCCTTCCTGTGAAGAGCCGGGCATTGTGGCGCATGGTGCGGGCGCAACGCTGTCACCCCTCTTTCCGCCGAACGGGCTTGCCCGATGCGGGAAACGCTTGGCCGGATTGCATCACTATGTAACACTGCGCAACTCGACCGCAGGGGCAGCCATGGGCATGTTCGATCTGCTGCTCGGCAAGAAGCCGGGCAGCGCGGGGAAGACCCGCAACTCCAGGAGCGGGGCGACGAACAGCACGCAGTTCGGCGCCTCCCAACTCACGCAGGGCGCAGCCTCCGTGCACTCGGTGCGCAAGGACGTGCTGCGCGTCGCGCTGCGCGAGACGCTCACCCGCAACGGCATCCCCCCTTCGTGGATGACGGCGGAGATGCTGCGCACGAACAGCACCAAGCGCGAGCCCGGCATGCACGTGCGCTTCCTGCTGCAGCACTGGGATCCGCGGCTGATGCTGCACGGCCCGGCGCTGGAGCGCGACTTCATGGAGCGCCTGCTGGCGCTCGACCCGCAGGCGCAGTCCTGGATGGTGGGCTTCTCCTGGCAATTCGCGCTGCCCGACACCGACGCGTGCCCGGGGCTGCCGCATCCCGGTTCGTGGACCGCCTCGGCGTCCCCGCCCAGCGAGCCCGCCCCGGCGGCTCCCACCACCCGCCCGGCCGGAATCATCGAAGGCCCCGCCATGGAGCCCCGCCCCATCGACGAGGTGCGGGCCGACCTCGAGCGCATGCTCGCCGTGCGCGACGGGGACATGAAGCGCCAGGGCGAAGGGGACAACTTCGCCCCCACCCGCCCCGCGAACCTCTAGCCTGCCCCTCGCGGCGAATGGGGGTTCGCCTGGGGGACCCCTCGCTCCTCGGCTCCAGCTTCACCCGCACGTGCGCCGCGTCGGCCTGCGCCTGCAGGTCCTGCCGCACGCGTTCCACCACGCGATGCGGAATCGATCCGCCGGGGAGTGGCCGCGGGCAGCGACCGCTTCCTCACCAAGCCCTTCACCCGCGAGCCTCGCGGGCAAAAAAAAGCGGCCCGCGGGCCGCTGGTCCTCAACGCCGGCGCTGGTGCGGCGGCGCCCCGGTGGTGGAGCGGTTGGGCAGGTGGCGGAACATGATGCGCCCCTTGGTCAGGTCGTAGGGCGACAGTTCCAGGGTGACGAAATCGCCGGCGATGATGCGGATGTGGTTCTTGCGCATCTTGCCGCCGGTGTAGGCCACCAGCTCATGCCCGTTGTCCAGGATCACGCGGTAGCGCGAATCCGGCAGGATCTCGGCCACGCGGCCGTTCATCTCGATCAATTCTTCCTTCGCCAAATGCTTTCTCCTTCTGGCTCGCCCGCTCCTGCGGGTCGCCAGCGGCACGCCTTGCGCGCCACGCGGCGCCCCGGCTGCCTGGATGGATGGGCCCCAGTCCCGAACCTGTCGATTGTAATTCGGACGGCCTCCTTCCGGATAGCGGGAGCACCGGCTCAGTCGCCGCCGTTCGCGCTGGCGCGCGCCGCCTCGATCACCGTCGCGAGTTCGGCCAGCTGGGCGTGATGCTCGGCGGCGAGCCGCGCCACGATGCGGCGTCCCCGGGCGGTGAGGTGGACCTCGACCAGGCGTCCGTCCGCGCGGTTCTGCCGCCGCTGCACCAGCCCCGCCTCCTCGCATCGCGTCACCAGGGCCACCACGCCGTGCGGGGCCGTCTGCAGGCGTTCGGCGAGTTCGCCGATGCTGGCCCATTCGCGCCCCGGGAAGGCCTGGGTGTGCAGCATCATGTGGTACTGCACCGCCGTCACGCCGGCCGCGCGCCCGGCCGCGTCCCCCAACCGCAGGAAGCGGCGGATCGCATACCTGAACTGCGACTGCCGCTCCAGCCCGCCCTTGTCGAGCGGGCGCAATTTCCTGGTCACCATCTTCATCCCTGACGGGCGTCTGCCCGCCGGGCGAATGTACACCGGCGCACCGCAACGGGGCGCGCTCATCCGCGGGACTTCCTCATGGAACGAGGTACTTGCCTCATGCCATGATATAAACCGCAACTTCCCAAGACGGAGACAAGATGCAATGAAGTTCCGCATCCGCAGCCAGAAAGACGTGGCGGCCGGCGCGATCTACGTCCTGTTCGGGGCTGGGTTCGCGATCGGCGCGCTCAACTACCGCATGGGCGACGCCGCCCGCATGGGACCGGCGTGGTTCCCGTTCTGGATCGGCATCCTGCTGGTGATCGTCGGGCTGCTCACGGCCGCCATGGGCATGAAGGCCACCGCCACGGAAGACAAGGTCAAGCGCCCCGAGTTCAGCACCGTGGGCTGGATCCTCGGCGCCGTGGTGCTGTTCGGCCTGCTGCTGCAGCCCCTGGGCCTCATCGCCTCGCTGTTCATCCTCGTGATGGTGTCGGGCTTCGGCAGCCACGAGTTCACCTGGCGCGGCACGCTGCTGCTCGCCTTCGGAATGATCGTCTTCAGCTACTGCGTGTTCATCTACGGGATCAGCCTGCAGATCCCGCTGTGGCCCTCCTTCATCCGCTGACCCGCGCACCATGGAACTGTTCTCCCACCTCTCGCTCGGGTTCGAGACGGCGCTGAGCGCGCAAAACCTGCTCTACGCCTTCATCGGCTGCCTGCTGGGCACCCTCATCGGCGTGCTGCCGGGCCTCGGTCCGTCCACCACGATCGCGATGCTGCTGCCGATCACGTACACGCTGCCGCCGGTGTCCGCGCTGATCATGCTGGCCGGCATCTACTACGGCGCGCAGTACGGCGGCTCGACCACCGCCATCCTGGTCAACCTGCCAGGCGAATCGTCCTCGGTGGTGACGGCCATCGACGGCTACCAGATGGCGCGCAAGGGACGCGCCGGCGCGGCGCTCGCCACCGCGGGCATCAGTTCGTTCCTGGCCGGCTGCTTCGCCACCCTGGTGCTGGCGGCCTTCGCCACGCCGATGGCGGAACTCGCCTTCAACTTCGGCCCCGCCGAATACTTCTCGCTGATGGTCCTGGGCCTGGTGGGCGCCGTGGTGCTCGCCTCCGGTTCGCTGATCAAGGCGATCGGCATGATCCTGCTGGGGCTGGTGCTGGGCCTGGTGGGCACCGACGTGAACTCGGGCGTCGCGCGCTACTCGTTCAACATCCCCGAACTCACGGACGGCATCAACTTCGTCGCCGTGGCGATGGGCCTGTTCGGCTTCGCGGAAATCATCAGCAACGTCGAACAGCGCGAGCACCGCGAGACCTTCACCAACAAGGTCACCAACCTGTTCCCGACCCGGGACGACTTCAAGCGCATGCTGCCGGCCGCCGCGCGCGGCACGGGCCTGGGCACGGTGCTGGGCATCCTGCCCGGCGGCGGCGCCACGCTGTCCTCCTTCGCGGCCTACACGCTGGAGAAGAAGCTGTCCAGGCGCAGCGAGGAGTTCGGCCACGGCGCCATCGAGGGCGTGGCCGGGCCCGAGGCCGCCAACAACGCCGGCGCGCAGACCTCCTTCGTGCCGCTGCTGACGCTGGGCATCCCGTCCAACGTGGTGATGGCGCTGATGGTGGGCGCGATGACGATCCACAACATCCAGCCGGGCCCGCAGGTGATGACCAGCAACCCGGACCTGTTCTGGGGCCTGATCGCCTCCATGTGGATCGGCAACGCGATGCTGATCGTGCTGAACCTGCCGCTGGTGGGCGTGTGGGTGAAGCTGCTGAAGGTGCCCTACCGCTTCCTGTACCCCGCCATCCTGGTGTTCTGCTGCATCGGGGTCTACTCGATCAACAACAACACGTTCGACGTGTTCGTCACGGCCTTCTTCGGCATCCTGGGCTACGCGTTCATGCGCTGCGGCATGGAGCCGGCGCCGCTGCTGCTCGGCTTCGTGCTCGGCCCGATGATGGAGGAGAACCTGCGCCGCGCGCTGCTGCTGTCCCGCGGCGACTTCTCCACGCTGGTCACGCGGCCGCTGTCGGCCAGCCTGCTGGTGGCCACGGTGGTGCTGCTGGTGATCGTGGCGCTGCCCGCGATCAAGAAGACCCGCGAGGAAGCCTTCCAGGAGGCTTGAGGCCAGGCGCTTCGAGGCAAGAGGGGGCGGCAGCGATGCCGCCCTTTTTCGTTCAGCGGCCCAGGAGGCCGTCGATCCCGTCGACCACCATCATGGAGCCGATGGCGATCAGCAGGATGTCGCCCGCCACCTGCACGTACCGGTGCCCCGCGGGCACGGGCGGCAGGGAAACGATGATCTCCCGCGGCGGCGCGACCCACACCACGTCCCCCGGCAGCGGATGCCCGATGTGCCACTTCTTCGCCTGGCCGGGCGGCAGGCAGCCGTTGTTCTTCTTCGCCAGCCCGGGCGGGCAGGCCTTGCCGACCTTGCCCGCCGACGCGTAGTAGCCATGCACGGCAGCGCGGTTGCGGTCGTTGAACCAGGCGCCGGGCTGCAGCGGCTTGCGCGCCTTGCGTTCGTGCTTGTCCGCCTTGCCGTGCCCCTTGCCTTCGGGCGGCGCGGTCCAGGCGGGGGCGGCCACCACCAGGGCGGCCAGCAGGATGGCGGCCATGCCGGCCGGGCGGTGCTTCACGTTCATGCGGGAATGGTACCGCTCAGACGGCGGCGAGCGCGGGCGCGACCGCCGCCTGCCCGAGACCCAGGCGTTCCGGCGACACGTACTGCTGCCGGTACTGCTCGAACGGCATCGTGTCGGCCGCTTCGACGGCCTTCTGGTCTTCGATCGACTGCCGTGCCAGCGCTTCCATCCGCGCCTGCAGGCTGCCGGCGAAGGGCAGCCGCAGCAGCTTGGCCTTGGCCTGCTCCGATTGCGCCAGCGTGAAACCGGCAAAGCTGTTGGAATGCTCGCGCGCCATCGCCGCGAGCACGCGCGCCGAGGGCAGCAGCTCCGGGTCCTGCAGCAGGGCCTCGGCGGCGCGCAGGGCATCGCCGTAGTCGGTGGTGCCGTGCACGGCATCCAGCATCGCCGCGATCGGCGCGCACTCGGCCACGATCTCGGCGCCCCACTCGCGCAGGCCGACCTCGCGGCCGCCGCGCTCCAGCATCACGGAGGGATCGCGCCCGTAGGCGGCGGTGCGGTGCTGGTTGCGGCCGAGGGCGGCGATCTCCTGCGGCGTGTCCTCCGGGCTGTCGGAGAGCAGGCAGTGCAGCAGGAAGACGTCGAGGAAGCGGATGGTCTGCGCCTTGATGCCGATCGGCACGAAGGGGTCGAGGTCCATCAGGCGCACCTCGACGTACTCCACCCCGCGCTCGCGCAGCGCATGCAGCGGCCGCTCGCCGGGGCGGATCACGCGCTTCGGCCGGATCGTGCCGTAGAACTCGTTCTCGATCTGCAGCAAGGTGGTGGCGAGCTGGTTGTACTCGCCGCCGGGATTCATGATGCCGATGGCCTCGTACGCGGGATACGGGCGCGTGAGCGCGTCGTGCAGCGAGGCCGCGTAGCCGTCGAGGCTGTTGTAGCTGACGGCCAGGCTGGACTGCGCCTCGCTCTGGTAGCCCAGGCGCCCCATGCGCAGCGAGGTGCCGTAAGGCATGTAGACGGTGCCGGGCGAGAGCACCTGCAGTTCGTGCTTGCGGCCCGCGACGAAGCTGGAACAGGCCGCCGGCGAGGCGCCGAAGAGGTACAGCAGCAGGAAGGCCTGGCGGCGGAAGTTGCGGATCAGGCCGAAGTACTGCGCGTCGCTCACCCCGGGCAGCGACCAGTTGTAGTGGATGCCCGAGATGGTCTGCATCCGGCGGCCATAGCGGTGCGCCAGGCCCATGCGGTACACGCTCTTGGCGCGGCCCACGTTGGAGGCGCCGTAGCGGCCGATCGGGATGGTCTCGTCGGGCGGCAGCGTGCAAGGCATGCTGCTCACCCACATCAGTTCGTCGCCGAGCGCTCGCAGGACGAACTGGTGCACCTGCGTCAGCTCCTCCAGGCACTGTTCGACGCTCGCGTGCGCGCCCGTGATCAGTTCGAGCTGCGACTCGCTGTAGTCGGTGGTGATGTGGGGATGCGTGAGGGCCGAACCCAGCGCCGCCGGATGCGGCGTGAGCGCCAGGGCGCCCGAGGCGGAAGCACGCAGGCTTTCCTTCTCGATGCCGCGGCGTATGCCTTGCAGCCGCGCGGGCGCCAGCGTGCTCAAGGCCTGTTGCAGATTGCTCATGGTTTCGTGCGCGCCCGGGGGACCGCTTGTCTTGTCGCGTGCGAAGGTAACACTTCTTCGCAAAGCCTGCTTGGCCCTCGCGGGCGCCGGTTTCCGCGCCTTGTGGTAGGCGCCCCTGCCCTCAGGCGAGGACGCGGCGCAGCCAGGTATTCAGTTCCCCGATCTCCTCCATGCACACTGCATGGCCCACCGGGTACTCGTGCCACTCCACCTCGTAGCCCAGCGCGCGCAGCGCCTCGGCCGATCGCTGGCCGCGCTCGAAGTCCACCACTTCGTCCTTCCAGCCATGCGCGAGGAAGACCGGCGTGGCCAGGCTCGCCTGCGTGCGTTCCGCGGCGGTGCGGTCTGCCAGCGGCAGGTAGCCGGACAGGCCCGCGATACCGGCGAGACGCTCGGGGTGGCGCACGCCGGTCAGCAGCGACATCGCGCAGCCCTGCGAGAAGCCGGCCAGCACGATGCGCGAGGCGGGGATGCCGCGCTGCTTCTCGCGCGCGATCAGGGCCTCCACCAGTTGCTGCGAGCGGCGCAGCCCCGCCTCGTCCTGCACGCCCTGCGACTCGGTGCCGAGGATGTCGTACCAGGCGCGCATGCGATGGCCGCCGTTGATCGTCACCGGCATCACGGGCGCGTGCGGGAACACGAAGCGCACGGGCCCGACCTCCTCGAGGTCGAGCTCCTGCGCGATGGGCACGAAGTCGTTGCCGTCGGCACCCAGGCCGTGAAGAATGAGGATGGTGGCGCGCGGGTCCGGGCCCGTCTCCGCCTCGATGACGTCCAGCAGGGGATTCTCCATGCCGGGAGCATAGCGGCTCGCCTGGCGGCACCGTCCGACACCCGGATGCAGCCCGTCCGACTTGCCGCGCAGCCCGGCCGTCCCCAGAGTGGTGGGACAGGTGAAAGGAAACCCGATGAAGATCCAAGTCAACACCAGCAACGACATCGAGAACAAGGACGCCCTGGAACGCTGGGCGAGTGACTACCTCAACGAGCACCTGGCGCGCTTCGAGCAGGATCTCACCAGCGTCGAGGTGCAGATGACGGACGAGAACCACGCGGCCAAGGGCGGCGGCGTGGACAAGCGCTGCATGATGGAAGCGCGCGTGAACGGCCGCGCGCCCATCGCCGTCACCCATTACGCGCCGGACCAGAACCTCGCCTTCCGCGGCGCGGCCGACAAGCTGGCCAGCGCGCTCGACCACGCCTTCGGCAAGCTGGACCGCCGCGAGCACCGCGTGCGCGACACGATCCGCCGCGACCCCGAGGTGCTCGAGGACGTGGTTCCGCCGCAGGCCTGAACGTCAGTAGCGGATGGGCGTCGCGTACCGCGGGTCGCGGTGCCACGCCCAGTAGGTCTCCAGCAGGCGGTGGGTGAGCGCACCCACCTCGCCCTTGCCGATCGCCTGCCCGTCCACGCGCGTGACGGGCAGCACCCCGCCCCCGGAGCTGCTGAGGAAGGCCTCGTCGGCCGAGCGCAGTTCCGCCGCGGGCAGCGCGCGCAATTCGACCGGGATGTCCAGCGCCTGGGCCATCTCGATCACCGTGCGCCGCGTGATGCCTTCCAGCACGCCTTCCTTCGGCGTGACCAGGCGCCCGCCGCGCACGGCGAAGACGTTGAAGCCCGGGCCTTCCACCACGTTGCCCGCCGCGTCGGTGAGCAGCACGGTGTCGGCGCCCGCGTCGAGCGCGCCGAGCAGGCCCATGGTGAGGTCGTTCCAGTGGTAGTTCTTGGCGGTGGGATCCACGCTCGCGGGCGGGATGCGCTGCACGTCGCTCACGGCCACGTGCAGGCCGCGGCGCCGCTGTTCCTCGTTAGCGATCCACACGTAGGGCACCGCGAAGGCGAAGAACTGGTTCACCGCCTGCCGCGGATCGCGCGAGCCCCAGGGCGGCTGCCCGCGCGTGCACACCATCTCCACGTAGGCGCTGCGCAGGCCCGCGAGCCGCACGCACTCGGAGAGGATGTCCGTGATCTCCTCGCGCGTCTTGCCGGGGTCGAGGCGGAAACGCGCGCAGCTGCGCAGGAAGCGGTCCAGGTGGTCCTGCAGCCGGAAGAAGGCGCCGTCCCAGGCGGTCACCACGTCGTAGGTGGCGTCCGAGCGCAGGAAGCCCCAGTCGGTGATGGGCACGCTGGCCTGGGCGATGGGAACGTAGGCGCCGCGCTGCCAGGCAGCGCCTCGGGAGAAGTCGGGTGCGTCCATCGGGCCATTCTGGCCCAGCGCGAAGCGCCCCGCGTCAGCGCGGCGAGACCACCCGCGCGTTGTCCGGCCCGTGGTAGCCCAGCACGCTGTTCCAGATGCCGCCGTTCCAGGGTGTCGCCTCCGCCTGCGCCTGCGCCTGCGATTGCGCGGGGGCATGCGAGCACGCCGCCAGGGTGGCGGCCAGGCCGAGGATCGCGATCCACTTCGCCATGATGTTTTTCTCCTTGTGTTGCGCCCGATTGGAGCGCGGCCGCGCAAACCCGGCTGTAGGAAGTCGAACGCAGCTCGCGTAGTCGGCGGCGGCGGACACGGGCCGCAACACTTGTACCAACGTGTTTCTCCCTGGTGAAGCAACACACCATGGTTGGGTCACGCGTGCGTAAATGGCGCCGGCCGCGGCGGTCCGCCGGGCACGACCAAGACCAAAGGAGCGCATCATGAACCTCGCTTTCAAGAAGACGACCTGTCATGCGTTGGTGGCGTCCCTCCTCGCGCTGTCCTTCCAGACCGCGCATGCCGGGCTGATCGGCGCCGAGCAGGCCGCGGCCGGAACCCCCAGCCCCGAGCGCGCCATGGTGCTCGGTTCGCTCGACCGTCCCGAAGTGGTGGCGCAACTGCAGCGCGCGGGCGTGGACCCGATCGCCGCGCGCGAGCGGATCAAGGCGATGTCGGACCAGGAGGTCCACGCGCTGGCGCAGGACATCGAGGCCGCGCCGGCCGGCGGCGTCAGCACCTGGGGCTGGGTGGCCATCGTGCTGGTGGCCGCGCTCGTCTGGTATTACGCGGTCCGTCGCTGAGGACGGATGCGCGCGACGCAACCGTTCCTGCACTTCGCACGGCGGCTCACCCTGTGGGCCGCCGTGCTCGCTCTGGCGGGCTGCGCTTCGCTCGACCCGCTGATCCCGCAGACCGTGCAGCTGCGCAGCGACTGGCCCGCGGGCGTGCCACGCCAGGTCGAGCTCGCGCAGGTGCCCTTCTATCCCCAGGACGAGTACCAATGCGGCCCGGCCGCGCTGGCAACGGCCATGACGCACGGCGGCCGTCCCATCCTGCCGCGGGCGCTGGTCGACGAGGTGTGGCTGCCATCGCGCCACGGCAGCCTGCAATTGGAGATGCTCGCCACGCCGCGCCGCCACGGCCTCGTGAGCTACCGGCTCGAGCCCCGCTACGCCGACCTGCTGCGTGAAGTGGCCGCCGGCAATCCCGTGGTGGTGCTGCAGGACGTGGGTCCGCTCTTCACGCAATGGCACTACGCCGTCGTGAACGGCTTCGACTACGACACCGGAACGGTCCTGCTGCGCTCCGGCCTGCAGCGGCGCCAGGAGATGTCCTTCACCGCCTTCGAGCGCAGCTGGATGCCGGGCGGCTACTGGGCGATGGTGGTCACGCAGCCCGGGCGCATCCCCGTCACGGCCACCGAGAAGCGCTGGCTGGAGGCGCTGCTCGGGCTGGCACGTGGCGGCAATGCCGATGCGACCGTGCGCGGCTACCGCGCCGCGCTGCAGCGCTGGCCCGACAGCCTTCCCGCCGCGGTGGGCCTCGCCAACCAGCTGCATGCGCGCGGTTCGCTCGCCGAAGCCACCGAGGTGCTGCACACCGCCGTGCAGAAGAACCCGCGCTCGGTGATCCTGCTGAACAACCTCGCGCAGACGCTGTCGGACCAGGGCCGGCACGACGAGGCCCTGGACGTGATCCGCCGCGCCGAGGATCCGCAGAGCCCCTTCGCCTCGGAAGTGCGCGCCACGCGCGAACTGATCGAGGACCGCCTGCGCAGCGGGCCTATCCCCGCAGGACGCGGGCCACGCGGCTGACGAAACCCGGCGATCGCGCCGGGTCCAGCCAGCGCACGACCACCACCGCCTGCTGCGCGGGCGCGATCCACACGTAGTGGCCGCCGGCGCCCACCATGAACCAGCTGTCGCGCGGCGCGTCGGCGAACAGCGTTCCGTCGCGGTTGAGCCACACCAGCCGGCCGTAGAAAGGCGCGATGGCGCAAGGCTGCTGCATGCGCGCGATCCAGTCGGCCGGCACGAGCTGGCGGCCGGCGTGCACGCCGCCATCGAGCAGCAGCTGGCCGATGCGCGCCTGGTCGCGGGCGCTGATCGACACGCCCCCGCCCCAGTGGCTGCCGCCCGGTACGGACTGCATGCGCCGGCCGCCGATCTCCACCCAGGCGTCGTCGTAGCCGGTCCAGCGGAAGCCCTCGCCGCCACCCAGCGGCCGCAGCACCGCTTCCTCGAATACCGCGGGCAAGGGCTCGCCGAACAGGTGCAGCAGCGCCAGCGAGAGCTGGTTGATGCGCACGTCGTTGTATTCCCAGTAGCTGCCCGGGGCCTGCAGCGCGCGGCGCTCGCCCTTGCGTCCCTGCGGCGGCTTGGGATCGTGCGCGACGCGCCGGTTGTGTTCGACCTGGTCCGGCATGCCGAAGCAGCTGCCCTGCCACTCGCTGGTCTGCTCCAGCAGGTGCGCCCAGGTGACGGCGCGGTTGTGCGCGTCGTCGAAGCCGATGCCCGGCAGGCGATCCGCCACCGGCGCGTCGACGTCCGGCAGCAAGCCGCGCGCGTGCGCCACGCCGGCGAGCAGCGCGAGGTAGGTCTTGGCGACGCTGAAGGTGAGGTCGGCGCGGTCCGGCTCGCCCCACTGCGCCACCTCCTCCCCCGCGACGCGGATCACGCCCGAGACGCCGCCGCGCGCATGCACCGGGCCGCGCAGGCGGTCGAAGGGCGGCGGGTCGGCGTGGTGCACGCCCCAGCGCGCGGGATCGGCCTGCGGGTCGCGGGGCCAGGGCACCTCGTGCGCCTGGGCGTGGGCGATGGCTTCGGTGAAATCCATGCGGCGAGGATACGACGCGCGCGGCGCATCGCCATGTCCGCGCAGCGTGCCGTCTGTTAGCCTCGAAGCATGGAGTTGCAGACCTTCCACAACCACGGCCCGGCGGCGCCTTCCGCCACCGTGGTGCTGCTGCGCGATGGCGACGGCGGGCTCGAGGTCTTCCTGCTGCGGCGGCACGCGCAGTCGGACGTGCTGGGCGGCGCCTACGTGTTCCCGGGCGGCAAGCGCGATCCGGAAGACGCGGCCTGGGCCGATCGCCTGGATCGCACGCCGGCCGAACTGCACGCGCTGCTCGGCGAACCCGAGCTCGCGCCCGCCGAAGCCGCGGCGCTTTTCGTCACCGCCATCCGCGAAGTGTTCGAGGAGACCGGTTTGCTGTTCGCCGACCTTCCGCCCGCGCAGGCACCGCAGCTGTGGGCCGCGTTGCGCAACGGGCCGCGCTTCGACGAACTGCTCGAGCCGCTCGCACCCACGCTGTCGGCGGGTTCCCTGCTGCCCTGGTCGCGCTGGGTCACGCCCACCATCAGCAGCGTGGTGCGCAAGCGCTTCGACACGCGCTTCTTCGTGGCCGCCGTGCCTCCGGGCCAGGAGCCGCGGCATGACGAACACGAGGCCACCGAAAGCCTGTGGCTGCCGCCGCGCGCGGCGCTGCAGCAGTACTGGGACGGTTTGATCGAGCTGGCGCCGCCGCAGATCATGAGCCTGGCGCATCTCGCGCGGCATCCCAGCACAGAGAGCGTCTTCGGCGCGGCGCGCGCCCGCAAGCCGCCCTGCATCCGCCCGCAGCCGCAGGATGTCGACGGCGTGCGCGTGCTCTGCTACCCCGGCGATCCCTGGCACGCCGAATCCGAGCAGGTCCTGCCCGGTCCCACGCGCCTGTGCTGGCGCAACAAGCGCTTCGAGCCCGACGGCGGCCTGCCCATGCTGCTGGGCGACTGAAACGTCCGCGCGGCCGGGACGAGCCCGGCCTTCCCACAGCCCACGCCGACGGGCACCTACACGTCCACGCGGGCCACGCCTGCGCACCGGAATCGCGGCGGCCACTCCAATCCATTCAAAGCCAGCCGGCTTCCGCGCTTTGACGACAGGTATCGGGCTCTTCCGCTTCCGCAGGCGATCAGCGAGAACATTGTCCAGTGGGCCGGCTGGCTTCCCCTTGCGGAAGCCCACGCGGCGCGGCGGACTTGGCCTACAGGACTGCGGGCCGCTCCCGCCTACGCTGGAGCCTGTCACACACACACCGAGTCCCGGGGAACCGTCGATGAGCCCGCTGATGATGCGCTTCTTCACCCTGGTCGGCATCGCGCTGGCCGCTGCGAGCATGCAGATGAAGGCCAGGGCGGCAAGCCTCGACGGCGCGCATCCCCTCCCCGCCCCGGTGGCGATCCCGGCGCAGGCGCCCCGGGCCAGCTGAGGAAGAAGCAAGTGCAGTCCACCACCCCCACTTCCACGCGCCGGCGCCAGGGCCTGCGCAGCCCGGCCACCGCTTGGTCGCTCGTCTTCACCGCCGTCCTCATGGGCGGCCTGCTGCTGGGCGAGCCGCCGCAGGCCGCCGCGCCCACGAGCGCTTCGCCGCAGCTCGTGCAGCAGGTCGTCAAGCAGCAGCTGGCCGCGCTCGCACGCCAGGATGCAGGCCGCGCGTTTGCCCTGGCCGATCCCGACCTGCGTACGCAGTTCGGCTCGGCCGACGCTTTCCTCGCCACGGTGAAGGAGCAGTACCCGATGCTGATGAAAGCCTCCAGCATGCTGTTCCTCAAGCCGGAGACCGACGGCACGATCGCCGTGCAGAAGGTGCGCATCAGCGACGGCGAAGGCTCGGCGTGGTCGCTCACCTACCTCCTGAACCGCCAGCAGGACAACCAGTGGCGCATCAGCGGCTGCGTCGTCACGCCCGAGGGCCGGCAGATCCTGACCTGACCCGGGCACGCGGCACTTGCACGAAAAAGCGCGGCCGAAGCCGCGCTTTTTCGTGGGTGCGGGAACGCTCAGTTGCGGTCCGCGCGGGCCGGACGGGCGGAGGTGCCGCTGTCCATGCTGCCCGAGCTGCTGGTGCTGGCGCCGGTGTCGGAGCTCATCGTGCCGGAGGCGGCGCCCGAGGCGCTGGAACCCGCGCCCATCGTGCCCGACGCGGTGGAACCGGCGGTCGAGCCCTGCGCGGCGGCGCCGCCGGAACCCGGCGTGCCGGTCGTGCCCATGGGCGTTTCCTGCGTGCTGCGCTGGCCCGCGCCCACGGCCGGGTCGGTCGCCTGTTGCGGCGGGGTGCTCTGGGCGAACGCGAGGCTGAAGGTGGCGGCGGCGGCGACCGCCGTGAGGATCTTGAGCGAGGACATGTGAGGGACTCCTTGGAATGCTTGGGTGCTATGGACCGGCAGCTAGGCCGGCCTCCCAAGATAAGGAGGCCCCGATGAGGCTACGTCAGTGCCGCTCGCGCGCGCGTGTCGGAGAACACCGATGCCCGCGTTCAGAGCGCCGCGAGCGGGCGGAACACCGCGTGCAACGGCCCCGCCTCCGGCATCACGTAGACCACGCTGCGCGACTTGCCCAGCATCTTCTCCACCACGCCCGTGTAGAACGCCACCGGCACCACGACGCAGCCGAGGGACATGCGCATGTCCTGCGCCTGGGCGGCGGCCAGGCGCGTGGAACGCGCCTTGTACGCGAAGCCGGGCCGCAGCCTGTGGATCGCAAACGCGGCGTCGTAGTCCACCCAGACCACGTGCTCGCCCTTGAGGTTGCGTCCCGGCATGGCCTCGAAGCGCCCGGCCGGCGTGGTGCGCTCGTCCGCGCGCACGGTTCCCTTCTGGGTGCGCTCGCCCACGCCGGGCGTGATGTGGTCGCCCACGGTGCTGCCCAGGAGCGCCGGCGAATGGCCGGCGAGCGCGCCGTCGCGTCCGAACACGTAGATGCGCGCCGCGCGCTTGTCGACCACCGCGAAGGGCCGGCCGCGGGCATCGCCGCTTTCCAGCACCCACCCGACCAGGCGGCGTGCCTCGGCCGAAGGCCGCGTGGAGAGAAAGTCGCGGCCTGCCGCCGCGGAAGGCAGCGCGAGCGCCGCCAGTGCAAATCCTGCCGTACAGCCGGCTGCATCCCGCAGCCACCGGCGTCTTGCCAACATCCGAGTCCCCTGTGCTGCCGGGCCGACGCGGCTCAGCAGCCGGGGATGCTAGCAAGCTCTTCCGTGCAGGGAAAGTGAGAAGAAAGTGACCGCTCAGCGCGCCGGAACGCGCAGCGCCACGGGCGGGATCGCGCCGGCATGCCGCGCCGGCGCGGTGACGTCCCAGGAACCGAAGACCTGCTGCGGCGTCCGCGTCTCCGGCAACACGTACACCACGGCTCCATGCTCGCGCACCGCGGGCCGCAGCACGTTCTCGTAAAAAGTCACGGGCAGGTTGATGCAACCGAACGAAATGCGGTTGTCCTCCACGGTCAGCGAGGCCAGCCGCTCGAGGCGGCGTTCCTGCGGATGGGTCGGGCGGATCCGGTGCATCGACACGGCGGCGTCGTAGTCGACCCACACCACGTCCTCGTGGTTGGCGTTCTCGCCCATCTCCGCGATGAAGCGTCCCGCCGGCGTCGTCTTCTCCCAGGGCTGGACGGCGGACAGCGGCTTGTCCCCGATGCCGGGCGCGGAGTCGTCACCGATCGCGGCGCCGAACAGCGCGGGGGCGCTGTCCACGAGCTTGCCGTCGGGCGCGAACACGTACACGCGGGCATCCTCCTTGTCGACCACCACGAAGGCATGCTGCCGGTGGTCCCGGGTGTACGCCGCCCAGTTGGCGACGTGGCGGGCGTCGGGGGAAGGATCCTCGCCGCGGAAATCGGCCAGGCGTACGGAGGGAGTACCGGGGAGAGCGGGCTGCACCCGCCGCTCGTGCAGCCAGGGCAGCGCCAGGAGGAACAACACGACGCCCAGCAACGCGCCCTTCTTCAGCCCGGCGACGAAAGCGTCCGGCGCGGCATCGGCCGCGGGGGGTTCGCGCATGGCGCGGTCCGGGCAGGACGGCTAGTTCGCGTCGACCGGCGTGCCGCCGATCTCCTGGCCCCAGCGCTCGATCTGCAGCGAGGGGTCGGCGCATTCGCAGCCGAGGGCGTAGTCGAAGTCTTCGAAGGCCGGCGTGGCCTCGTAGCCGGCGGGCATCGCGGTGGCCGGCGTGGTCGGCTGCATCTGGGGCATGGCGGCTCTCCCTCTGTGGAAGACGCCATTGTTCGGGCAGGCCCCCGCGCGCGTTATCCGCGCATCGCCCAAGGCAGCGTAGGAGCAAGCCTACGCATGAGCTTGTGCCGCGCTAGGCAGGCAGCGCCGACTTGCCGCGCATGCGGCGCACCGCCGCATACACCGCCACCAGGATCCCGCCGGCAACGACGCCCACCAGCGCATCGAACAGCATGCCCGCGAGCACGCCGCCACCGCCCGCGCGCTCGACGACCGCCTCGGAGACATGGTGCAGCGGCGGCAGGCCGTGCTCCAGGATGCTGCCGCCCACGAGGAACATGGCGGCGGTGCCGGCGATGGACAGGCCCTTCATCAGCCAGGGCGCGGCGCGCAGGATGCCGCGGCCCACGGCGCGTGCGCCCGAGGTCGCCCGCTGCGTGAGGTGCACGCCGAAGTCGTCCAGCTTCACGATGCCGGCCACGAGCCCGTACACGCCCACCGTCATCAGCAGCGCGATGCCCACCAGCACGGCCAGGCGCGTGGCGAAGGGCTGGCCCGCCACGGTCCCGAGGCTGATGACGATGATCTCCGCGGAGAGGATGAAGTCGGTGCGCACGGCGCCCTTGATCTTGTCCCGCTCGAAGGCCTTCATGTCCACCTGCGGGTTGGCCACGGCCTCCACCAGCTGCTTGTGGTGCTGGTCCTCCTCCTGGCGGCTGTGGAGGAACTTGTGCGCGAGCTTCTCGAAGCCCTCGAAGCAGAGGAAGGCGCCGCCCAGCATCAGCAGCGGCGTGACCGCCCAGGGCGCGATCGCGCTGATGGCCAGCGCCGCGGGAACGAGGATGGCCTTGTTCACCATCGAGCCCTTGGCGACGGCCCACACGACGGGCAGTTCGCGTTCGGCGACGACGCCGGTCACCTGCTGCGCGTTGAGCGCGAGGTCGTCACCCAGCACGCCCGCGGTCTTCTTCGCGGCGACCTTGGTGAGGACGGAGACGTCGTCGAGCAGGGTCGCGATGTCGTCGATCAGGGCAAGCAGGCTGGAGGCCATGGACAGCTCGGTCGTTGTACTCGGCTGATTATCATCGGCCCATGTCCGACGAGGGGGCCGCGCCCGGCCTGTTCCATGCGCGCCTGCTGCCCTCGGGCCGCGCCTTCACCGCGCCGGCGGACCGGACGCTGCTCGCCTCCGCGCTCGCGGCCGGCATCCCGCTTCCCAGTTCCTGCCGCAACGGCACCTGCCGCGCGTGCCTGCGGCCGCTGCATGCGGGCGAGGTGCAGTACCGGATCGCCTGGCCGGGGCTGCTGCCGGAAGAGCGCACCGGCGGCTGGGTCCTGCCCTGCGTGGCCTACCCGCAGTCGGACGTGGTGCTGGGCGACGCGGACGCGCCGTCTCAGTAGTTGCCCGTGCGGTAGGGGCTGCGCGGCACGTACTTGTGCTCGCCGTCGGGGATGGGCTCCGCCTTCGGGTCCGGCCGCTGCTGGGTCGCGTTGGTGCCGTCGCCGCCGGGAGGCTGCTGGCGACGGCGACCCCGCGGGGCTTCGGCCTGCGGCTTGGGCCTGCTCGAACGTCGGTAGAGGTTCATGGAGCGACATTAGGAGGCGGCCGCCGCGCCGCTTGTAGGACGCGGTCGACGCGCGTGTCCGCCGCGCACCGACGAGGCCGTGGAGCGTCACCAACAATGGCATAGTCCCGGGCGATGCGCCGCCTCCTGCTTCCCCTGTTCCTGCTGTGTGCGTCCGCCCTGGCGGACGCGGCGCCCCTGCGTTTCGAAGACACGATGGCCCAGCGCACCGTCGCCTGCACGGCCTGCCACGGCCGCGAGGGCCGCCCCGGTCCCGACGGCTACTACCCGCGCATCGCCGGCAAGCCGGCGGGCTACCTGTACAACCAGCTCCTGAATTTCCGCGACGGCCGGCGTCACTACGGGCTGATGACCGGCCTGCTCGAGACGCTCTCGGACGCCTACCTGTACGACATCGCCCTGCACTATGCGCGGCTGGACTTCCCCTATCCGCCGCCGCAGCCCTCGACCGCCGCGCCCGAGCTGCTGGAGCGTGGCCGCGTGCTCGCGCAGCAGGGCGACGCCGAGCGGCGCCTGCCCGCCTGCGCGGCCTGCCACGGCAAGGCGCTGACCGGCGTCGTGCCCAACACGCCGGGGCTGCTCGGGCTCTCGCGCGATTACCTCAATGCGCAACTCGGGGCCTGGCGCACCGGCCAGCGGCGCGCGCTCGCGCCGGACTGCATGGCGGAGATCGCCCGCCGCCTGCAACCGGAAGACCTGTCCGCGGTGACGGCTTGGCTCTCTGCACAGGCGCTGCCCGCCAATCCCAAGCCGGTCTCCGCCGATGCACCCCCCGCACCCCGGCGCAAGGGCCGGCGCGCGCAGCCACCC
>JAEZEB010000133.1 GCA_023438115.1 Pseudomonadota bacterium | reverse complement strand
CCCCGCCCTACGAAACGGCCTTGACCTCGTAGGTCGGGGTGAGCGCGAAGCCGAACCCCGACATGCCCCCGCCCTTCCCGCTATAATGCCGGGTTCCGTAGCGCTCCTGGATCCCGCGACGGAAGATCGGAAGGCACCCTCGGTGCCTGAATGCGCCTTCGGCGCACCGGTCAGATTGGCCTCCTAAGAGGTCCCCGCCAGAGGGACACCGACCGAGGAAAAGGATCCGCCAAACCGCAACTCGAGAGTCTTTATGACCACCACTGTCAGCGCCAAGCCCGCTGACGTGAAGCACGAGTGGTTTGTGATTGACGCCACCGACAAGGTGCTCGGCCGGGTAGCCAGCGAAGCTGCCCTCCGACTGCGCGGCAAGCACAAGGCCATCTACACGCCTCACGTCGACACCGGCGACTTCATCGTCGTCATCAACGCATCCAAGCTGCGTGTCACCGGCACCAAGGAGACCGACAAGGTCTACTACCGGCACACCGGCTATCCGGGCGGCATCCGCCAGCAGACCTTCAAGGAAATGCAGGCCAAGCACCCCGGCCGCGCGCTCGAGAAGGCCGTCAAGGGCATGCTGCCCAAGGGCCCGCTGGGCTACGCCATGATCAAGAAGCTGAAGGTCTACGGGGGCGCCGAGCACCCGCACACCGCCCAGCAACCGAAGCCCCTGGAGATCTGAGCATGATCGGTGAATGGAACAACGGCACCGGCCGCCGCAAGAGCAGCGTCGCGCGTGTCTTCCTGAAGAAGGGCTCCGGCAAGATCACGGTGAACGGCAAGGACATCCAGGAGTTCTTCGGCCGCGAAACCTCGATCATGATCGCCAAGCAGCCGCTGGTGCTGACCGGCAACACCGAGGCGTTCGACATCCAGGTCAACGTCCACGGTGGCGGTGAATCCGGCCAGGCCGGCGCCGTGCGCCACGGCATCACCCGCGCCCTGATCGACTATGACGCCGCCCTGAAGCCGCAACTGTCGGCTGCAGGCTACGTCACCCGCGACGCCCGCGAAGTCGAACGGAAGAAAGTCGGCCTGCACTCCGCACGCCGCCGCAAGCAGTTCTCCAAGCGCTGATCCCGCGCCAGCACTGCAATCGACGAAGCCCGGCCCCGTGCCGGGCTTTTTCTTTGGCCACCCCGTTCCTCGTCCACGGGTGTCTGTCCGACACCAAACGCCACAAGTCAAGACTTGTCGCAAGACGCGTCTTTCGGCAGCATCCTCATCCATGCGTTTCAAGCTGCTCAGGCGGAGACTGACCATCAGCTCGCCCCGGATGAAGGTTCGCAGTGCCATGCCCTGGCCGCTGCAGTGGGCGGCCGCCGCGATCGTGCTCGGTTTCTGCGGCGCCATCAGCCTCTGGGCCTTCGAGCTGGGCAAGGAGCTCGCCGGCGTCGACAAGACCTCCCGCGAGGAACTGCTGCAGCTGCGTCAGGACGTCGCGCACCTGCGCCAGGAGCGCGACCGCATCCAGTCCCTCCTCAACACCTCCGGCAGCGCCATCACCGTGGAGCGCGCCGCCCAGGAGCGCCTGGCGGCCCAGATCCGCACGCTGCAGGCCGAGAACCGTTCCCTGCGCGAGGACCTGGGCTTCTTCGAGAAGCTGATGCCCGCCAGCGGCGGCAGCGTGGCCATCCGCGGCCTGCAGGCCGAGGTGCTGGCCGGCACCCAGCTCAAGTGGCAGGTGCTGGTGATCCAGCCCGTGAAGAACGCCCCCGAATTCCGCGGCCGCCTGGAGCTCAACGTTTCCGGCACCCTGGACGGCAAGCCCTGGATGATGCCGGTGGGCGAGCCCCAGCCGCTGCAGTTCCGCCAGTACCGCCGCGTCGAGGGCATGGTCGACCTGCCGCCCGAGGCGGTGGTGAAGAACGTTTCCGCGCGCGTGGTGGAAGGCACCGTGAGCCGCGCCGTGCAGAATGTGTCCCTGTAGGTAGTCCGTCGTCAGATCGTCGTTGAGGAGTCCCCCATGTTTGGCAAGAAGTCGCAACCCCCCATCAAGAGCCTGATCGCGCAAGGCACGCGCATCGAGGGCAACATGCAGTTCAGCGAAGGCCTGCGCGTCGACGGCGAGGTCTTCGGCGACATCGTGGCCTCGGCCGAGGAGTCCGGCAGCCTGCTGGTGATCTCGGAAGCCGCCATGGTGCAGGGCGCCATGACGGCCGACCACGTGATCATCAACGGCACCGTGCGCGGCCCGGTGCACGCCCGCGAGCTGCTGGAACTGCAGCCCAAGGCCCGGATCGAGGGCGACGTGTCGTACGTCGCGCTTGAGATGCACCAGGGCGCCACCATTTCCGGCCAGTTGCGTCCGCTCGCGACCGGCGCCGAGGGCGAGGAAAAGCCCCTACTGAAGCTGGCGGCAAAGAGCGCCTGACGGGTGCCCGCCGGGCGGCGGGCTTACCATCCCCTGCAGACCCTGAGGAAAGAATGCCCATGAGTGCCGTTGCCGAAAACGTGTCCACCGAAATGCCCGCCCCGCTGCTGTTCACCGACAGCGCCGCGGCGAAAGTCGCCGAGCTCATCGCGGAGGAAGGCAACCCGGACCTGAAGCTGCGCGTCTTCGTGCAGGGCGGGGGCTGCTCGGGCTTCCAGTACGGCTTCACCTTCGACGAGGTGGCCAACGACGACGACACCGTGATGACCAAGAACGGTGTCTCGCTGCTGATCGACGCGATGAGCTACCAGTACCTGGTGGGCGCCGAGATCGACTACAAGGAAGACCTGCAGGGCGCGCAGTTCGTGATCAAGAACCCGAACGCCACCACCACCTGCGGCTGCGGCTCGAGCTTCTCGGCCTGATCCGTCACGCGGGGTAGATCCCGCCAAGCACACGGGCGCCTCGGGCGCCCGTCGTCGTTTGCAGCTCCAGCGCTTCGCCGCGGACGCACTTGCGCGCCAGCCAGGCGAAGGCGGCGGCCTCCACCTGCAGTGGCGGCAGGCCGGCCTCGGCGCTGGAGGCCACGCGCGTGCCTGGCAGCAGCGCCTGCAGCCGGCGCATCAGGTGGCCGTTCAGGGCCCCGCCGCCGCAGACGATCAACCGCTTCGCCCCGGCAGCGTGGCGTTCCACCTCCGCCGCGCAGCTGCGCGCGGTCAGCTCGGTGAGCGTGGCCTGCACGTCGGCGGGTGCGGCCGCCGCATGGCCTTGCAGGTGCGCTTGCAGCCAGGGCCGGTTGAACAGGTCGCGGCCGGTGCTCTTGGGCGGCGGCAGGGAGAAATAGGGCTCGGCCAGCATCGTGGCCAGCAGGTCCGCGAGGACGCGCCCGCTCGCGGCCCAGCGGCCGTCGTCGTCGTAGGGCTGGCCGGTGTGTTCGGCGCACCAGGCGTCCATCAGCGCGTTGCCGGGGCCGCAGTCGAAGCCCTGCATGGCGCCGTCGGCCCGCAGCACGGTGAGGTTGGAGATGCCGCCGATATTCAGCACGCCGGTCGTCTCGCCCGCCTGCGCGAACATCGATTGGTGGAAGAAGGGGGCAAGCGGCGCGCCCTGGCCGCCCGCGGCGACGTCGCGGCTGCGGAAATCCGCCACCACCTGGATGCCGCACAACTCCGCCAGCAGCGCGGGCTGCGCGAGCTGGATCGTGTAGCCGGTGCCGTCGAACTGCTGCGGGCGGTGGCGCACGGTCTGGCCGTGCGCGCCGATGGCGGCGACGGCGGCGCGATCGGTGTGCGTGGCGGCGAGCAGTTCCTCCACGACGCCGGCGTAGACGCGCATCAGGCCGTTGCCGGCCAGCCAGGCGCGATGGAGTTCGTCCGGGCCCGCGCTGTTGAGGGCCATCAGCTCGGCCCGCAGGGCGTCGGGGAAGGGGGCCGAGGCATGCCGCAGCACGCGCACGCCGCCGGAAGCGAAATCGGCCAGCACGCCGTCCACCCCGTCCATCGAGGTGCCCGACATCAGGCCGATATGGAGATCCGTCATGGGCGCATGGTAGCGCCCGGCGTCAGCGCGCCGAGGCCACCATGTTGGCCGTCGCGGCGACGGCCAGCTGCGTGCGCATGGCTTGCGCCATCGCGTTGAAGCCGGCGCGCTGCTGCGCGGTCAGCTCCGTCGCCGGCGCGTAGCGCTTGGCGACCTGCAGCGGATCCTTCTGCACGCCGTTTTCCTTGAACTCGAAGTGCAGGTGCGGGCCGGTCGCCCAGCCGGTGGAGCCGACGGCGCCGATGCGCTGGCCGCGCTCGACGCGCTGGCCGCGGCGCACTTCCACGCGGCTCAGGTGGGCGTACAGCGTGGCGTTGCCGTTGCCGTGCTCCACCTCGATGGTGTTGCCGTAGCCGTTCATCCAGCCGGCGTGGCGCACCACGCCGTCCCCGACCGTGCGCACGGGAGCACCCGTGGGCGCGCCGTAGTCGACGCCCGTGTGGGCGCGCCAGGTGCGGTGGATGGGATGCAGGCGCATCTTGAAGCCGCTGGTGACGCGCGTGATCTCCATCGGCGAGGCGAGGAAGGTGCGCTCCAGGCTGCGGCCCTGGAAATCGAAGTAGCCGCCGCGCTGGCCCGGCTCCTGGTACCAGATGGCTTCCAGGGTGCGGCCGGCGTTGACGAACTGGGCCGACACCACGCGACCGGTGCGCATCGGCTCGCCGTCGGCTTCCAGCGTCTCGTAGACCACGGCGAAGCGGTCACCCACGCGCAGTTCGCGATGGAAGTCGATGTCGCCGGAATAGATGTCGACCAGCTGGTTGGTGACCGGGTCGGGCAGGCCGGCCTCGTCCACGGCCGCGAACAGCGAGGTGCGGATGGTGCCGCTGCCCACGCGCAGCGAAGCCACCAGCGGGGCGGTCTCGATGCGGGTGGCGAACTGGCCGGTGGACTGGCGCTCGACGATCAGGCGGTGGAACTGCCGGTCGTCCGCCGGCCAGCGGACCTTCAGGCGCAGCAGGTTGGAGCCTTCGGTGGCCTCGGCGGTCACGGCGCGGCCGGCGACGCCCAGCACGTGCTGGCGGGCCAGCGGGTTCTGGCGCAGGAAGGCGGCCGCGGCGGCGTCGTTGATGCCCAGGCGGGCCAGCAGCGCCTCGGCCGTGTCGGACGGACGCACGTTGCCGGCCGTAAAGAGGCTGAAGCTGTAGGTGCCGAGGGCCTCGCTTTGCGCTTCCAGGGGCAGGGGCTGCACCTGTTCGAGCACCTGGCGCACGGGCAGGGCGGCCGCGTCGGGGCCGAGCGAGGCGACGGCGAAGGCGCCGCCGCCGGCAGTGAGGAGCACGCCGGCCACGACGGCGGTCACCTGGCGGGGATATTGCTCGAGCACATGGGCCGCCCGAGCCAGCAGGGCCTCCCCCGAGGCCAGCCAAGTTTGCTTCAAGATTCTTCTTCCTATTCCTCGACGCAGGAAGATGTCCTACAGCCGGATCAGGTTGGTCCTGCAGGGCGGCGCGACGGCCGCCTATGGCGAAAACCCGCAACTAGAATCGGTTTTCGCCAAACGAGCCGCAGTATAGCCAGCCCAGCCGCGCCTGACTCTGCAAAACCCCTTATGAATCAAGACGTTGTTACAAAATCGTTGCCGGTGACGGACGCCGTGCGGGCGGCGATGGCGGTCACCCTGCGGGGCGTGGAGGAGCTGATCCCCCGTGAGGAGTGGGAGCAGAAGCTCGCCCGCTCCGAAGCGACGGGCGTTCCGCTGCGCATCAAGCTGGGCCTGGACCCCACCGCGCCGGACATCCACATCGGCCACACCGTGGTGCTGAACAAGATGCGCCAGCTGCAGGACCTGGGCCACCAGGTGATCTTCCTGATCGGCGACTTCACCTCCATGATCGGCGACCCGTCCGGGCGCAACACCACCCGCCCGCCGCTGACGCCGGAGCAGATCAAGGCCAACGCCGAGACCTACCGGGCCCAGGCCGACCGCATCCTGGATCCAGCCAAGACCGAGCTGCGCTACAACAGCGAGTGGAGCGATCCGCTGGGCGCGCGCGGGATGATCCAGCTGGCGGCCAAGTACACCGTGGCCCGGATGATGGAGCGCAACGACTTCCACGAGCGCTTCCACGCCGGCACGCCGATCAGCATCCACGAGTTCCTGTACCCGCTGATGCAGGGCTACGACTCGGTCGCGCTCAAGAGCGACCTCGAGCTCGGGGGCACCGACCAGAAGTTCAACCTGCTCATGGGCCGGCACCTGCAGGCCGAGTACGGCCAGGAGCCGCAGTGCATCCTGACCATGCCGCTGCTCGAAGGCCTGGACGGCGTCGAGAAGATGTCCAAGAGCAAGGGCAACTACATCGGCATCAGCGAGCCGGCCAACGACATGTTCGCCAAGCTGCTGTCCATCAGCGACACGCTGATGTGGAAGTATTTCCAGCTGCTGAGCTTCCGTTCCGAGGCGGAAATCGCCGCGCTCAAGGCCGAGGTCGAAGGCGGGCGCAACCCGAAGGACGCCAAGGTGCTGCTGGCCAAGGAGATCACGGCGCGCTTCCACTCGCCCGCCGCCGCCGACGCGGCCGAGCAGGACTTCATCAACCGCTCGCGCGGCGGCATTCCCGACGAGATGCCGGAGGTCACGCTGGGTGGCGCTCCGCTGGGCATCGGCAGCGTGCTGAAACAGGCCAACCTGGTGCCTTCCACCAGCGAAGCCATGCGCATGGTCGAGCAGGGCGGCGTGCGCGTGGACGGCAGTGTCGTCAGCGACAAGGGGCTCAAGCTGGATGCGGGCACTTACGTGCTGCAGGTGGGCAAGCGCAAGTTCGCACGCGTCACGCTGGGTTGATCGGTCAGCGGCAGCGCGCTTGCTGCCTTGAGCGGCACAAGCCCGCAGTGTCGTGCGGGCGCCGTGGGCGCGTACTGACAATCACGCCATGCAGGTCAGCAGCTATCTGAAACTCTCGGTGGGCGTGGCGGTGGTGACCATCGCCTTGAAGACGCTGGCGTGGTGGCTCACCGGCTCGGTGGGCCTGCTCTCCGACGCCATGGAGTCGCTGGTCAACTTGGCCGGCGCCAGCTTCGCGCTGGCCATGGTGACGCTGGCGGCACGGCCCCCCGACGAGGAGCACCCCTACGGCCACCACAAGGCCGAGTACTTCTCCAGCGGCTTCGAGGGCGTGCTGATCCTGGTGGCGGCGCTGGCCATCGTCTACGCCGCCGCGGGGCGGCTGCTGCATCCGCAGCCGCTGGAGACGCTGGGCGGGGGCTTGGCGCTGTCGGTCGTGAGCTCGGTGCTCAACGGCGTGCTGGCCTGGGCCATGCTGCGCAAGGCGCGCGAGCACCGCTCGATGGCGCTGGAGGCCGACGCGCGGCACCTGTTCACCGACGTGTGGACCTCCGCCGGGGTGGTCGGCGGCCTGGTCGCCGTGCATTTTACCGGCTGGCTGTGGCTGGACCCGGTGCTGGCCATCGCCGTGGCGCTGAACATCGTGCGCGAGGCGCTGCACCTGCTCAAGCGCTCCGCCGACGGGCTGATGGACCACGCGCTCGATCCGCAGGATCAGGCCCGCATCGAGCAGACGCTGCAGCGCTTCTACAGCCCGCAGGTACGCTTCGACCACGTCACCACGCGCCGCGCCGGCCAGCGCCGCTTCGTGGACCTGCACCTGCACCTACCGGCCGAATGGCCGCTGGGCCGTGCCGTGGCCATGCGCGGCGACGTGGAGCGCGCGCTGATGGAAGCCGTGCCGGGCCTGCGCGCCACGATCCAGCTGCTGTCCAGCGACGTCGAGGCGGCCCAAGTGGAAGAACAGGAGCAAGTTGCATCGTGATGGCGTTGATTCAGCGCGTGCGCCGGGCACGCGTGCAGGTGGGCGGCGAGACCGTGGGCGAGATCGGCCAGGGGCTGCTGGTGCTGGTGTGCGCGCAGCCCGCCGACACCGAGGCCCAGGCGGCGAGGCTGGTGGACAAGCTGCTCAAGCTGCGGGTGTTCGGCGACGACGCGGGGAAGATGAACCGCAGCGTGCAGGACGTGCAGGGCGGGCTGCTGATCGTTTCGCAGTTCACGCTGGCGGCCGACACCAGCGGCGGCAACCGGCCCAGCTTCACCGGCGCGGCGCCGGCAGACCTCGGGCGCCACCTCTACGAGCGCGTGCTGCAGCTCGCGGGCGAGCGCCATCCGACGGTGGCCGCGGGTGTCTTCGGTGCCGACATGCAGGTGGAGCTGGTCAACGACGGGCCGGTGACGATCCCGATGACGGTCGTCTGATTCCAACTTCAAGTCGTTAATGAAAGATCACCGTTCGCCCTGAGCTTGTCGAAGGGCCTGTTGGCCGGCTGTGCCGGGGGCTTCGACAGGCTCAGCCCGAACGGGCTTTCTTTCAGTGCCAATGAAGAACTGGAATGAGGCGCCCATGAAAAAGCCGCCCGAGGGCGGCTTTCGCTTTTGCGATGCGGGCCTGGATCAGTCCGCATATTGGCCGGCGGCCTTGATGACCGGGCCCCACTTGGCGATCTCGTCGGAGACGAACTTCTTGTGCTCGGCCGGGTTGACGCGCGCGTCCGTGACCACCACGGCGCCCAGGTCCTCCTCGCGCTTGATGAAGCCCGGGTCCTTCAGCGCGGTCTTC
>JAEZEB010000007.1 GCA_023438115.1 Pseudomonadota bacterium | reverse complement strand
GGCCAGCGCGGCGCGCCAGGCCGCGAACATCGCGCGGCTGGCGAACACCAGCGGCCGCAGCGCGGGATTGCGCATGACGTCGGCGCCGCAGGCGTCGTTCCAGAGGAAGTCGTGGTCGTCCCAGATCGCGAAGGTGCGCAGGTTCGGACGGGCGAGCAGCGCGCGGAATTCGGGCTGCCGCAGCTGCGCGTCATAGCGCGCGTAGGCATGCTGCGCGAACTCCAGCTCCGTCATCTCCTGGACGCGCGAGGTGGTCATGCCCTCGCCCACGTCGAGGTACATGGAGTCGCCGAGCAGCACCAGCACGTCGGGCGCGGCGGCGGCGATCTCGGACCAGACCGGCTGCTGGGGAAACAGCACGGCGCTGAAGCAGGATGTGAAGGCGATGCGCATGGGGACCTCCGTGGCAGGTGTGTCCCCGAACTCTCGCAGCGCGCCGCAACCGGCGCATGCCCCAAGCAGACGAGGCTAGGCCGTCTTCTTCTCGGCCCGGCCCAGGAGGGCGCGGGCTTCCTTCTCGTGCGCGCGCACCTCGTCCAGGTTGGCCTGCAGCTCGGCCATCTGCTCTTCCAGCTGCTGGCGGTGCTGCGCCAGCACGGCGAGGAACTTGCGCAGCTGCGGCCCGGTGTCGCGCGGGCTGTCGTACATGTCGATGATCTCGCGCGCCTCGGTGAGCGACAGGCCCAGGCGCTTGGCCCGCAGCGTGAGCTTGAGCCGGGTGCGGTCGCGCGAGCTGTAGACGCGGTTGCGTCCGCCGGGGCCGGAGCGTTCCGGCTGCAGCAGCCCCATGTCCTCGTAGAACCGGATCGCCCGCGTGGTGAGGTCGAACTCGCGCGCGAGGTCGCTGATGGTGTACGTGGTGGAAGCGTTGGTGACGGCCATGGCAGGAAGATTGCGCAGGCGCCGCGGCGGCCAGCCTGCGTGCCGATTACATCTGACGTTTACGTCAACGTCAATCGGACGGCCGCGTCACCAGGCCGGGACGGCCTCTTCGCGCAGCTGCCCGCGCAGTTCGGCGTAGTTGGGGACCACCGTGCGCACCGTGTCCCAGAAGCGCGGGCTGTGGTCCATCACCCGCAGGTGGCTCAGCTCGTGGGCGACCACGTAATCGATCACCGGCAGGCGGAAGTGGACCAGCCGCCAGTTCAGGCGGATGGAGCCGTCGCTGTGCGCGGTGCCCCACAGGGTGCCGGCGCTGGAGAGCGTGAGCTTGCGCCACTGCACGCCCAGCAGCGGCGCGAAATGGTCCAGGCGCTCGGCGAACAGCTCCTTGGCACGTCGCATCAGCCAGGCCTGCACGGCGTCGCGGATCTGCGCCGGCTCGGCCGTCTGCGGCAGGCCCACGTGCAGCGTCGCCCGCGGCACGCCCGGCAGGGCCGCGCCGTCGGTGTTCAGCACCGCGCCCACCTCGCGGAAGGCATGGCGCGGATCCAGCACCACGATCACGGGCTCGCCCAGGTAGGGAAAGGTGGCGCCGTCCCGCCAAATGATGCGGGCGGCTTCCAGCCGTTCGCTGCGCTCGCGCGCGGCCTCCAGCTTGGCGACGATCCAGCGCGCCTTGCTGCGCACGGCCTGGTCCACCTCGGCGAGCGGCACCCAGCGCGGCGCGCTCACCACCAGGCCTTCGGGACCCACGGAAAAACCGATGTTCTTGCGCCGGGCGCGGCGGAATTCATAGGCGACCAGCACGTCGCCGATGCGCGCTTCGCGGTTGGCGTCGGGATGGCGGAAGGCCTGGGGCGCGAGCACCCGGTCGAAGGGCTCGCCGGGAGACGGTTCGAGGTCCGCAGTAGGGACCTGCGGCGGCGCGGGGGGCTGCGGGGTCGGTTTCGGCTCGTCGAACAGGTCGAGGAGGAGCTGAAACGGGGACTGCATGGCGCGCGATTCTACGGACGCCGAAAGCCCCTTGCCAACCGTTTACACCTGCGCGGGCTCGCCTTTCGCCTCGTGCACGTAGGCCTCGGGATCGAGCCGGCGCATCTCGCCCTCGATCCAGGCCTCCACCTCGCGCATCAGTTCGTCGGCCTCCCGGCCCTCGCTGGGGATCGGCTTGCCGATGGAAACGTCCACGATGCCGGGGCGCTTGATGAACTTCTTGCGCGGCCAGCACTTGGCCGAGGCGACGGCGATCGGGATCACGGGCGCCCCGGTGGCCACGGCCAGGCGCGTGCCGCCGGACTTGTAGGTCCCCGCCTTGCCACGCGGGATGCGCGTGCCCTCGGGGAACATGATCACCCAGATGCCCTGCGCCAGCAGCCGCTTGCCCTGCTCCACCACCTTGGAGAAGGCCTGCGCGCGCTGGCTGCGGTCGATATGGATCATGTCCATGCGGCCCATCGCCCAGCCGAAGAAGGGGATGTAGATCAGCTCGCGCTTGAACACGTAGGCCAGCGGGTGCGGCATGAGTGTCGGCATCAGGAAGGTTTCCAGCGTCGACTGGTGCTTCACCAGCAGGATCGCCGGGCTGGTCTTGCCTTCCGGCAGGTTCTCCATGCCCGTCACGCGCACCTGCACGCCGCAAAGGATGCGCAGGCCGTCGATCTGCCAGCGCAGCCAGCGGGCGGCCTTCCAGTACATCTCCTCGCCGGAGGACCAGATCGAGGCGGTGACCATCCAGATGCCCCAGGGAATGACGGTCACGAGCATCCAGAGGCCGTGGACCAGCGAGCGCAGAAATGCCATGGGGCGGGAGTATCTCTCAGGTGGGACGGGGTGCAGCGGGCGCGCGGGCGACCAGCCAGTCGGCGAAGGCGGCCAGGTCCTCGTGCACCTGCGTGCCGGCCGGATAGGCGTCGGGCAGCGGCTGGCCGCGCAGGCCCGCGGCCTTGCCGGTCAGCACCAGGTGCGGCTGGCAGCCGGCGGCCACGCCGGCCTGGAGGTCGCGCGGGGCGTCGCCCACCACCGGCACGGTGCGCAGGTCGACGCCGAAACGCTCGCCGATCTGCTCGAACAGGCCCGGCAGCGGCTTGCGGCACTGGCAGCCCTCGTCCGGCCCGTGCGGGCAGTAGAAGACGGCGTCGATGCGGCCCCCGAAGGCGGCCAGCATCTTGTGCATGCGCGCGTGGATCGCGTTGAGCGAGGCCACGTCGAACAGGCCGCGGCCCAGGCCGGACTGGTTGCTCGCGATGGCGACGTGCCAGCCGGCGTGGTTCAGGCGCGCGATCGCCTCCAGCGCGCCGGGCAGCGGATGCCACTCCTCCGGCGTCTTGATGAATTCGTCGCTGTCGACGTTGATGGTGCCGTCGCGGTCGAGGATGACGAGTTTCATGACGGCCTTATTGGGCAAGGCGCGAGAGGTCGGCCACCCGGTTCATGGCCTGGTGCAGCGTCGCGAGCAGGCCCAGCCGGTTCAGGCGCAGGTCCGCATCCTCGGCGTTGACCATCACGTGGTCGAAGAACGCGTCCACCGTTTCGCGCAGCCCGGCGAGCGTCTGCAGCGAACCCGTGTAGTCACCGGATTCGAACTGCGCGCCGGCCTGCGGCGCGATGCGTTGCGTGGCCGCATAGAGCGCCTTCTCGGCATCTTCCTTCAGCAGCGGCTCGCTCACGTGCGCGTCGGCGCGCTCGGTCTTCTTCAGGATGTTGCCGATGCGCTTGTTGGCGGCGGCCAGCGCCGGCGCCTCGGGCAGCGCGGCGAACGCGCGCACCGCGGCGAGCCGCTTGGCAACCTCGCCCAGGCGCTGCGGGCGCAGCGCCAGCACGGCATCGACTTCCTGGGCGCTGTAGCCCTGCTCGCGCAGCAGGCCCGCGAGGCGTTCGTAGATGAAGTCCGTGAGCTGTTCGGTGGTGGCGGGCTGCGCCTGCGGGAACAGGGCCAGCGCCTCGCCGACCAGTTCGCCCACGGCCAGCGGCAGGTCTTTCTCCATCAGCATGCGCACCACGCCCAGGGCGTGGCGGCGCAGCGCGAAGGGATCCTTGTCGCCCGTGGGCAGCTGGCCGATGGCGAACAGGCCGGCCAGCGTTTCCAGCTTGTCGGCCAGCGCGACCACCAGGCCCAGCGCATTGCGCGGGAGCTCGTCGCCGGCGAAGCGCGGGCGGTAGTGGTCCTCGATCGCGAAGGCGACCTCGTCGCCCAGGCCGTCGTGGCGCGCGTAATAGCCGCCCATGATCCCCTGCAGCTCGGGGAACTCGCCCACCATGTCGGTGAGCAGGTCCGCCTTGGCCAGGCGCGCGGCGACGTCGGCCTGCTGGGCGAGAGAGTCGCTGCCCATCTGCGCGCCGATCACCTTGGCGATGGCGCGCACGCGCTCGATGCGCTCGCCCTGCGTGCCCAGCTTGTTGTGGTACACGACCTTGCCCAGGCCGGCGACACGCGACTCGAGCGTCTTCTTGCGGTCCTGGTCGAAGAAGAACTTGGCGTCGGCCAGGCGCGGGCGCACCACGCGCTCGTTGCCGCCGATCACCGCGGACGGATCCTGCGGGCGGATGTTGCTCACCACCAGGAAGCGGTTGGTGAGCTTGCCCTGCGCGTCCAGCAGCGGGAAGTACTTCTGGTTGGCCTTCATCGTGAGGATCAGGCACTCCTGCGGCACTTCCAGGAATTCGGGCTCGAATTGGCAAGTCAGCACGTTGGGACGTTCGACCAGCGCCGTCACTTCGTCGAGCAGCGCGTCGTCCTCGATCGGGCGCGCGCCGCCGCCCACCTTCGCGGCCGCTTCCTGCAGCTGGCGGGCGATCTCCGCGCGGCGCTCGGCGAAACCGGCGATCACCGCGCCCTGCTCCTGCAGCGTGCGCGCGTAGCTGTCGGCATCGGCGATGTCGACGGAAGGAGCCGCCGCCTCGAAGCGGTGGCCCTGCGTGCGGCGGCCGGCCTGCAAGCCGAGGATGTCGACCGGCACGACGTCCTTGCCGTGCAGCGCCACCAGCGCATGGGCGGGACGCACGAACTTCACGTCGGTCCAGCCGTCGGCGAGCTGGTAGGTCATGACCTTGGGGATAGGGAGCTTCGCCAGGCTTTCGGCCAGCGCCTTCTGCAGGCCGTCGGCAAGGGTCGCGCCCTGGACGGTGCTGTCATGGAACAGGGCCTCGGCCTTGCCGTCCATGGCGCGCTTGAGTTTCGGCACCGCGGACGCATCGGCGCCCAGCGCCTGCAGCTTCTTCAGCAGCGCCGGGGTGGCGTTGCCGGATGCGTCCAGGCCCACGCTCACGGGCATCAGCTTCTGCGACACCGACTTGTCGGCGGCCTGCGAGGCCACGGCCGTGACATGCGCGGCGAGCCGCCGCGGCGAGGCATAGGCGGTGAGCTTCGATTCGCCCGAGGCGAGGCCCTGCGCCTTCAGCTGCTCCAGCAGCACGCCGGCGAAGGATTCGCCCAGCTTCTTCAGCGCCTTGGGCGGGAGTTCCTCGACGAAGAGTTCCACCAGGAGGTTCTGCACGCTCATGCTCAGGCCGCCTTCTTCTGCAGTTCGGCCACCCACTCGCGCGGCGCCATGGGGAAGCCCAGGCGCTCGCGGCTTTCGTAATAGCTCTGGGCCACGCTGCGCGCCAGGTTGCGGATGCGGCCGATGTAGGCCGCGCGTTCGGTCACGCTGATCGCGCCGCGCGCGTCCAGCAGGTTGAAGGTGTGCGCCGCCTTGAGCACCTGCTCGTAGGCGGGCAGCGCCAGCTGCTGCTCCATCAGGTGCTTCGCCTGCTTCTCGTGCGCGGCGAAGGCCGTGAACAGGAAGTCCACGTCCGCATGCTCGAAGTTGTAGGTCGACTGCTCCACCTCGTTCTGGTGGTAGACGTCGCCGTAGCTCAGGTTCTGCGTCCACTTCAGGTCGTAGACGTTGTCCACGCCCTGCAGGTACATCGCCAAGCGCTCCAGGCCGTAGGTGATCTCACCCGTGATCGGCTTGCACTCGATGCCGCCCACCTGCTGGAAGTAGGTGAACTGCGTGACCTCCATGCCGTTGAGCCAGACTTCCCAGCCCAGGCCCCAGGCGCCGAGCGTGGGGTTCTCCCAGTCGTCCTCGACGAAGCGGATGTCGTTCTTCTTCAGGTCGAAGCCCAGGGCCTCCAGCGAGCCGAGGTACAGCTCCAGGATGTTGGCCGGCGCCGGCTTGAGCACCACCTGGTACTGGTAGTAGTGCTGCAGGCGGTTGGGGTTCTGGCCGTAGCGGCCGTCCTTGGGACGGCGGCTGGGCTGCACGTAGGCGGCCTTCCACGGCTCGGGGCCGATGGCGCGCAGGAATGTCGCGGTGTGGGAGGTGCCGGCGCCGACTTCCATGTCGTAGGGCTGCAGCAGCGCACAGCCCTGGGCGTCCCAGTACGACTGCAGCTTCAGGATGAGTTGCTGGAAGGTCAACATGTGGTGCAAGGAGGAAGGCCATGCC
>JAEZEB010000104.1 GCA_023438115.1 Pseudomonadota bacterium | reverse complement strand
TCGACCTCGATGGATGTGGCCAACGCCGCGCTGTACCTGGCCAGCGACGAGGCCGCGTTCATCTCCGGCGTGTGCATCGAGGTGGACGGCGCCCGCTGCGTCTGAGGTCTCCGGAAAGGCCCTCCTCGCACCCCTGCGGCACAATCCCAGCGTGTCCGAACGCGTCATCCCCCTGGTCGACCAGCGCACCGCGGCGCTCGCCGCGCGGCTGCCCGACTCGCCCATCCCGGCGACGGGCCTCCTGCACGACGCGCTGCTGCGCCCGCTGCGCGACCTGCGCATCAGCGTCACCGACCGCTGCAACTTCCGCTGCAGCTACTGCATGCCCAAGGAGGTGTTCGACAAGAACTACCAATACCTGCCGCATGCATCGCTGCTGAGCTTCGAGGAGATCACGCGCCTGGCCCGGCAGTTCCTGGCGCATGGCGTGCGCAAGATCCGCCTGACCGGCGGCGAGCCGCTGCTGCGCAAGAACATCGAGCTGCTCATCGCGCAATTGCGTGAGCTGCGCACGGTGGAAGGCACGCCGCCCGAGCTGACGCTGACCACCAACGGATCGTTGCTGGGGCGCAAGGCCAAGGCCCTGCGCGAGGCCGGCCTGCAGCGCGTGACGGTCAGCCTCGACGGCCTGGACGACGCCGTCTTCCGCCGCATGAACGACGTGGACTTCCCCGTCGCCGAGGTGCTGGAAGGCATCGCCGCCGCGCGCGAGGCGGGACTGGGCCCGGTGAAGGTGAACATGGTCGTCAAGCGCGGCACCAACGACCACGAGATCCTGGGCATGGCGCGCCACTTCCGCGGCAGCGGCATCGTGCTGCGCTTCATCGAATACATGGACGTGGGCGCCACCAACGGCTGGCGCATGGACGAAGTGATGCCCTCGGCCGAGGTACGCGCGCGGATCGCAGAGGAATTCCCGCTGGTGCCGCTGGAGGCCGCCGCGCCCGGCGAGACCGCCGAGCGCTGGGGCTATGCCGACGGCGCGGGTGAGGTGGGTTTCATCAGCAGCGTCACCCAGGCCTTCTGCGGCGACTGCAACCGCGCGCGCCTGTCCACCGAGGGCAAGATGTACCTGTGCCTCTTCGCCAGCAACGGCTACGACCTGCGCGCGCTGCTGCGCGGGGGCGCGAGCGACGAGGAACTGGCCTCGGCCATCGGGCACATCTGGCAGGGGCGCGGCGACCGCTATTCGGAGCTGCGCGGCACGATGGCGGCCGACACCAGCACCGGCCGCCGCAGGGTGGAGATGAGCTACATCGGCGGATAATCCGCTGATGATTTCCAAGGACGACATCACCGGCCTCATCCTGGCCGGCGGCCGCGGCTCGCGCATGGGCGGCGTCGACAAGGGCCTGCAGAATTTCCGCGGCATGCCGCTCGCGCTGCACGCGCTGATGCGCCTGGGCCCGCAGGTGGGCCCCGTGATGGTCAACGCCAACCGCAACCTGGCGGCCTACGAATCCTTCGGCGTCGAGGTCTGGCCCGACGTGATCTCCGACTACGCGGGCCCGCTGGCGGGCTTCCTCACCGGCCTGGAGCGCTGCGAGACGGACTACCTCGTCACCGTGCCTTGCGACACCCCCCTCTTCCCGACCGACCTGGTGGGCCGTCTCGTCGAGGCGCTGCTGCGCGAGGACGCCGAGATCGCCATGGCTGCCGCACGCGAGGAAGATGGCCAGGTCCGCGCCCAACCCGTCTTCTCGCTGCTCCGTCGCGACGTGATGGAAAGCCTGGTGGCCTTTACCCAGGGCGGCGGCCGCAAAATCGACGCCTGGACGGCGAAGCACCGCACGGTGGTGGTGCCGTTCGACCGCGAAGGCGACGATCCGTCGGCCTTCGCCAATGCCAACACCCTGGACGAGCTGCACAAGCTCGAACGCCCGTGAGCACGATCGCCGAAATCGCCGCGCAGCTGCAGGGCTATGACCCGCAGGCCCTGCCCGCCGAAGCGGTGGGCGAATTCCTGGCGCGCCTGGTCACGCCGGTGCAGGACACCGAGACGGTGGGCGTCTTCGACGCGCTGGGCCGCGTGCTGGCGCAGGATCTCGTCTCGCCCATCAGCGTGCCGCCGCACGACAACTCCGCGATGGACGGCTATGCCTTCGACGGCGCGCAACTCGCGGAAGGCGCGCTGCAACTGGAGATCGTCGGCACCGCCCTCGCCGGCAAGGCCTGGCAAGGCGAAGTACGGCGCGGCCAGGGCGTGAAGATCATGACCGGCGCCATCATGCCGGCCGGCCTGGACACCGTGGTGCCGCAGGAATTCACGAAGACGCTGGACGACGGCCGCGTGGAGATTCCCGCCGGCCTGCTGCAGCCCGGCGACAACCGCCGCCACAAGGGCGAGGACCTCACGGAAGGCCGCGCCGCCTTGCAGGCCGGCGAGCGCCTCGGACCCGCGGCATGCGGACTCATCGCCAGCCTGGGCGTCGCGCAGGTCGAAGTGCGCCGGCGGCTGCGCGTGGCCTACTTCTCCACCGGGGACGAGATCCTGTCGCTGGGCGAGGCGCCGCGCGAGGGCGCCGTGTACGACAGCAACCGCTACACGGTGCACGCGCTGCTGACGCGCCTGGGCTGCGAAGTCATCGACTTCGGCGTGGTGCGCGACGAACCCGCGCTGCTGGAACAGGCCTTTCGCGATGCCGCGGCGAAGGCCGACGCGATCATCACCAGCGGCGGCGTGAGCGTGGGCGAAGCCGACTTCACCCGCACCATGATGAAGAAGCTGGGCGACGTCGCCTTCTGGCGCATCGCCATGCGCCCCGGCCGCCCCATGGCCGTAGGCAGGATAGGCAACGCCGTCCTCTTCGGCCTGCCCGGCAACCCGGTGGCCGTGATGGTGACCTACCTCGCCTTCGTGCGTCCCGCCCTGCTGCGCATGATGGGCGCACGCGTCACTGCGCCCGTGTACCTGAAGGCGCACAGCGCCGAAGCCATGCGCAAGAAGCCGGGCCGCACCGAGTACCAGCGCGGCATCGTCACCCGCAACGCCGACGGCGCGCTGGAGGTGCGCACCACCGGGAACCAGGGATCGGGCGTGCTCAGTTCGATGGTGCAGGCGAACGGGTTGATCGTGCTGCACCATGGGCAAGGGAACGTGGCGGTGGGGGATGAGGTGGATGTGATGATGTTCGAGGGCGTGGTCTAGGCGCCTGATGGCATTCAACCGTTCCGAGCGGGCCATCCTGCGGGAACTCGCTTCCGAGGTGTACGAGCAGGAGGCACGGAGGGTTCTTGCAGACCTGGACGCCTCGTTTCGCGAAGCACTGGGAACGGGACAACCTTCGAACGGGGCGTGTCCGACGGAACGGTCGTCTCGCGAACGTTGCGTTACGATCGCGCGAAGAAGGGGTTCGCTCATGCAGATCGCCGCCACCGTTGTGCGTTCAGCCGCGCATCACGAAGTGATGGTGCGTACGTGCAACGGCTCCTGCGCGAAACGGATGCGGTCGCCGAGGTCCACAACACCATCCGGTCGGGCGTTCCCGTGCGCCTGGTTCAGGGGGATGGATGAGGGGTGCCTTCGCAGCGGGCGCCGCCCAACAGGTGCACGGGGATTTTCCGTTGGCGTAACGCCAGCATGAGGACGACGCACGTGGAAGCTTGGCTTGCCATTCTCGGAGGGGCCAGCCTGGTGGGCGGGCTGAGCGGCTGGTATCTGCGCGGGGGATTCTCCTGGGCGGTGGGACTGCTGCTTCCGCCATCGCTTTTCCTGTCGCTCCTCCTGGTCGAGGAGTACCTGGTGCCCTATCAGGGAGGAGGCGCCAGCATGTGGCCCATCGCTTTCATCGTCGGTGGCACAGCCGCCGTGCTCGCGAGTTGTTCCTCGCTGCTGGTCTTCCGGGCAGTGAGGAGGAGGCGAGACGCCGGGCACTTGGCGGGGCAGCCAGCCCGGTCTGGAACCGGATGATTGCCGCGACGGCCTGACGCACAATCTTTTCTTCGACACCCCGGGCAACACCAGACATGTCAGCAGGCGACTGGAAGAGTTTCTACCAAGCGGCCGTCGAAGGCGACCTGGCGCTGGTGCGGCACCACATCACGGAAGGTGTCGATCCGGACTACCAGCATCCTGAAGTGCTTCGCACCGCCCTCGTCGCCAGCCTGGTGGAGGGCCATGCAGACGTCGCGCGCTACCTGCTCGCCCACGGCGCGGATCCCAGCCTCGTTTCCGGGCTCGACGGCCTCACGCCCTTGCAGGCGGCCAGGAACCATGGGCACGAGGAGCTCGCCACGCTCCTGCGCCAGCTTGGCGCCAGCGAGGTACGACAGCCGTTCTGGTGGCGCTGGCTCCCGGTGTAGCCCCGTACGACGACGACCGCCAGCCATGACCCCGGAAGACGCCCTCCTCCTGGCCGAATACAACCGCTGGATGAACCAGCGCATGTTCGACGCCGCGGCCACGCTCGACGATGCGACGCTCGCCGCCGACAAGGGCGCCTTCTTCGGCTCCATCCTGGGAACGCTCAACCACATCGCCGTCGCCGATACGATCTGGCTGCATCGCTTCGCGCGGCATGCGGGCGGATTCGCGAGCCTGGAAGCGCTTTCCGGTTTCCCCCAGCCTTCCTCGCTCACGCAGCCTCTCGCCGACAACCTGGCGCGGCTGCGCCCCTACCGCAACCGGCTGGACGAGATCATCGAGCGCTGGGTCGCGGAGCTCACGCCCGCGCACCTCGCGGCCAGCCTCAGCTACAGCAACACGGCGGGGGTACCCTCCACCCTCAACTTCGGCGCGGTGCTCCTGCACTTCTTCAACCACCAGACGCACCATCGCGGCCAGGCCTCGACGCTGCTGTTCCAGTGCGGCGTGGACGTGGGCGTCACCGACCTGCGAGCCATCATTCCCCAGGAGCACTGAACGGAGCCCGCATGCGCATCGAGACCCGCATCGACGACCTGTCCTCCGCCGCCGTGCAGGCGCTGGTGGCCGAACACCTGGCCGGCATGCACAGCAGCTCGCCGCCCGGGCATGTCCACGCGCTGGCGATCGACGCCCTGCGCCAGCCGGGCATCACCTTCTGGTCGGCCTGGCGCGGCGAGGAGCTCTGCGGATGTGGCGCGCTGAAGGAGCTGGATGCCTCGCAGGGCGAGGTGAAGTCCATGCGCACGCGCGCGGCCTTCCTGCGGCAAGGCGTGGGGCAGGCGCTGCTGGACGAGATCCTGCGCACCGCGCTGGCGCGCAAGTACGAGCGGCTGTGCCTCGAGACGGGGACGGGGCCGGCCTTCGCGGCGGCCCACGCGCTCTACCTGCGCAACGGCTTCCACTGGTGCGGGCCGTTCGGCGGCTACACCGCCAACGACTTCAGCGTGTTCATGGAGAAGGCACTCTGAGTCGCCGGCGGCAGTAGCCGTCGTGTGCGTCAGAAGGAATGGCTGACGCCCACGCCCCAGCGGTTCACGCGGTCGCCATTGCGCGGATCGGCCGTGCCGAGGTCGGCGTACACCGACGTGCGCTTGGACAGCGCGTGGCTCACGCCCAGGCCCAGGTGGTGGGTCGAGCCGGCGGTGCCGTAGCCCTCGAAGTCGCGGCCGTAGCCCACGCGGAGGGTGTTGACGCCCATCTCGTAGGTCATGCCCGCGGTGGCTGCGCGGCGGCGGCTGTCCGCATCGCCCAGGAAGGCCTGGCTGGTGGCCGAGAGCGAGGTCTGGTTGTAGCTGCCCATCAGCGTCGCGGCGCCGATGCGGTAGGACAGGCCGGCGAACCAGGTCTTGTCGTTGGCGCTGTTGCGCTCGCCCGCGAGCATCGCGGTGATGGGGCCGCTGGCGTAGTTCACCGAGGCGCCCACGTTGCGGGTGCTGTCGGTGAAGCCATTGGCATCGGGCACTTCGTTCTTCTCCACGCCCACGGCCGCATGCACCGTGAAGCCGCCCAGTTTCGGCGAGTCGTAGAAGATGCCGTTGTTCAGGCGCGAGTAGTCGCCGATGGGGCCGGCGTTGTGCGGCTCGCTGCGGTACGACGGGTGGTAGATCTGCCAGGCGGGCGAGGCGACGCGGTCGAAGTTGGCCCAGGGGTCGAACTTCCAGTCGTGCGCCCACATCGGCGTGAGCGCACGGCCCAGGCGCACCGCGCCGAAGCTGCCCTGCAGTCCCACCGTGGATTCGCCGTAGAAGGCGGGGCTGGCGCCGCTGGCCTCGGGCAGGCCCGTGTCGGCATCGAAGCGCGATTGCAGGTGGAAGGTGGCGGCCAGGCCGCCGCCCAGGTCCTCGGTGCCGCGCAGGCCCAGGTAGCTGCGCTGGATGGTTCCCAGCTGGCGCGGGCTGCGGTTGCCGTCGTGGACGCCGATGTCGATGAAGCCGTAAAGGTTGACGCCGGATTCGTCGGCGGCGAAGGCGGGCGCGCAGGCGCCCAGCGCGGCGGCGCAAAGCGCCCCGCGGATCATGTTCTTGGTCACTGTCAGTTTCTCTCGTTGTCGTTCAGGGGACGGGCTCTTGCGGCCCGTCCGCGGGAAGGCATGGCGGCCTCCTCGGCCGCCCCGGCTCACTTGGCGGCGCGCAGCGCCTCGGCCACCCAGCCGTCGAAGGTCTTCTGGTGGGCCTTGATCCAGGCGTCGGTGTGGCGCTCGATGTCGGCGGCCTTGTTCTCGCCGCGGCTCATGCGCAGGTTCTGCGCGTTGATGTCCGCCACGGGCAGCTGCATCACCTCGAAGAGCTTCGCGGCCGCGGGGTTGGCGTCGGCAAAGGCCTTGTTGGCCACGATGTGCTGCTGGTTCACCGCGAAGCCGTAGTCCTTGCCGTTGGGCAGTTTCGTCTTCGCGTTGCGCCCCTCCTCGGGCGAGGTGGAGAACGGCACTTCCAGCCACACGACGTCGGTGCCCGGGCGCAGCACGGCGCTCACCCAGTACGGCGTCCAGGTGTAGTACAGCACCGGCTTGCCTTCCTTGTAGCGCGCGATGGTGTCGGCGATCAGGGCGGCATAGCTGCCCTGGTTGTGCTTCACCGTGTCGCGCAGGCCATAGGCGTCGAGGTGGTGCTCGATCGCGCGCTCGCAGCCCCAGCCCGGATTGCAGCCGGTGAGGTCGGCCTTGCCGTCGCCGTCGGTGTCGAACAGCTTGGCGATCTTCGGGTCCTTCAGCTGGCCCAGGTTGGTGATGCCGTGCGCCTCGGCCGTCTTGCGGTCGACCAGGTAGCCCTGCGCCGCGTTGTCGGAATAGGTGCCCTTGCGATACAGCTTGGCGTCGCCGCCGGCTTCCTTGTAGAAGCCCGCGTGCAGCGGGTTCCAGTGCGAAGCCAGGAAGGTCACGTCGCCGTTGGCCAGCGCCACGTGGCCCGTGGCGTATTCCAGTTCCTTGATCGGGGCGACTTCATAGCCCAGTTTCTCCAGGGCGCGCGAGACCAGCAGCGTCTGGAAGGTCTCCTCGGCGAGCGAGCTCTTCACGGGTTGCACGCGGATGCCCTTGCCGGGCAGCTTGTCGGCGGCGGACGCGTGGGCCACGACGCCCAGGGCCAGCAGGCCGGCGGTCAGGGCCGCCAGCGGGCGGCGGAAGTTGATGTGCATGGGTGGTCTCCTCTCTACGGTTGACAAAGGGATGCCGGCGGGGCCGTGGCGCG
>JAEZEB010000200.1 GCA_023438115.1 Pseudomonadota bacterium | reverse complement strand
CACCAGGGGCGTGGGCGCGGGATTGCGCCAGTTGGCCGGCAGCACGGACTTCTTCGGATAGCCGGCCGCATCGAGGTAGCTCGCGTACTCCTGGTCGGAATAGCCGTTGACGTGCTGGCCGCCGATGGTGGCGAAAGGCAGGCGGGCTTCACCGGCGAGGCTGGCCAGTGCCTTGATGTCCTCGTTGGTGCTGACCGTGCGCTCGGTGAAGGGAATGCCGCGGTTGACCAGGTGGTTGCGCGCGGCCACGCAGGGGGCGCAATCGGATGCCGTGTACAGCGTCACCGGATAGCGGCTGGCGGCGTTGCGCACTTCCAGCGGCAGGGTGGACGCGCTGCTGCCGCGGCCACCGCCGGACAGGCCCACGGTGGCCGCGGGCGTGGCGGGCGCCTCGGCCGGCGGACGGTCCGTGAAGGTGACCTTGCCGTCGGGACCGACGATGCGATAGACCTGTGCCTGCGAAGCGGTGCCCCACAGCGACGCGCAGGACACGAGGGCGGCCAGCGCCGCCAGACGGACAGAAGACATCTGCTTTTCCCCCCGGGAAGACGACTCGTTTTCGATTGTGTCAGGCCATTCCCTGGTGGCGCAACAAGGCGTCCAGCGTCGGTTCGCGGCCGCGGAAGGCCTTGAACGACTCCATCGCGGGACGGCTGCCGCCGGCTTCCAGGATGGCCTGGCGGTATTTTCTCCCGGTTTGTACGCTGGGCATACCGTCGTCACCGGCTGTTTCCTCGAAAGCCGCATAGGCGTCGGCGCTCAGGACCTCGGCCCACTTGTAGCTGTAGTAGCCCGCGGCGTAGCCGCCCGCGAAGATGTGGCTGAAAGTGTGCGCCATGCGGTTGAATGCCGGCGGATGCAGCACCGCGACCTCGTCCCGGACCTGCTGCAACAGGGCCATGAAGTCGTCCTCCGGGTTGTGTTCCGTATGCAACAGCATGTCGAACAGGGCGAACTCGATCTGCCGCAGGGTGGCCAGGCCGCTCTGGAAGTTCTTGGCCGCCGTCATCTTGTCGAACAGCTCCCGGGGCAGCGGCTCGCCGGTATCCACGTGCGCCGTCATGTGCTTCAGGACGCCCCATTCCCAGCAGAAGTTCTCCATGAACTGGCTGGGGAGTTCCACGGCGTCCCATTCCACGCCGCTGATGCCGGAGACGTCGCGCTCGTTCACGCGCGTGAGCATGTGGTGCAGGCCGTGGCCGGATTCGTGGAACAGGGTGGTCACGTCGTCGTGCGTCAGCAGCGGCGGCTTGCCTTCCACGCCTTCGGCGAAGTTGCACACCAGGTGCGCGATGGGCGTCTGCAGGCGGCCGTCGTCGGGGCGCAGCCAGCGCGCCCGCACGTCGTCCATCCAGGCGCCGCCCCGCTTGCCGGTGCGCGCCGAGGGATCCAGGTAGAACTGGCCGACCAGTTCGCCGCCGCGCTCGATGCGGTAGAACTCCACGGCCGGATGCCAGGCCGGCGCGAAGTCGCGGCGGATCTCCACCTCGAACAGCGTCTCCACGATCTTGAACAGGCCCGCCAGCACCTTGGGCGCCGGGAAATACTGCTTCACCTCCTGCTCGCTGAAGGCATAGCGCGCTTCCTTCAGCTTCTCGCCGATGTAGGGCCAGTCCCAGGCCTGCGGGTCCGTGATGCCCAGGTTCTCCGCGGCGAACTTGCGCATGTCCTCGACGTCCTTGAGCGCGTGCGGGCGCGCGCGGATCGCGAGGTCACGCAGGAACTGGATCACCTGCTTGGGCGATTCAGCCATCTTGGGCACGACCGACACCTCGCCGAAGTTGGCGTAGCCGAGGAGGTTGGCTTCCTCCTTGCGCAGCGCGAGGATCTCGCGCACCAGCGGCGAGTTGTCGAACTTCGGGTCGCCCTGGTCGCTGGCGAGGGTGGCATAGGCGCGGTACAGGCGCTCGCGCAGCGTGCGGTTGTGGCCGAACTGCATGACCGGCAGGTAGCTCGGCATCTTCAACGTGAGCTTGAAGCCCTCCCGGCCTTCGGCCTCGGCGGCCGCGCGGGCGGCCTGCACCACGTCCTGCGGCACGCCATCGAGCTCGCTCCCGGCGGCGTAGTAGGCGAAGGCGTCGGTGGCGTCCAGCGCGTTCTCGCTGAACTTCTGGCTCAGCTCCGCCTGCCGTTCCTGGATCTGCGCGAAGCGCTCCTTGGCCGCCCCGGTGAGTTCGGCGCCCGAGAGCCTGAAGTTGCGCAGGGCGTTGGCATGGGCCTGGCGCTGTTCCGGCGTGAGCTTCTTCGGATCGATCGCCTTGTACTTGGCGTACAGCTTCTCGTCGGCGCCCAGGCGGGTCCAGAACTCGGTCACGCGCGGCAGGGCTTCGTTGTAGGCGGCCCGCAGTTCCGGCGTGTCGGCCACCGAATTCAGGTGGCCCACCACGCCCCACGCGCGGCCCAGGCGCTCGGTGGCCACGTCCAGCACCTTGGCGATCCCGTTCCAGTCGGCCGGGAAGCCCGGCTCGGTGACGGCGGCCAGTGCCTGGTCCGCCTGGCCCAGCAGTTCGTCCATGGCGGGGCCCACGTGCTCGGGGCGCACCTGGTCGAACAGCGGGAGGTCCTGGAAATCGAGAAGGGGATTGCTCATAGCCGCTCATTTTGCGGCAGACGGCCCACCTTCAATGGGCGTGCGGGATTGGCGCGCGTTCCAGGGTGACGAGGAAGGCCGCGCCGCGGGCCCCGCCTTCCAGCAACTCGAGGCTGCCGCCCAGCCGCCGCATGATCTGCCAGCTGATGGCCAGGCCCAGCCCGGCGCCGCCGGCGCCCGGCGTGCGCGACCAGCCGCGGGAGAATTTCCGGAACATGCGGCCGCGCTCCTCGGGCCCGACGCCCGGCCCGTTGTCCTCGATCAGCACCTCGTAGCGGTCGCCGCGGCAGCGGCTGGTGACGCGCACCCACGGATCGGGGCTGGTGTTGTACTTGATCGCGTTGGACACCAGGTTGATGAACACCTGGCTCAGCCGGTCGGCGTCGGCGAGCACTTGAACCCCGGGAGCTTCCTCCACCTGCAGCAGCCGCACCGACGCCGCGGCGGCCAGTCCCTCGCAGGTGGCCATCGCGCTGGCAAGGGCGGCCTGCGGGTCGGTGGCCACCAGCGCCCAGGCGCCGCCGCCGCGCTCCAGCACACTGAGATCGAGGATGCCGTCCAGCAGGCGCGTGAGGCGCAGGCTCTCGTCGTGGATGATGCGCAGGAAGCGCTGGACCTGCGGGCGCTCGACGTCGGGCGTCTCCAGCAGGATCTCGGAGAACGAGCGTATCGAGGTCATGGGCGTGCGCACCTCGTGGCTCACCTGGCTGAGGAAATCGTCCTTCTGCAGGTCCAGTTCGCGCAGGCGTTCGTTCGCCGCCTGCAGTTCGCGGGCGGTTTCCGCGAGCCGCCGCGACTGCTCCTCCAGCCGGTGGCTGTAGTCGCGCATGCGCTGCGTCTCGTCGGCGATCTTCACCAGCTCGCCCAGGCTGATGGTCTCGCCGGTCACCACCTGCGACACCATCGCGCGCGCCGTCGCGGCGCCCACGTTGCCGGCCAGCTTGCGTTCCAGTTCCGTGATCAGCGCGTCGCCGGCGATGGGCCGGTGCGGGGCGAGGTCGAGGCCTTGCCCGCTCTGGGCGAAGAAACGCCGCGCTTCCTCCACGCCGATCAGCCGCTGGGCCAGCACGTTCAGGTCGAAGGCGGGCGCCGTGCGGCTGACGAAGCGCGACGTGTCCAGGCCACGGTGCCGGAAGACGTCGACGAAGAGGGTGCCTTGCAGGCGTTCGAGCGGGCGCGGTTCCCGGAGCAGCGATACGAACACGAAAGCCAGCGTGTTCGCGGACAGGCTCCAGAAGATCGCATGCACCAGCGGATCGAAACCTTCGAGCCCGAACAGCGCCTGCGGCCGCAGCCACGCCAGCCCCCATGGGCCTTCGGTGATCGCACTCGCGCTCAGGAACAGGTCGCCCTTGAAGCTGGGCAGCAGCAGCGTGTAGACCCACAGCGCCGTGCCCACCAGCAGGCCCGCGCGGGCGCCGTGCGCGGTGGCGTGCCGCCAGAACAGCCCGCCGATGAGGCAGGGCAGCAGTTGGGCGGCGCCGGCGAAGGCGACGAGCCCGATCGATGCGAGCGCATCGAAGCGCCCGGAGAGCCGGAAATACAGGAAGGCGAGCAGCAGGATGGCGCAGATGCTCACGCGCCGCGTCATCAGCAGGAAGCGGCGCATCTGCCCGCTCGCATCCAGGCTCACCCACGGCAGGCGCAGCACGATGGGCAGGACGAGGTGGTTCGACACCATCGTCGACAGCGCGATGCAGGCCACGATCACCATGGAGGTCGCGGACGAGAAGCCGCCGAGGAAGGCGAACAGCGCAATCGCGTCCTGGTTGGCCCACATCGGCAGCGTGAGGACGAACATGTCGGGGTTGGCCCCTTCCGGGAGCCACGCGAGCCCGCCGATGGCGATGGGCAGCACGAACAGGCTGATCAGCAGCAGGTAGGTGGGGAACAGCCACGACGCGGTGCGCAGGTGGTTTTCGTCGCCGATCTCCACCACCGTCACCTGGAACTGACGCGGCAGGCAGATCACGGCGGTGGCCGCGAGGAAGGTGAGGGTGATCCAGCGCGGGCCGAACAGCTCCTCGGTGCGCAGCATGCCTGGCGGCATGCGCGCGAAGATCTCGGCCGGCCCGCCCGCGATGCCCACGACCACGAGCAGGCCCACGGCCAGCAGCGCCGTCAGCTTCACCACCGCCTCCACGGCGATCGCCGCGACGACGCCGTGGTGCCTTTCGTTGACGTCGATCGTGCGCGTGCCGAAGAGGATGGTGAACAGCGCCATCCCCGCGGCGATCCAGAACGCCAGCTGGAAGTTGGGCTGGCCGCTGGTGAGGCCCTGCAGCGCGTCGGGCGCCGTGCTGCTGATCACCTGGAAGCTGTTGGTGAGCGCCTTGAGCTGCAGCGCGATGTAGGGCGTGGAGGCGGCGACGGCGATCACCGTCACCAGCGCCGCGATCGACGCGCTCTTGCCGTAGCGCGAGGAGATCATGTCGGCGATGGAGGTGATGCGGTGCAGCTGGCCGATGCGCACCATCTTGCGCAGGAACAGCCACCAGCCGACGAACACCAGCGTGGGGCCCGTGTAGATCGTGACGAACTCCAGCCCCGAACGCGCCGCGGAGCCGACGGCGCCGTAGAAGGTCCACGAAGTGCAGTAGATGGAGATCGACAGCGTGTAGGTGATGGGCGAGACCAGCCAGCCGGGCCGGCCCTGGCGCGCGCGGCGGTCGCCGAGGAAGGCCACGGCGAAGAGCAGGGCCACGTAGCCCAGCGCCGTGAACAGGACCAGGTTGGCGGAGAGCATCAGGCGGGCGGCGGCGCCGCGTCCTGGCCACCCGTGTCGCCATCCGCTTCCGTCCCGGGTGGCGGCCGCAGCACCCGCGCGAGCACGAAGGCTGCGGTGAGCAGGACTGCCCACACGCCGAACAGGTAGGCCACCACCAGCGGAATGCCCCCGGGCTGCGCGTTCCCGCCGAACAGCAGGATGAAAGGCGGCATCCAGAGGAAGGCGCCGAGCAGCGGCAACAGCACGGCGACGTTGCGCGCGCGGGGCGAGGGCTGCTGCTCCATGGACTCAGCGCGCCGTCAGGCGCCGCACCTGTTCCAGCAGCTCGCGGTTGGAGAAGGGCTTGGTCACGTAGGCGTCGACGCCGATCTCCTCGGCCAGCGCGCGGTCGTGCGGCTGCGCCTTCGCGGTGAGCATCAGCACCGGCACGCGGCGCAGGCGCTCGTCGCAGCGCAGCGCCTTCAGCACCTCGAAGCCGTTGCGCTCGGGCAGCATGACGTCCAGGATCACCAGGTCGGGCGGGTTCGGCGTGCGCAGCCGCAGCAGCGCCGTCGCCCCATCCGCGACGCTGCTCACCTCGTAGCCCGCGCGGCCCAGGAGGAAGGCAAGCGATTCGACGATGTGCGCCTCGTCCTCGGCGATCAGCACGCGTGCGTTCATGCCTGTCCTCCCGCGAAACGCGTCTCGATAGCGCGACCGCCCTTCGCGGCGACGGCGGGCCAGGCCACGATGGGGTCTTCCTGCCGGTGCGCGCAGCCTTGGCGCACGCAGACGCGGCAGGCCTGTCCCACCGGCACGGCGGGCGCGCGTTCGGAGAGGTCGAGGCCGTCGCCGTACACCGTCTGTGCCGCATCCAGCGATTCGCACACGAGCATCACGGACACCAGGCGGCGCGGCAGGCCGAAGCCGGGGCCGGCTTTCTCCACTGCGCGCGCCACCATCAGGTAGCGGTCGCCGCCGGGGAATTGCGCCAGCTGCCGCACCAGCGCGCCGCCGGACTGGAACGCCACGAAGACCGCCCACAGCGGACAGGCCGGCCCTTGCGCGGGAAGCGGCAGCCGCGGCAGCGCGACGCGCCGCGTGACGCGGCCCGAGGCATCGCAGCGCAGCAGGCCGAAGCGCACGCCTTGCGCGCCGGGACGGCGCAATGTCACCAGGCGCCGGCAGGCCTGCTCGAAACTCACCTGGAACCGCGCCGCGAGCAGGTCGACGTCGTTGCGCAGCGCGCGCGCCGCCGCGAGGAACTCCGCGTACGGCATCAGGACGGCCGCCGCCACGTAGGCCACGAGTGCGTGCCTGGCCGCCAGCCGCGCGGCGGGCGACAGCGC
>JAEZEB010000161.1 GCA_023438115.1 Pseudomonadota bacterium | reverse complement strand
GCCCACCGGGACGCCGGTGGTGGGCACGGTGGGCAGCAAAGCTGCCCACCCTACGGCAACCCGGCAACAAAAAGGAGCGCCAAGGCGCTCCCGGATGGCGCGGGCGCAGACCCGCGCGGGTGTCGTTTCTTTGGTTCGCCTCGGGTCCGTGCTCAGCGCACGCGGCCGCGGCGGAACAGGTTCACGATGGCCAGCAGGATGATGGCGCCGATCAGCGAAACGATGACCGAGCCGATGCTGATGCCTTCGTTGATGGTGCCCACGCCCACCAGCGGCGAGATCAGCCAGCCGCCCAGGAAGGCGCCGACGATACCCACCACCACGTTCAGCAGGATGCCCTGCTGGCCGTCGGTGCGCATGATCAGGCTAGCCAGCCAGCCGACGATACCGCCAACGATCAACCAAATCAGAAAACCCATATCGCACTCCTTTTGCCGCAAACGGCGTGTTGTTGATGGCCGGGACACGGCCCCTCGCGGGGCCTCGCCCACCTGCCCACGCTGGGCGGGTGCTGCTCACTATGGTTGGCCCGCCGCGGCGGGGGCGTAGTCGCCCGTAAAGCAAGGAAGTGCGGGCGCGGCGCGTGGCGGCGTCGGACAACGCCCCACCGGCGCGGCCCTATTCACGGGTTAGCCCGGGAGCGGCGGGCCAGCCCCAAGACCCACAATCGCCGGGACCCGGTCGGCAGCTGGACGGCACCGTTCTTGCTACTCCTCCGGTTCCACAGAAACTCGCTTTATCCGGAGCCATAGCCATGCACAAGAGGGCCCTCCTCCAGACCACCGCCGCCCTGGCGCTCGCCGCCGCCTTCCTGCCGGTCCAGGCGCAGACCACACCCATCAAGTTCCAGCTCGACTGGCGCTTCGAAGGGCCCGCCGCCCTGTTCCTGCAGCCCGTCGCCAAGGGCTACTTCAAGCAGGCCGGGCTGGACGTGCAGGTGGACGCCGGCACCGGCTCCGGCGCGGCCGTGCAGCGCGTGGCCACCGGCACCTACGACATGGGCTTCGCCGACCTGGCCGCCCTGATGGAATTCCACGCCAACAACCCGGACGCGCCCAACAAGCCCGTGGCCGTGATGATGGTCTACAACAACACGCCCGCGGCCGTGATGGCGCTCAAGAAGTCGGGCATCAAGACGCCCGCCGACCTGTCGGGCAAGAAGCTCGGCGCGCCGGTGTTCGACGCCGGCCGCCGGGGCTTCCCCATCTTCCAGAAGGCCAACGCCGTCAGCAACGTGACCTGGGTGTCCATGGACCCGCCGCTGCGCGAGACCATGCTGGCCCGCGGCGACATCGACGCGATCACCGGCTTCGGCTTCACCTCGCTGCTCAACCTCGAGGCGCGCGGCGTCAAGATGGCCGACGTGGTGACGCTGCCCTATGCCCAGCACGGCGTGAAGCTGTATGGCAACGTGATCATCGCCTCGCCGAAGATGGTCCGGGAGAACCCGGCCGCGATCAAGGCCTTCCTCTCGGCCTTCGCCAAGGGCGCCAAGGAAGTGATGGCCAATCCCGACGCCTCCATCGAGCACGTGAAGGCCCGCGACGGCATCATCGACACGAAGCTGGAGACGCGCCGCCTGAAGATGGCCATCGACGCCGTGGTGGCGAGCCCCGACGCCCGCGCCGAAGGCTTCGGCCAGGTCAACCCCGCGCGCCTGTCGCTGATGGCCTCGGAAGTGTCCGACGCCTTCAACACCAAGACCCGCGTGAAGGCGGAGGAAGTGTGGAACGGCAGCTTCCTGCCCGCGAAGGCGGAACTGGACATCCTGCCGCCGGCGAAGAAATGAGCGCGGGCCTGAGCAACGCCGGGCCGCCCCAAGTTGCGAACGCCCCCTCGGGGGGCAGCGAGCTACACGCAGTGAGATCGCGTGGGGGCCATGACTCCGCTGCGTTCATCGACTTCTCCGACGTCTGGCTGGCTTACAACGACGAACTGCTCCAGGCGGGGCAGTTCGCGGTGGAGGCCATCGACCTGCAGGTCCAGGAGGGCGAATTCATCGCCATCGTGGGCCCGTCGGGCTGCGGCAAGTCCACCTTCATGAAGCTGGCCACGGGCCTGCGCATGCCTTCGCGCGGGCGCATCCGCATCGACGGCCAGCCCGTGACCGGCCCGCTGAAGATCTCCGGCATGGCCTTCCAGGCCCCGTCGCTGCTGCCCTGGCGCACGACGGTGGACAACGTTCTGCTGCCGCTGGAGATCGTCGAGCCCTACCGCTCCAACTTCAAGGCCAGGCGCAAGGAATACGAGGAGCGCGCCCGCGCCCTGCTGCGCAAGGTGGGCCTGGCCGGCTACGAGGACAAGTTCCCCTGGCAGCTCTCGGGCGGCATGCAGCAGCGCGCGAGCATCTGCCGCGCGCTGATCCACGAGCCCAAGATGCTGCTGCTCGACGAGCCCTTCGGCGCCCTTGATGCCTTCACCCGCGAGGAGCTGTGGTGCATCCTGCGCGACCTGTGGACGGAGCAGCGCTTCAACGTCATCCTGGTCACGCACGACCTGCGCGAGTCGGTGTTCCTCGCCGACACGGTGTACGTCATGAGCCGCAGCCCGGGACGCTTCGTCGAGAAGCGCCAGATCGATCTGCCGCGGCCGCGCGAGCTGGAGATCACCTACACGAAGGAGTTTGCCGACGTGGTGCATGAACTGCGCGGCCACATCGGCGCGATGAGAAAGACCGGAGCGGAGGTGCCGCAGTGACGGCGAGCAAGCGATTCGAGCGCTGGGCGCCGTGGCTGCTGGGCGCGGCGCTGGTGCTCCTCTGGCAGATCGGCGTGATGGCCTTCGAGGTGCCGGAGTTCATCTTCCCCAGCCCCTGGCAGATCACGCAGCAGTTCGCCGAGTTCAAGGGGCCGCTGCTGGCCGCGGCCTGGTCCACCTTCTGGGTGACCATGGTGGGCTTCGGGCTGGCGATCCTGGTCGGCGTGCTGCTCGGCTTCCTGATCGGCTCCTCGCGCGTGGCCTACGCGGCGGTGTATCCGCTGATGGTGGGCTTCAACGCGATCCCCAAGGCCGCCGTCGTTCCCATCCTCGTGGTGTGGTTCGGCATCGGCATCGGCCCGGGCATCCTCACGGCCTTCCTGATCTCCTTCTTCCCGATCATGGTGAACATCGCCACCGGGCTGGCGACGCTGGAGCCGGAACTGGAGGACGTGCTGCGGGTGCTGGGCGCCAAGCGCTGGGACGTGCTGGTCAAGGTCGGCCTGCCGCGCGCCATGCCCTACTTCTACGGCTCGCTGAAGATCGCCATCACCCTCGCCTTCGTGGGCACGGTGCTGGCGGAGATGACGGCCGGCGACAGCGGCATCGGCAACCTGATCCAGACGGCGGGCAGCCAGCAGCGCATGCCCCTGGCCTTCGCGGGCCTGGTCGCGATCAGCGTGATGGCGATGGCGATGTACGAGCTGTTCAGCGCGATCGAGAAGCACACCACCGGCTGGGCGCATCGCGGTTCCCAGGCCGCGTAGCGCCATGGGCTGGAACGCCGCGCTGCGGCTGGACTATGCGCGGGAGGGCGGCCGCAGCGTCGCCCGCTTCGTGCACGAAGGGCCCTTGCGCATCCTGCAAAGCATGCATCCGGAAGGACCCGGCGTGTGCCACAACGTCCTGGTGCACCCGCCGGGCGGCCTGGTGGGCGGCGACACGCTGCGCGTGGCCGTGCATGCGGGCGAAGGCAGCCACGGGCTCGTGACGACACCCGGCGCGTCCCGCTTCTACCGCAGCGAGGGCGAGACCGCGCTGCAGGAAGTGGCGATCCGCGCCGAGGCCGGCGCGCGCCTGGAATGGCTGCCGCTGGAGGCAATCTTCTACAGCGGCTGCCTGGCCGAGAACCGGCTCCTGCTGGACCTCGCCCCCGGCGCCGAGCTGCTCGGCTGGGACATCGCCGCGCTGGGCCTGCCCGAAGCCGGCCGTCCCTTCACGCGAGGCAGCCTGCTGCAGCACATCGAGCTGCCGGACGCCTGGCTGGAGCGTGGCCGCATCGCCGCGGACGACGCGCGGCTCATGGATGGGCCGCTGGGCTTGGCGGGCCACCGCTGCCTCGGCAGTCTCTTCTTCGCGGCCGGCAGCGCGCTGGCACGCGAGCGGCGCGATGCGCTGCTGGACGCCGCGCGGGAAGTCATCGCCGCGCACCCGCTGGCGCAAACGGCCGGCGCCACGGCCCCGGGGCCGCAAGTGGTCGTGGTGCGGGTGCTGGCCCCGCTGGTCGAGCCGGTGCTGCAACTGCTCAAGGCGATCCGCCGTGCCTGGCGGCCGCTGGCCTGGGACCTGCCGCCGGCCGAGCCCCGCGGCTGGGTGCTCTGACGCCGGGGCTGCCAGCCCCGTCCTACTGTCGCGCGGGCAGGCGGCGCCGGGCACGCACGCCACTTTCCGGCAGCCGCGACCCGGGTCGCCGCCCACACTCCCCGCATCGAACCGAACTGCAAGGAGTTCCCCCCATGAAGAAGACGGACCGCTCCCTGAAGAGCACGCTATCCTTTGCCGCTGCCGCGCTGCTCGCCGTCGGCGCCGCCACGGCCCAGGTTGCCGGCACGTCCGAGGCCGCGTTCCCGGGTACCGACAAGATCGATGCTTCCGGCAACTACCAGTCCGAGTTGCGCGCCTGCCAGAGCGGCGCGACGCAGCAGGACCGGGCAACCTGCATGGAAGAAGCCCGCAACTCCGCCGCCGAGAAGCGCCGCGGCCGCCTGGAAACCTATGGCAACTACGAGCAGAACGCCATGGCCCGCTGCGATGCGCATGACGTCGCAGAGAACCGCGCCGCCTGCCGCGCGCGCGTGATGGGCATGGGCGACGTCGAAGGCAGCGTGGCCGGTGGCGGCCTGCTGCGCGAAGTCGAGACCGTGGTCCTGCCCGAAGGCCAAGCGTCGGTGACCGTGGAACCGCAGACGGAAGCCGGTCCCGTGGTGCTGGTGCCCGACACCCGCGTCCAGGGCAACCGCTGATCCAGCGTGACCTGCATCGACCCGCGCCGGGGCTCCACCCTGGCGCGGGTCGCGCATTTTCGAGGAGCAAGAGATGACCAAGGACAACGACCGCAAGGATCCGGGCGAGGCCCGGGGCGACGGCAAGGCCCTGCACGGCTACCGCAACGAAGTGAACTGGGAAGGCGGCCAGGGCGGCCAGCCTTACACCAACCAGGGCGACGAGGAACTCGGCCCGGCGTCGGCGCGCGAGTACGAAGCGGGGAACGCGGGGGAAGTGGCGGGCCGCAACCTGGAGCAGCTGGATGCCGTCAAGCGCAAGCCCGAGAGGCCCGCGGGCGAGGCGCCGCGGGAAACCTCGTGACGTCGATCAGAAGATCAGCATCAGCAGGATGATGACGGTGATCGGCACGCCGAGAAGCCAGAGGATGACGGGCATGGTGGAACTCCTGTTGATTGGAATGGTTCCACGATAGGCCCCGGGCGGTTCGCTCCCTGGAAGGCGGGGACGGCTCTGCGGGTAGGCACCGGCGCGGCACGCGGTAGGCACCTGCCTACGGCCGCGCCCTTCAGATCACGCCGAACAGCATCAGCAACAGCACGATGCCGAGGGGGACCCCGAGAAGCCAGAGGATGATGGGCATGGTGTTCTCCTTGTCTGCAACTGCTTCCAGACTAGGGAAACACGCAGGGCCTGCCTGCCGGGACGGGCGGGCAGCCCGGGTAGGACCTCTCCGGCGGCGCCGGGACGCGCGGACTCAGATCGCCACGCGCTCGCGCACGCCGTCGGCTTCCATGTCCTGGCCGCGCCCGCGCGCGACCACCTCGCCGCGCTCCATCACCACGTAGGCATCCGCGAGCTCGCGCGCGAAGTCGTAGTACTGCTCCACCAACAGGATCGCCATGTCGCCGCGCGCGGCCAGCATGCGGATCACGCGGCCGATGTCCTTGATGATGCTCGGCTGGATGCCCTCCGTGGGTTCGTCCAGCACCAGCAGCCGCGGCCCCGGGGCCAGCGCACGCGCGATGGCCAGTTGCTGCTGTTGGCCGCCGGAGAGATCGCCGCCGCGGCGATGCAGCATCTGCCGCAGCACCGGGAACAGCGTGAACAGCTCGCCGGGGATGGGCGTGCGGCCCGAGCGCGTGGCCAGGCCCATGCGCAGGTTTTCCTCCACCGTCAGGCGCGCGAAGATTTCGCGGCCCTGCGGCACGAAGCCGATGCCGGCGCGGGCGCGCTCGTAGGGCGTGCGGCGCTCGATGGCCTGACCCTCGAACTCGATGCTGCCGCTGCGCACGGGCACCAGGCCCATGAGCGACTTCAGCAGCGTGGTCTTGCCCACGCCGTTGCGCCCGAGGATCACGGTGACCTCGCCGGGCTTCGCCTCCAGGCTCACGTCGCGCAGGATGTGCGAGCCCCCGTAGTACTGGTGGATGTTGCGGATCTTCAGCATGTCAGCGGCCCAGGTACACCTCGATCACGCGCTCGTCGTCGCGCACCTGCGCGAGCGTTCCCTCGGCCAGCACCGAGCCCTCGTGCAGCACGGTGACCTTCTCGGAGATGGTCTCGATGAAGCTCATGTCGTGCTCCACCACCATCAGCGAGTGCTTGCCCTTCAGGGACAGGAACAGTTCGGCGGTGCGCACGGTCTCCTCGTCGGTCATGCCGGCGACGGGCTCGTCCAGCAGCAGCAGCCGCGGGTCCTGCATCAGCAGCATGCCGATCTCCAGCCACTGCTTCTGGCCGTGGCTGAGGGTGCCGGCGAGCCGCCCCGAGCTGCCGGAAAGGTGGATGGTGCCCAGCACCTCACCCATGCGGTCGGACTGCTCGGAGTCCGGACGGAAGAACACGCTGGCGCCCACGCCCTTGTCGGCCTTCAGGGCCAGTTCCAGGTTCTCGGCCACCGTGAGCTGCTCGAACACCGTGGGCTTCTGGAACTTGCGCCCTATGCCCAGCTGCGCGATCTCCGATTCGCGATAGCGCAGCAGGTCGATGGTGCTGCCGAAGAAGACCGTGCCCGCGTCGGGCCGCGTCTTGCCGGTGATGATGTCCATCATCGTGGTCTTCCCGGCGCCATTGGGGCCGATGATGCAGCGCAGCTCGCCCGGCGCGATGTCCAGCGACAGGCCGTTGATGGCGCGGAAGCCGTCGAAGCTGACGCTCACGTCTTCCAGGTACAGGATGCGGCCGTGCGTCACGTCCACGTCGCCGGGCACCACGGGGCGCGCGAAGCCCGCGCGGCGTCCGCCCGATTCGGTGCGGCCGGCCGCGGTGTGCGCCGCGTGCGCCGAAGCGCGCTGCGCGCCTTCTTCCAGCAGTTCCGGCGTCATGCCCTCTTCCTCCACAGCCGGCGCGCCAGCCCCGCCACGCCCTGCGGCAGGAACAGGGTGACGACGATGAACAGGCCGCCCAGGAAGTACAGCCAGAATTCCGGCGCCGTGACGGTCAGCCAGCTCTTGGCGCCGTTGACCAGGAAGGCGCCGACGATGGGCCCCACCAGGGTCGCGCGGCCGCCCACGGCCGCCCAGATGGCGATCTCGATCGAGCTGGCCGGGCTCATCTCGCCCGGGTTGATGATGCCCACCTGCGGCACGTAGAGCGCGCCGGCCACGCCGCACATCACGGCGCTGAGCGTCCAGATGGCGAGCTTGTAGCGCACCGGCTCGTAGCCGCAGAACATGGTGCGCGACTCGGCGTCGCGGATCGCCTGCAGCACGCGGCCGAACTTGCTGGCCACGAGGTAGCGCGCGAGCAGGAAGAAGCCGAGCAGCGTGAGCCCGGTCAGCACGAACAGCGCCATGCGCGTCGACGGCGTGGCGATCGCGATGCCCAGGATGCGCTTGAAGTCGGTGAAGCCGTTGTTGCCGCCGAAGCCGGTCTCGTTGCGGAAGAACAGCAGCATCGCCGCATAGGTGAGCGCCTGCGTGATGATGGAGAAGTACACGCCCTTGATGCGCGAGCGGAAGGCGAAGTAGCCGAAGACGAAGGCGACCAGGCCCGGCGCCGCCACCACCAGCACCAGCGTGGCGAGGAAGCTGTCGGAGAGCGCCCAGTGCCAGGGCAGCTCCTTCCAGTCCAGGAACACCATGAAGTCCGGCAGGTCGCTCTTGTAGTTGCCCTCGCGGCCGATCTGCCGCATCAGGTACATGCCCATGGCGTAGCCGCCGAGCGCGAAGAACAGGCCATGGCCGAGCGACAGGATGCCGGTGTAGCCCCAGACCAGGTCCATGGCCAGCGCGCAGATGGCGTAGCACATGATCTTGCCCAGGAGCGAGACGGCGTAGTCGCTCAGGTGGAAGGGGCTGGAGGCCGGCACGACGAGATTGAGCACCGGCGCGATGGCGCACACGGTGATCAGCGCGACGAGGAACACCGTCCAGCCGCCGCGCGTGAGCAGGGGCCTGCGTCCGGGCAGTTCCTCCCTCCCCCCCTGGGGGAGGGTCGGGGTGGGGGCATTCGGCGTGACGACGGCGCCCGTGCTGCCCGCACCCTGCCCTCCCCCAGAGGGGGAGGGAGGAGCATCCAGCAGGTCCGGTGGGAGAACCGCGCTCATGCTTCCGCACTCCTTCCGCGCACCGCGAACAGCCCTTGCGGCCGCTTCTGGATGAACACCACGATCAGCACCAGCACCGCGATCTTCGCGAGCACCGCGCCGGCCCAGCCCTCGATGAACTTGTTCAGCACGCCCAGTCCCAACGCTGCATACACGGTGCCCGCGAGCTGGCCCACGCCACCCAGCACCACCACCATGAAGGAATCGACGATGTAGGCCTGCCCGAGGTCAGGCCCCACGTTGCCCACCTGGCTCAGGGCGCAGCCCGCCAGGCCCGCGATGCCGGAGCCGAGCGCGAAGGCGAGCGTGTCCACGCGTGCCGTGTTCACGCCCATGCAGGAGGCGATAGGGCGATTCTGCGTCACGCCGCGCACGAACAGGCCCAGGCGCGTGCGCGCGATCAGCAGCGCCATCGCCGCCAGAACCGCGAAGGCGAAGGCCATGATCACGATGCGGTTCCAGGGCAGTTGCAGGTTGTCCGTGAGCACCAGGCCGCCGCTCATCCAGGAGGGGTTCTCCACGCCGACGTTCTGCGCGCCGAAGATCGTGCGCACCAGCTGCATCAGCATCAGGCTGATGCCCCAGGTGGCCAGCAGCGTCTCCAGCGGCCGGCCGTAGAGGAAGCGGATCACGCCGCGTTCGAGCACCGCGCCCATCAGGGCGGCGGCGAGGAAGGACGCCGGCACCGCGGCGAGCAGGTAGGCGTCGAAGGCGCCGGGCAGGTAGCGCTGGAACAGGCCCTGCACGACGTAGGTCGCATATGCGCCGATCATCATCAGCTCGCCATGGGCCATGTTGATCACGCCCATGAGGCCGTAGGTGATCGCCAGGCCCAGCGCCACCAGCAGCAGGATGGAGCCGAGGCTCAGGCCCGCGAAGATGGCGGCCGCGCGCTCGTCCCAGGCCAGCGAGGATTCGATGGAACGCAGCGAGGCGGCCAGCGCCGCCTTCACCTGTGCATCGTCTTCCTGCTGCAACCGCTGCTGCAACAGGTTGCGGGTGGCCGGCGTGCGGCTGTCGGCCAGCAGGCGCGCGGCCTCCAGCCGGCGCGGGGCCTCCTCGCTCTCCAGCAGCGCCGCGGCCCGCAGCAGCGCGAGACCGTCGCGGATGGCGGGCTCCTTCTCCGCTTGCCAGGCCTTCTCGACCGCCGCGATCGGCGCGGAACCGGGATCCTTCTGCAATTCGGCGACGGCGGCGGAACGCTGCGCCGCGTCGGGTGAAAAAAGCTTCAGCGCCGCGAGCGCGCCATCGAGCTCGCCGCGCATGCGGTTGTTGTTGACGACATCTTCCGCGTCTTCGGGCAGCGCCACTTCGGCGCCCGTCACGGGGTCGTAGGCCTGCTCGTCGCGCACCAAGAACACGCGCTCGCCGGCGACCTTCACCTCGTCGTCGGCCAGCGCCTGGAGAAAGGCCGCGGTGCGCGCGTCGGCGGCAGTGACGGCCCGGCCTATGGCGGCGATGCGCGCATCGGAATCGCCGATCGCGAGCGCGCGCGCTTCGTCGGCCGTGAGCGCGTGGGCGGCGCCGGCGAGCGTGGCAAACAGGAGCAGGAAGGTCTTGAGCATGGGGGACGGAGGAACAGCACGAACCTTGTCATCCCGGCCTCGAGCCGGGATCCAGGCGGCGCGCGATCAGGCGCCGCCTGGATTGCGGGTCGAGCCCGCAATGACAAGGTCCGGGACAGCGGAAGCGCCGCGCGCCTTACATCTTCGACTTGCCGTCCGGCTCGTCCTTCTTCTTGTCGTTGCCTTCGATGAAGGGCGACCAGGGCTTGGCCTTGACCGGGCCGGGCGTCTTCCACACCACGTTGAACTGGCCGTCGGCCTTCACCTCGCCGATGAACACCGGCTTGTGCAGGTGGTGGTTCTTCTCGTCCATCTTGGCCGTGAAGCCCGAGGGCGCCTTGAAGGTCTGGCCGCCCATCGCGGCGATCACCTTGTCGACGTCGGTGGTCTTGGCCTTCTCCACCGCCTGCTTCCACATGTACACGCCGATGTAGGTGGCTTCCATGGGATCGTTGGTGAGCGGCTTGTCCTTGTGGCCCGCGATGTTCTTGGTCTTCGCGTACGAAGCCCACTTCCTGGTGAACTCGTTGTTGGTCGGGTTCTTCACCGACATGAAGTAGTTCCACGCGGCCAGGTGGCCCACCAGCGGCTTGGTGTCGACGCCGCGCAGTTCCTCCTCGCCGACCGAGAAGGCCACCACCGGCACGTCCTTGGCCTTGAGGCCGGCATTGCCCAGTTCCTTGTAGAAAGGCACGTTGGAGTCGCCGTTGATGGTGGAGACCACGGCCGTCTTCTTGCCTTCGGAAGCGAACTTCTTGACCTTCGCGATGATGGTCTGGTAGTCGCTGTGACCGAAGGGCGTGTACTCCTCCATGATGTCCGCGTCGGCGACGCCCTTGGACTTGAGGAAGGCGCGCAGGATCTTGTTGGTGGTGCGCGGGTACACGTAGTCGGTGCCCAGCAGCACGAAGCGCTGCGCGCCGCCGCCGTCCTTGGACATCAGGTACTCGACGGCCGGGATCGCCTGCTGGTTGGGCGCGGCGCCCGTGTAGAACACGTTCTTGGACAGCTCCTCGCCCTCGTACTGGACGGGATAGAACAGCAGGCCGTTGAGCTCCTCGACCACCGGCAGCACCGACTTGCGAGACACGGAGGTCCAGCAGCCGAAGATCACGGCCACCTTGTCCTGGGTGAGCAGCTGGCGGGTCTTCTCGGCGAACAGCGGCCAGTTGGAGGCCGGGTCGACGACCACCGGCTCGAGCTTCTTGCCCAGCACGCCGCCCTTGGCGTTGATCTCCTCGATGGCCATCAGCGCGGTGTCCTTGAGCACCGTCTCGGAAATGGCCATCGTGCCCGACAGGCTGTGCAGGATGCCGACCTTGATGGTGTCCGCGGACTGGGCGAAGGCGAGGCCGCTGCCGGCCAGCGCGACGGCGGCGGTGAGGGCCTGCAGGGTGAAGCGGCGTTGCATGTGTGACTCCAGGTGAGAGGGAAGGTGAAGCTCATGCTATGGAGCCCCCCTCCCCGCAGCCATACGACACATGGCGTACGGCCCGGCAGTAGCGCCGCGCCACCCGACGACTACAGAGTGCAACGTCACCGTCCGACACAGCCGGGATGCCGGTCCGCGCTCCAATGCGCCCATCGCAAGCACCAGCAAGGCCACATCCCATGTCTTCCCTGATGTCCCAGCTGTCGCCCAGCATCACCAACATGATCCGCCTGGACCACACGCACGTTCTGACGGCGTTCCACCAGTACGAGATCGGCGCGTCGGAGCGCGTGCGCAAGGGCCTGGTGGACAACGTGTGCCTGGCGCTCGAGATCCACGCCCAGCTCGAGGAGGAACTGTTCTATCCGGCCATGCGGCTGGTGGCGGACAACGAGATCCTGCGCAAGAGCACGCCCGAGCACGACGAGATGCGCGGCCTCATCTCGCGCCTGCGCAACATGCCGGTCAACGACCCCGCGTACGACGACACCTTCTTCGACCTGATGCGCCACGTGATGCACCACGTGGCCGACGAGGAAACGCAGTTGCTGCCCGCGGCGGAGCGCCTGATCCCCGAGCAGCTGAACGAACTCGGCGCGCGCATGACG
>JAEZEB010000155.1 GCA_023438115.1 Pseudomonadota bacterium | reverse complement strand
GGCCAGGAAAGCGAGCGAGAGAGCATGAACCTTCATGTAACTTCCTCCAGGTGACATGACACATGAAGTTACATAACGCCCGGGGCCGCGGCAATCCGGGTCAGCCCGTGTGAGGGCGTTTTCGCCACGCCCTCTGGTCAGAAATATGTAGGAAGCGTGCCTAGTTGCGGGTGCCGGCGTCCAGCGCCCGCAGCGCTTGGTCCATGTGCGGAAAGACGGGATTGCGGATGGACGCGCCCGGATGCGCGGGGTCGCCGGGGCGTTCTTGCAGCATGCGGGCCAGGTAGGGCCGCACGCTGTGCGCACCGAAGCCCCAGCGCCGGCCTTCGGGCAGCAGGCGCGTGCGGGGGTCGGGAGAGGAAGGCGTGCGCATGGCGATGGACACACGAGTGTGTCACAGCCATCGCCCAGGCCAGCGTTTTTCGGTTCAGGCGGTCAGCCAGAGGACCAGGGCCGTCCACAGCAGGAGGCCGGCGCCGCCCGAAAGCCAGAGACCCACGGCGTCCCTGGAACCTTGCGGATGGTCAGCTCCCGGCATGCCCCAGGCCAGCAGCACCGGGGGGCTTTCCGGACGGGCTTCACGGGTCTCGTTCGGCATCGGCGGCTCCTTGGCAACGAGCGGCCATGCTAGGAAGCGCACCGGCGGCGCCTTGTCGGACTCCGCCGTCCCGCGGCGTAGTCAGGCCGCAGCCGCGCAGGCCACGGCGGCACGCCATGCGCCGACGCGCACGCGGCCGCAGGCACAATGACGCGGCGCTTCCCTCGCACGCTTGTCCCGCCCGATGCACCTGCCCTGGCTCCAACCCGGCGATCCCTTCCCCCATCCTTCGCAGGCCTGGGACGACGGGCAGCCGGCGCCCGGCCTGCTCGCGGCCGGCGGCGCGCTCGACGTCGACACCCTGCAGCGCGCCTATGCGCGCGGGATCTTCCCCTGGTACAGCGAAGGGCAACCCATCCTGTGGTGGAGCACGGACCCGCGCATGGTGCTGCCCACCAGCGAATTCCGCCTGCACCGCTCGCTGCGCAAGACACTCGCGCGCTTCGCCGCCGACCCGGCCTGCGAGATCCGCTTCGACAACGACTTCGACGCGGTGATCCGCGCCTGCGCCGGCAGCGAGCGGCCGGGCCAGTCCGGCACCTGGATCCTGCCGGACATGGTGCAGGCCTACCGGGAATTCCACCGCGCCGGCTTCGCGCACAGCGTGGAGACCTGGATCGACGGCGAGCTCGCCGGGGGCCTCTACTGCGTCGTCCTCGGGCGCGCGGTGTTCGGCGAATCCATGTTCACGCGCGTGCCGGACGCCTCGAAGATCGCACTCGCGGCGCTGGTCGCCTGGTGCCGCGAGGCCGAGGTCGCCACGATCGACTGCCAGCAGAACACGCGTCACCTCGCATCGCTGGGCGCGCGCGAGATCCCGCGCGCGGAATTTGTCCTGCAGGTCGCGCGCGAATCGCGCCGGCCGCCCGCTGCATGGCGCTTCGAACCCGTATACTGGAATCGACTCCTGCCGCCTCCCCACGCCGCGTGACGCACCTCAAGGACCTCCCGCTCCAGACGCTGCAGTTCTACGCCACGGCGCCCTACCCGTGCAGCTACCTGCCGGGACGGCAGGCCCGCTCCCAGGTCGCCACGCCCAGCCACCTGATCCACAACGACGCCTATTCGGACCTCGTTACCAGCGGATTCCGCCGCAGCGGCATGTTCACCTACCGCCCTTACTGCGACGGCTGCCGCGCCTGCGTGCCGCTGCGGGTGCTGGTCGATCCCTTCCGGCCCGGGCGCAGCCAGCGCCGCGCCTGGAAGCAGCACGGCGGCCTGCAGGCGCGCGTGCTCAAGCTGTGCTTCGTGCCCGAGCACTACCACCTGTACCTGCGCTATCAGACCGGCCGGCATGCGGGCGGCGGCATGGACCACGACAGCATCGACCAGTACACGCAGTTCCTGCTGCAAAGCCGCGTGAACTCGCGCCTGGTGGAGTTCCGCGAGACGCAAGCCGACGGCAGCCCGGGCGCGCTGCGCATGGTGTCCATCCTCGACGTGCTCAACGACGGCCTTTCCGCCGTCTACACCTTCTACGAGCCCGATCCGGACGCCAGCTACGGCACCTACAGCGTGCTGTGGCAGATCGACCAGGCGCGGCGCCTGAACCTCCCGCATGTCTACCTGGGCTACTGGATCGCCCAGAGCGCCAAGATGAATTACAAGGCGCGCTTCCACCCCCACGAAGTGCTGGTGGACGGCGAGTGGAAGCCGGGCCTCTAGCGCCCCGAGATTTCACAAGATAAAATGGCGGCCGAGGAACCTCCGCCATGCGAAAAACCGACCCCCAGGCTCCGGCCACGCCCACCATCCAGGTGATCGAGCGCATGTTCGCGCTGATCGACGTGCTGGCCTCGCGCGAGGAAGCCATCTCGCTCAAGGAGATCAGCGAGAAGACGGGCCTTCATCCGTCCACCACGCACCGCATCCTCAACGACCTCGCCACGGGCCGCTTCGTCGACCGGCCCGAGGCCGGCAGCTACCGCCTCGGCATGCGCCTGCTGGAACTGGGCAACCTGGTGAAGGCGCGGCTGAACGTGCGCGACGCCGCGCTGCAACCCATGCGCGAGCTGCACCGGCAGATCCAGCAGCCGGTGAACCTCAGCGTGCGCCAGGGCGACGAGATCGTCTACGTCGAGCGCGCGTACAGCGAGCGCTCGGGCATGCAGGTGGTGCGCGCCATCGGCGGCCGCGCGCCGCTGCACCTGACGTCGACGGGCAAGCTGTTCCTCGCCGCCGACGATGCGCAGCGCGTGCGCGCCTACGCCACGCGCACCGGCCTGGCCGGCCACACGCGCAACAGCATCACGCAGCTGCCGGTGCTGGAGCGCGAGCTCGCCAAGGCGCGGCAATACGGCATCGCGCGCGACAACGAGGAACTCGAACTGGGCGTGCGCTGCATGGCTGCGGGCATCTACGATGACCAGTCCCGGCTGATCGCGGGCCTGTCGATCTCGGCGCCGGCGGACCGCCTCGACGAGAGCTGGCTGGTGAAGCTGCAGGCGACGGCGGACGAGATCTCCGCGGCGCTGGGGTACAAGCCGCCGACGCAACGCATGGCAGCCTGAGACCGGCCCAAAAAAGCGAAAGCGGCCCTCGGGCCGCTTTCGCTTTCGTGGTCAAGAAGCCTCAGCCGCTCACCTGCCGGATCATCGTGCTGCCGTCGTCCAGCGAGGGATGGCCCGGCGCCTGCGTTTCGATCCAGCGGCGCACGCGCTCGGCGTCGCCGATGCGGCTCAGCTTGCCGGCCGAATCCAGGAACACCATGATCAGCTTGCGGCCAGCCACCTTGGCCTGCATCACCAGGCACTGGCCCGCCTCGGAGATGTAGCCGGTCTTCTGCAGGCCGATGTCCCAGGCCGGGTTCTTCACCAGGCGGTTCGTGTTGTTGAAGTGCAGCGTGCGGCGGCCGACGGCCACCTCGTAGCCGTGCGACGTCGAAAGCTCGCTCAGGAGCGCATCGTTCGCGGCCACGGCGACCAGGCGCGCGAGGTCTTGCGCGCTGGACTGGTTGCGACTGGACAGGCCCGTGGGCTCGACGTAGCGCGTGTCGCTCATGCCCAGGAGCCTGGCGCGCGCGTTCATCGCCTCGACGAAGGCCGCCATGCCGCCCGGGTAGGTACGGCCCAGCGCATGCGCGGCGCGGTTCTCGCTGGACATCAGGCTCAGGTGCATGAGCTCCCCGCGACTCAGCGACGTGCCAACGCGAAGCCGCGAGGAGCTGCCCTTCTCGGTATCCACATCGTCCTGCGTGATGGTGATCATCTCGTCCATCGGCAGGCCGGCCTCGCTGATGATCAGGCCCGTCATCAGCTTGGTGATGGAGGCGATCGGCAGCACGGCGGAATCGTTCTTCGACAGCAGCACCTGCTGCGTCTCCTGATCGATCACCAGGGCCACGCTGGACTTGAGGTTCAGGTCATCCTCGGTGGCATGCAGGCCCGCGAGGCGGCCGTACGAGGGGCGCGCCGGCACCGCTCGCACAACGGAGCGGCGGGACTGCTTCGAAACGTATTTCTTGCGGCCGTTGAAGCTTTTGCTGACACGGGCCTTCTTGACGACCGTCGTTCCCTGCTTCTTCGCCCCGCGCTGGCCGGCTTCCGCGGGCGCAGGGGTGGTCAGGGCCAGGGCGAGAACGCTCAGCGCGATCGTGTAAGCGAATCGAATCAAGTTCGGTACTCCTGGCAACGACGTCACGGGATGTAGGAAACAGCTGACATCCCTGGCGCGAGTGTACTTCGACCGTGTACCTGGCGTCGGTAAAGTTACAAAAAATCAAACACTTAGGAAGGTAACTTCAAGGCTGAGGTACGGAATCCGCAGTAACCCTAGGTCGTTGCCAGGATCGAAACAGGCCGCTAGACGTTGCCGCCCCCCTGCGCGGCAACGCGTTCCACCTTGCTGTGGAGCTTGTTCAGGGCGCTCAGATACGCCTTGGCCGAGGCGACCACGATGTCCGGATCGGCCCCCACGCCGTTGACCACCCGGCCCGAGTTCTGCAGGCGCACGGTGACCTCGCCCTGGCTTTCCGTGGACCCGCTGATGGCGTTGACGGAATACAACACCATCTCGGCGCCGCTATTCACGTGGCTTTCGATCGCCTTCAGCGAGGCGTCTACCGGGCCGTTGCCTTCGGCGCTGCCACGGACCTCCCGGCCCTCGGCCGTGAACACCACCTCGGCCTGCGGCCGCTCGCCGGTCTCGCTGTGCTGGCGCAGCGAGACCAGGCGATAGGTCTCCTGCTCCTGCGTCACGGCCTCGTCGCTCACCAGCGCCAGGATGTCCTCGTCGAAGATCTCGCTCTTGCGGTCGGCCAGCTCCTTGAACTTGGCGAAGGCGGCGTTGATCTCGGCCTCGCTCTCCAGCTGCACGCCCAGCTCCTGCAGGCGCTGCTTGAAGGCATTGCGGCCCGACAGCTTGCCCAGCACGATCTTGTTGGCGCTCCAGCCCACGTCCTCGGCGCGCATGATCTCGTAGGTGTCGCGTGCCTTGAGCACGCCGTCCTGGTGGATGCCGCTCGCGTGCGCGAAGGCGTTGGCGCCGACGACGGCCTTGTTCGGCTGCACCACGAAGCCGGTCGTCTGGCTCACCATCCGGCTGGCCGGCACGATGTGCTTGGTGTCGATGTTCACGTCCAGGCCGAAGTAGTCCTTGCGGGTCTTCACGGCCATGACGATCTCTTCCAGCGAGCAGTTGCCCGCGCGCTCGCCCAGGCCGTTGATCGTGCACTCCACCTGCCGCGCGCCACCGATCTTCACGCCGGCCAGCGAGTTGGCCACGGCCATGCCCAGGTCGTTGTGGCAGTGCACCGACCAGATCGCCTTGTCGGAGTTGGGAATGCGCTCGCGCAGGGTCCTGATGAACTCGCCGTACAGCTCCGGCACCGCGTAGCCCACGGTGTCCGGCACGTTGATGGTGGTGGCGCCCTCGGCGATCACCGTCTCCAGCACGCGGCAGAGGAAATCCATCTCGCTGCGGTAGCCGTCCTCGGGCGAGAACTCGATGTCGCCGCAGAGGTTGCGGGCGAAGCGCACCGACTGCTTCGCCTGCTCCAGCACCTGCTCGGGCGTCATGCGCAGCTTCTTCTCCATGTGCAGCGGCGACGTGGCGATGAAGGTGTGGATGCGGGCCCGCGCCGCACCCTTGAGCGCCTCGGCCGCGCGCGAGATGTCGCGGTCGTTGGCGCGCGAGAGCGAGCACACCGTCGAGTCCTTGATCGCGGCGGCGATGGCGGACACCGCCTCGAAGTCGCCGTTGGAGCTGGCCGCGAAGCCGGCTTCGATCACGTCGACCCGCAGGCGCTCGAGCTGGCGCGCGATGCGCAGCTTCTCGTCGCGGGTCATGGAGGCGCCGGGCGATTGCTCGCCGTCGCGCAAGGTCGTGTCGAAGATGATCAGTTGGTCTGCCATGTCGTTTGCTCCTGTTTTTGGGTGGCCAGTCCGGCGCGCTGCAGCCCGGACACGATGCCCTTGAGCGAAGCCGAGACGATGTCGGGGTCCATGCCCACGCCGAACAGCGTGCGGTCGCCGACGCGCAGTTCGAGGTAGGCGACGGCGCGCGCGTTCGCGCCCGCGCCGATCGCATGCTCATGGTAGTCGAGCACGCGGATGGCCTGCCCGGTCGCCTCGGCCAGGCCGGCCACGAAGGCGTCGATCGGGCCGTTGCCGCTGCCGCGCACCTGCAGCATCCCGCCGTCGCCGAGGTCCACCTGCGCGCTGACCGCGACCGGCTCGCCCTGCCCCGCGGTCTTCACCTGGTGGGCCACCGCGGCGCCGTCGACGCGGAACTCGCGCTCGAAGAGCGTCCACAGGTCCTGCGCCGACAGCTCCTTGCCGCTCGCATCCATGACGCCCTGCACCACCTGGCTGAACTCGATCTGCAGCCGGCGCGGCAGCTCCAGCCCGAACTCGGACTCGAGCAGGTAGGCGATGCCGCCCTTGCCGGACTGGCTGTTGACACGGATCACCGCCTCGTAGCTGCGGCCGAGGTCCATGGGGTCGATGGGCAGGTACGGCATGTCCCAGTTGTCGCCTTCCTTGCGCGCGGCGAAGGCCTTCCTGATCGCGTCCTGGTGCGAGCCCGAGAAGGAGGTGTAAACCAGGTCGCCCACGTAGGGATGGCGCGGGTGCACCGGCAGCTGGTTGCAGTGCTCCACGGTGCGGCGGATCTCGTCGATGTCGGAGAAGTCCAGGCCGGGGTGCACGCCCTGGCTGTACATGTTGAGCGCGACGTTCACGATGTCGAGGTTGCCGGTGCGCTCGCCGTTGCCGAACAGGCAGCCTTCCAGGCGGTCGGCGCCCGCCATGATCGCGAACTCGCCGGCGGCCGTGCCCGTGCCGCGGTCGTTGTGCGGGTGCACCGACAGCACGATGCTGTCGCGGCGCGCCAGGTGCCGGTGCATCCACTCGATCTGGTCGGCGAAGATGTTGGGCGTGGCGTGTTCCACCGTCGACGGCAGGTTGACGATGCACTTGCGCTGCGGCGTCGGCTGCCAGACTTCGGTGACCGCGTCGACGACGCGCTTGGCGAAGGCCAGCTCGGTGCCGGAGAACATCTCGGGCGAGTACTCGAACACCCAGTCGGTGCCAGGCTGCTCCGCCGCGAGCTCGCGGAACAGGCGCGCCTGCGAGGTGGCGAGGTCCACGATGCCGCCCTCGTCCAGGCCCAGCACCACCTTGCGCATCACCGGCGCGGTGGCGTTGTACAGGTGCACGATGGCGCGCCGGGCGCCCCGCAGGGCCTCGAAGGTGCGGCGGATCAGGGGCTCGCGCGCCTGCGTCAGCACCTGGATGGTGACGTCGGCCGGGATGCGGTCTTCCTCGATCAGCTTGCGCACGAAGTCCCATTCGACCTGCGAGGCCGAGGGGAAGCCCACCTCGATCTCCTTGAAGCCAATCGCCACCAGCGTCTCGAACATGCGCAGCTTGCGCGGGATGTCCATGGGCTCGATCAGCGCCTGGTTGCCGTCACGCAGGTCCACGCTGCACCACGCGGGCGCCTGCGTGATCACGGCATCGGGCCAGGTGCGGTCCGCCAGGCGCACGGGGGCGAAGGGGCGGTACTTGCCGGCGGGGTTCTTCAACATGGGCATGGTGGCTTCTTCGTTGGAAAGAGGAACCAGCAGCCCCAAAACGGAAAACGGCCCGCTGCTGGTGCAAACGGGCCGTGATCGGGAATTTGAATGCGCGCGCGCTACCGTCTCCGCCCGTGGGGGGATAGCAGTAGGGCCAGCGCAATGCGGTTCATGGCGTCCAATGTAGCACAGAAATCCGGCGGGTCAACGGTGCAGGCCCGATTCCTCGGGTTCCTCCGTGGACGTGCTGATCACGCTGGCGCGCTCGCCGCGCGCCCGGCGCCAGAAGTACAGCGCGTAGCCGGACAGGCCGTAGACCACGAAGATCGCGAACAGCACGACCGGCGGATGGATGTTGATGACTGCGATGCCCAGCGCGATCAGCACGATCACGGCGAAGGGCACGCTCTTCTTCATCTGGATGTCCTTGAAGCTGTAGAACGGCACGTTGGTCACCATCGTGAGGCCGGCGTACAGCGCCACGGCGAACATGGCCCAGGTCACGTCGTAGGGCTTCACGCCCGACTCCGTCATGATCCAGATGAAGCCCGTCACCAGCGCCGCGGCCGCCGGCGACGGCAGGCCCTGGAAGAAGCGCTTGTCGACGACCTGCGTGTTGACGTTGAAGCGCGCCAGGCGCAGCGCGGCGCAGGCGCAATAGACGAAGGCCGCGATCCAGCCCCAGCGGCCCAGGCCCTTGAGCGCCCACTCGTAGGCGATCAGCGCCGGCGCCGCCCCGAAGGACACCATGTCGGAGAGCGAATCCATCTGCTCGCCGAAGGCGCTCTGCGTGTTGGTCATGCGCGCCACGCGGCCGTCGAGGCTGTCGAGGACCATGGCGCTGAAGACGCCGGCCGCGGCCAGGTCGAAGCGGCCGTTCATGGCCATCACCACCGCGTAGAAGCCGCCGAACAGCGCCGCCAGCGTGAACAGGTTGGGCAGGATGTAGATGCCCTTGCGGCGCTTGCGCACCACCACTCCCTCGTCGGGCATCTCGTCTTCGTGTCCGTCGTGCATGGTTTCGAGTGTAAAGGCTGGCCCGCGGCGGCAACGAAAAAGCCGCCCGGAGGCGGCTTTTTCCGTTCGGACGCGCGGGGATCAGTTCCGCGTCTGGTCCACCAGCTTGTTCTTCTTGATCCAGGGCATCATCGCGCGCAGCTGCTCGCCCACCACCTCGATGGAGTGCTCGGCGTTCAGGCGGCGGCGCGACTGCAGGGTCGGGGCGCCGGCGCGGTTTTCCAGGATGAAGGACTTGGCGTATTCGCCGGTCTGGATGTCCTTCAGGACCTGCTTCATCACCTTCTTGGTCTCTTCGGTGATGACGCGCGGGCCCGTGACGTACTCGCCGTACTCCGCGTTGTTGGAGATCGAGTAGTTCATGTTCGCGATGCCGCCTTCGTAGATCAGGTCCACGATCAGCTTCAGCTCGTGCAGGCACTCGAAGTAGGCCATCTCGGGCGCGTAGCCGGCTTCCACCAGCGTCTCGTAGCCGGCCTTGATCAGCTCCACGGTGCCGCCGCACAGCACGGCCTGCTCGCCGAACAGGTCGGTCTCGGTCTCCTCGCGGAAGTTCGTCTCGATGATGCCGGCCTTGCCGCCGCCGTTGGCCATCGCGTACGACAGCGCCAGGTCACGCGCCTTGCCGGACTTGTCGGCATGCACGGCCACCAGGTGGGGGACGCCGCCGCCCTGGGTGTAGGTGCTGCGCACGGTGTGGCCCGGGGCCTTGGGTGCGACCATCCACACGTCGAGGTCGGCGCGCGGCACGACCTGGCCGTAGTGCACGTTGAAGCCGTGGGCGAAGGCGAGCGAGGCGCCCTGCTTGATGTTGGGCTCCACGTCGTTCTTGTAGACGGTGGCGATCTGCTCGTCGGGCAGCAGGATCATCACGACGTCGGCCATCTTCACGGCCTCGCCGACGGCGGCGACCTTCAGGCCGGCCTTCTCGACCTTGGGCCAGGAAGCGCCGCCCGGGCGCAGGCCGACGACGACCTTGACGCCGCTGTCGTTCAGGTTCTGCGCGTGCGCATGGCCCTGCGAGCCGTAGCCGATGATGGCGACCGTCTTGCCCTTGATCAGGCTCAGGTCGCAGTCCTTGTCGTAATAAACCTTCATGAGTCTCTCCAGGAAAAAAACGAAATTCAGTTGCTTGGGTCCAGTGCCACCGCGGAACCGGCTTTGCCGGGCCGCTGGTGGCGCCCCCTTGAGGGGGAGGCGCCGCAGGCGCTTCGGGGGTGGGTCATACCCGCAGGATGCGCTCGCCGCGGCCGATGCCGGACGCGCCGGTGCGGACGGTCTCGAGGATGGCGCCGCGGTCGATCGCCTGCAGGAAGGCGTCGTTCTTGGCCTGGTCGCCGGTCAGCTCGATGGTGTAGCTCTTGTCGGTGACGTCGATGACGCGGCCGCGGAAGATGTCGGCCATGCGCTTCATCTCCTCGCGTTCCTTGCCCACCGCGCGCACCTTCACCATCATGAGCTCGCGCTCGGTGTAGCTGCCTTCGGTGAGGTCGACGACCTTCACCACCTCGATCAGGCGGTTCAGGTGCTTGGTGATCTGCTCGATCACGTCGTCGGAGCCGGCGGTGGTGATCGTCATGCGCGACAGCGACGCGTCTTCCGTGGGGGCCACGGTGAGCGACTCGATGTTGTAGCCGCGGGCGGAGAACAGGGCCACCACGCGGGACAGGGCGCCGGGCTCGTTCTCGAGCAGCACGGCAATGATGTGCTTCATGTCGGATTCCTCTTTTCGCCGCCCTCCCCTGCAGCCGGTAAGCGGCAGGCTTGGCGGGCAATAGATTCGTCTTGGGTTGGTCGTGGCCCCACCCTTGTCATCCCGGCTTCGAGCCGGGATCCATGCGGCGCCGTTTCAGGCGCCGTCTGGATTGCGGGTCAAGCCCGCAATGACAAGGGTGGGGGTTGTTCCTGCGTGCCTTACAGATCCTCGCTTCCGAGCAGCATCTCCGTGATGCCCTGCCCGGCCTTCACCATCGGCCAGACGTTTTCCGTCGGGTCGGTGCGGAAATCCATGAACACGGTGCGGTCCTTGAGCTTGCGCGCCTCGCGCAGCGCCGGCTCCACGTCCGAGGGCTTCTCGATCAGCATGCCCACGTGGCCATAGGCCTCGGCCAGCTTCACGAAGTCGGGCAGCGCGTCCATGTAGCTGTGGCTGTAGCGGCCCTCGTAGTCGAGCTGCTGCCACTGGCGCACCATGCCCAGGTAGCGGTTGTTCAGCGAGATGATCTTGATGGGCGTCTTGTACTGGAAGCAGGTCGACAGCTCCTGGATGCACATCTGCACCGAGCCTTCGCCCGTGATGCAGTACACCTCGGAATCCGGCTTCGCCATCTTGATGCCCATGGCGTAGGGGATGCCCACGCCCATGGTGCCCAGGCCGCCGGAGTTGATCCAGCGGCGCGGCTCCTGGAACTTGTAGAACTGCGCGGCCCACATCTGGTGCTGGCCGACGTCGGACGTGATGTAGGTGTCGACGTCCTTCGTCATGTTCCACAGCGTCTCGATCACGTGCTGCGGCTTGATCACGTCGCGGTTGCCGCGGTCGTACTTCAGGCAGTCCTTCCTGCGCCAGCCTTCGATGGTCTCCCACCAGCCGCCCAGCGCAGACGCGTCGGGCCTGGCACCCGATTCCTTCAGCTGCGCGATCAGCTCGGACAGCACTTCCTTGACGTCGCCCACGATCGGGATGTCGACCTTCACGCGCTTGGAGATGCTGGAGGGATCGACGTCGACGTGGATGATCTTGCGGTCGCTGGAGCCGAAGTGCTTCGGGTTGCCGATCACGCGGTCGTCGAAGCGCGCGCCCACGGCCAGCAGCACGTCGCAGTTCTGCATGGCGTTGTTGGCTTCGATCGTGCCGTGCATGCCCAGCATGCCGAGGAACTTCGGGTCGGTGCCGGAGATGGCGCCCAGCCCCATCAGGGTGTTGGTGCAGGGATAGCCCAGCAGGTTGGCCAGCGTGCGCAGCTCCTCGGTGGCATTGCCGAGGATCACGCCGCCGCCGGAATAGATGTACGGGCGCCTGGCGGCCAGCAGCAGCTGCAGCGCCTTGCGGATCTGCCCGCTGTGGCCCTTGCGCACCGGGTTGTACGAGCGCATCTCCACCTTGTCCGGATAGCCGGTCCAGGCGGTCTTGTTGAAGGAGACGTCCTTCGGGATGTCCACCACCACGGGGCCCGGGCGGCCGCTGCGCGCGATGTGGAAGGCCTTCTTCATCACGCCCGCGAGGTCGCGCACGTCCTTGACCAGGAAGTTGTGCTTGACGATGGGACGCGTGATGCCGACCGTGTCGCATTCCTGGAAGGCGTCCAGGCCGATCGCGGCCGTGGGCACCTGGCCGGTCACGATCACCATCGGGATCGAATCCATGTACGCGGTGGCGATGCCGGTGACGGCGTTCGTCAGCCCGGGGCCAGAGGTCACCAGCGCCACGCCGACTTCGCCGGTCGCCCGCGCATAGCCGTCGGCCGCATGCACTGCCGCCTGCTCGTGCCGCACCAGCACGTGCTGGATGGTGTCCTGCTTGTAGAACGCGTCGTAGATGTGCAGCACCGCGCCGCCGGGATAGCCCCAGACGTACTTCACGCCCTCGGCCTGGAGGGCCTTGACGAGGATTTCGGCGCCGCGCAGGTCCTGGGACTGGCCGGCAGTGGCTGCGGCCGCGGAGCTGAGCTCCGTGCGGGAGATTTCCATGATCAACCTTTCGGGTTTCGGAACTTCGAACCTTGGGGTGCCCCTTCGCCCACCCTCGTGAGGTAGCGTCGGGACTTAGAACACCGGACCATGGGCGCGCCAATCGCTTCGCCGGATCCGGGCTCGTTTGCCTTTTGACTTGCAGGCGGCATTATCGCACTGCAACAGGACGGTCCGCCAGCGGCATCTTTCGGGGGTGCCATAATTTCGCGCCTGCCCGGCAGGCGCCGCCTGCCCCGGACCCGCAGCCGCACCACCAGCCGCCCCGATTCCTTGGCCACAGAACGCGAACTCTCCGACTTCCTGCTGGGCGTGGAGAAGCGTGCGTTCAAGCGCACCGTCTACCATGTGCGCGACCAGGAAGCGGCGCTCGACATCGTGCAGGACAGCATGATGAAGCTGGCGGAGCACTACGGGGACAAGCCGCCGGGCGAGCTGCCGATGCTGTTCCAGCGCATCCTGTCGAACTCGACGCTGGACTGGTTCCGGCGCCAGAAGACGCGCAATGCGCTGTTCTCCAACCTCGGCGACTTCGAGCCGGCGGGCGAGGACGGCGACTTCGACCTGCTGGAGGCGCACGACGCCTCGGGCGAGGCCCAGCAGGTGGAGAGCGCCGAGGACGCCACCCGGCGTGCGCAGGTACTGCGGCAGATCGAGACGGAGATCATGGAGCTGCCCGCCCGTCAACGGGAGGCATTCCTGATGCGTTATTGGGAGGACATGGACGTGGCTGAAACCGCCGCGGCCATGGGCTGCTCCGAAGGCAGTGTCAAGACGCACTGCTCGCGGGCAGTCGCCGCCCTCAGCAAGGCACTGAAGGCCAAGGGAATTCAACTATGACCACCACGAACCCCACGCCCGGCGCGCAGCCGGCC